>JAITJW010000166.1 GCA_031278715.1 Treponema sp. | reverse complement strand
CAGGGGCTCATGGAAATTTTACGCAGATGGGGTATCTTCCGCACTTCCGCCATTTTGCCGTCCAGGGGATCGCAGCAGCCGTAGTAGACCAGGCCGAAACGCTCGAAGATGGGCATCATATAGTCAATTTCATATTCATCAAACATGGCCGGGGATACGGTGGAAAACATCTGGGCAAGGCCGAACATCCAGATGTCTTTTGTCCGGGGTTTATCGGGATTGAAGCCCGGCGCCGGGAGGTCATCGGTAAAGGCGCCGGTACAGTGGATCAGGGCCTGGCTGTGGCAGAGGAGCCCCTGTTCCTCAAGCTGATCCAGTTCCGACATATAGCCCTCAACCATACGTTTTACCAGGGCGTGCATCATCTCCGGCTTGTCCACCAGGCCGTACAGGGCCCCTTCCACGCTCATCCAGGTAGCTATGGGATCCCAGATTGACAGGTAGGGGTCAACCCCCTCTTCCCGCAGAGGCATGATGCCGTCAAAAAGCCAGCGGGCGGTTTCCAGCCGGCGTTTTGTTTCCGCAGCATCGTGGGTGATAACCGGGATTTTCACCTTGCCCATGACATCGTCTACCGAATTGAACTGGTTTTCAAATTTATGACTAAGGACATCGGCGTTTTCGTAGGTGGCCAGGGTATGCTCCCTGGTTGTAACGCCGAACCCGCTGTTGTGCACGGCCCGGTATACCTTGATAAACGGTTCTACCACCATATCTACCGGAAAGTATTCCCACTGGAAAAGAAGGCGGCGGAAGGCGGCCTCGTAGTCCCGGCACTCCTTGTCTTCGCACCGGAGGGCCAGTTTGCCGTCTATGTCCATTTCATTCCAGCAGACCTGATCGATGGTTACCATAGGGCGCTCAGGGTTAAGTCCGTTGAGACGACGCCAGAGACGGCGCTTTTCTTCCTGCACCGGAAGGGCAGCGATTTCCGCCACCCTGGATGCCAGTTCCCTTAAAATTATCCGATCTTTTTCATGACGAGCCATAAATTTCTCCAATGCAGCCTGTCACACTTGTGGGTTTTATGGTTTTTGCGGCACAAAGTGGCGCCAAAAACTACAAGCGCAACAGGCTACTGGACGTTTAACGGGTTAACCGTGCTATAAGTTCCACCACCTGCTGTCCGGCCTGGGCGCTCGTAAGCCGTCCGTATGCCACGTTTTGGGCTATCAGGTAAAATCCCTGACCCCATTGAGAGTCGCCGGGGATGTTCGGGTCCCTGGCGGTCGCGTGCTGGCCTGCCACGTTAAGGTAGACGTTGATCCTGTCGGTTACAGGATCGCTGGGAACTGCGACACGGCAGTCGGAATTTACCGGGGTACCGGGGTCGGCGCCCATAGTTTTCCACACACCCGGATCGTTTACCCGGTAGTTGATGAACCTGGCTGCCGCTTCGGGGTTTTTGGAATTTTTGTTAATACCCATCATCTGACTCATCTGACCCCACAGGGCATTGGTTACCGCCGCGTTGGGAAGTTCAATAAGGTCCAGGGTATCGGGAGTTGCCCTCTGGTAGTTGACAAGCATGTTTGACCAGAGAATACAGGCCGCCACCTTTCCGGCAATAAGCGACGAAGTGGACTCGTTCAGTTCATCATAGTCGGCGGCTGTTTCCGCGGGGGGAATAAGCCCGTCACTCCGTAACCCCCCCCACATGTCCAGGTACTTTTGGGCATCCGCGGCGGTAAGATGGGATCTAACGCCGTCCCATTGGGATGTACCGTTATCACGGCTCCAATACCCAAAGAAATACGATTGATCGGAATTGGCGCTGTTATCGGCAAAGGCGTAGACCCCGGCGGGAAGTTTTGCCTTGACCGCCACAAGCCAGTCGTAAAATTCGTCCCAGGTCATTGACACCTTGGGCAGGGGGGCGCCGATCCTTTCAAGCAGGGATCGGTTGTAGACGATGCTGGGCATATTGGCCGCCAGGGGCAGGGCGTACAGATGCCCGTTTACCGTGCCGCCGGCTATCGCCGCGGCATCCACCTTGGAAAGGTCGATGATACCCTGCCGCACAAAATCGTCCAGGGGGAGAAGGACCGTTCCCACATCGTCAACCTGCAGGTTGGAGAAATCGCCCCCCAGTTGAACGATGTCCGCAGCATTACCACCGACAAACTGCGTCTTGAATTTGCTAAAATGCTCGGCAGTTCCGGGAGCAGGTTCGGCAGCGACAATAATACCCGTAGTTTCGGTAAACCTGTCGATTACCAGCTGGGTGTTTTTAATGCGGCTCTCACCACCCCAGAACGACCAGCGTATAGCGGTGGAACCGGTGGGAACAGTACGGGACCTGGCCTGCGTCCCGGCGGCAAAGAGCATCGCTCCCGTTGTCATAAGAGCGATCAGGATAAGTGTGGCTTTTTTCATACCAACCTCCATAACTATAATATAAAGGGTAGACTACCCTTTGATACCCGTGGTGGCGACCCCCTGAACAAAGTACTTCTGCAACGAAAAGAAAAGTACGAAACAGGGGACCAGGGACAGCGTTGACATGGCGAACATGGAACCCCATGATGACACGCCGGAGCTGTCCAGAAAAAGACGCAGGCCCATAGGAACAGTGTACCGTTCCGGCGAATTAAGGTAGAGCATCTGGTTAAAGAAGTCGTCCCATGTCCACAGAAATGTGAAAAGTACGGTCGTTATAATAGCCGGTATACTCAACGGTATGATGATCCTCACGTATATGCCGAATTTTCCGCACCCGTCAATGCGGGCGGACTCGTCCATGTCCTTGGGCAGACTGCGGATAAACTGTACCAGAAGAAACACAAAGAACGCGTCGGTAGCGAAGAGTTTGGGCACAATGAAAGGCAGAAAAGTGTTAACCCAGCCGAAAGAGCGAAAAATGATATACCGCGGAATTGTGGTAACATGCCCCGGCAACATCAGCGTGAGCATCATAACGGCAAACCAGAATTTTTTCCCCTTGAACTGCAGACGGGCAAAGGCATAGGCGGTAAGGGAACAGAAAACCGCGTTGGCCGCGATGCATAAACCGCAAATAATAAAAGAATTGACAAAAAAAGTGCTGAACGGCACAATACCAATACCGGCCCACCCGTTTATATAATTTTGCAGGGTCCATGTCTTGGGAAGCAGGCTGGGATCGCTGAATATCTGCGAGCCTTCCTTGAAAGACGCCATGATAAGCCAGATGACAGGGTAAAGCATCGCGAACCCCAAAACCATGATAAAAAGATTCGAAACGCCGGATTTTACCAGCCCTTTAACGGAATTCCGCTTTTTCATTCGCCGCTCCCGTAGCTGACAAGAGAATTTGAACCCCTGAAAGTCAGGGCCGTCAGCACCGCAATAATAACAAGAAGTACCCAGGCCATAGCGGCGGCATAACCCATTTCCGCCCAGGCAAACCCCTGCAGATAGAGGTACAAGCTGTAGAACATCGTGGAATCCACCGGACCCCCGTTGCCGCCTGAGACAATGTAGGCCTGGGTAAAAGACTGGAAGGCACTGATCATCTGCATTACCAGGTTAAAGAAGATCACCGGCGAAAGACAGGGCAGGGTTATGAAAACAAACTGTCTGGTTTTTCCCGCTCCGTCAACACTTGCGGCTTCGTAGTACTCATGCGGTATCTGTTTAAGGCCTGCAAGAAAAATGATCATGGGGGAACCGAACTGCCATACCGCCAAAAGTATGAGCGTATAAAGGGAAAACGCCGGATTTGAAATCCACGACGGCGGGTCTACGGCGCCGTTTGTTATCTGCCTGATAATGGCATTAACGGCGCCGTCCCCGGCAAAGAGCCTCCGCCACAGCACCGCTATTGCCACAGAACCACCAAGAAGGGTAGGGATATAGTAGACGGTCCGGTAGGCGGAGATAAGGGCAAGTTTCTGATTCATCAGCATGGCTATTGCCAGGGCGAAAATTAATTTCAGGGGAACACCGATAAACACAAAACGAAACGTAACAAACAGTGAATTAAGAAACCGTTCGTCCCGGGGGAATTCCGCGTTACCGATAAACATGATAAAGAAATTCCGTATTCCAATCCACCTGGGCGGTTCAAGTATGTTGTAGCGCGTAAAGGACAGGTAGAGGGAATAGATCATGGGATAGAACGTGAGAACAAAGAATCCTGCCAGCCAGGGAACAAGAAAAATGTAGGATGAAACATTGTCCTGAATCGCCCGGCCCCATTTTGTGTTTTTCACGATACCCCTCCAACATGCCGGATATACACCATCCGTAATCAGCGCGGCGCTTTTCGCCGATCACAGTATACCACAGAAACGGAACCGCGCCAGTCTATTATTTAAAAATGATCGCACTCGGCAACAGCCGTCCGGCTTCTCCTTCGGACGGAGTATTTACCAGCTCCCCCCGGTAGACCATGCTGGTCGAAGAACCGCCGTCAAGCCCAATCGCGTTTACCGCGCCATTGGCGTACAGTATGGTTTGCAT
>JAITJW010000162.1 GCA_031278715.1 Treponema sp. | reverse complement strand
CGTTTTGAACAGGATCTCAAAGTAAGCATACAGGCCCTGGGCTGGCGTGAAGGCGGGCGCTATCTGCCCTTGCAGGACGATATCGCGTCGGTGGCGTACTGGTATCAGACCCTGCCCGCTGCTCCCTTCCCGGCGCTGCCGGACAAGGACTACCTGGAGGTGATTTAACAGCGTACCTGGCAGCCTGTTGTACTGGCCAAAGGGCTACGCCATTTGGCCGTATAAGTTTTTGTGTCGCTTTGTGCCACAAAAACCACGATTATTGGGCTTGAAACTTACCGTGTAAAAGCCGCTCCGTTTCACTGATAAAAGAGGTATTGTTTTCCCGCAGCAGGCGTTTGAGGGCGCCAAAAAGGTTTGTACCGCTGACGACATAATTATCCAGTTTTGTATAATTCACATTAATACACTCATAAAATCCGTTATCTACGGACCAGGAAAGGCATTGGGTAAATGCTTTTGCGGCAGCCTGCGGATCCTGTTGGGCAATACACCAGATGAGCCATCCGCTGGCGGTAAGCCAATAGGCGCCGTTCTGGTAGGTTTCTTTTTCCACCATCGTTCCCTCAGGGAGGAACCGCTTCCAATACTCCCCTTTGGGAAGATGCCTCACGCATCCGTAGTAAAAATAGTTATCCTGGTTTTTAATGAACCAACGGACAATGGTTTCGGCCTTTTTGCTCCCGCAGGGGAAGCCGATATAGAGCATATAGGCGTTGCCCCAGATGTCTATCTGACGGCAGTCCTCCGTGGCGGCTAAAAACATACCCTGGGTTTCATCATAAAGTTTTCCTATGGAATTTTCGATATCCTTTGCCCTTGCCGCATATTCCCCGGCCTCTGATCCGTCACCGAAATCTTTGTCCATACTTTCAAGGGAACGGAAAGCCCGCCAGCATAACAGGGACTCCTTAAATAATTCACCGGTTTTTCCGATCAGATCGGTAAATCCATAGGGAGAATGGATCGCCTGGGGATCGTTGTATATAAGTCCGTTACTGCTGTAGGGAAGCACCGTAAGGCAGCGCCCCAGGGCAGAACGCCATTCGGTAAAGAATTCCCTGGCCCGGCGGAAGTCCTGATTTCTCAGTAATTCATTTACCAGGAGGATCAAAAAGGGACCGTTATCAAGATTGGCAAGCCCTGCCGGGCTTGCCTCCGGGCCCGCAGAATACACGGGGTGTCCCTTGGCATCAACCCTATCGGGAACCCAGCCGTCTTCGCGTAAACGGACAAGAAAATAACGGATGGACTTTTCCAGGTTGGAAACAGGTATGTATTCTCCGGCATACTCAACCATGTATTCAAAGTCCCGTACCCATTGGGCATTGTAAGCCTTGCTATTATCAGGGGTGTACAGGGTAGTACCGTCTTCTGCGGTAATCCGGCAGCCGTAGATGAGGGATTCGCATTTTTCTCTAAGGATACCCATCCATCGGTATTCCGGTTTCATAATTCCTCCTGTACGCGGTGATATTCGACGAGCGGAACCGCTGGCTTCTATCGAAAAAGAAAATATCACGCACCTTGTTCCCCTGTCAACGCAACATTGACAAATATCCGGCCAGCCATATAGAATATTGGTTGGACGACGAAGGGAGGGCGTTACGGCTGATCAGGCGGCGGATTTTGGCTGTCTCCCGCGGAAAGTGGGCTGGGATCAGGAGGTATCAGATGAAACGTTTTGCCAGGGCTTTACTACTTTGTGTGTTTGCCGCTCTTTTTGGGGCATGCGAAACAGTGGAACCCGTCTATTCAGGCGCAAATGGGGACGGAAGCGAGGAAATTGACCGTCTGAAGACTCTGTACAAAGACGCTATTCGGGTACCCATTACCCCGCATATCGTAAACCAAATCAGGAAAGAAAAAAAAGAACATCTGTTTGGTGAGATACGCTATTACACCTCCGTCAATATTGTCCTGGTACGGGACAGGGCCGGGGTGTCGTCTTTGGAGTTAGAGACCCTGAACCTGGAACCCGAAACGGCGCAGGAGCTTCTTTCCCCCCAGGACGGGCAGACGATCACGATTCTGACCTTCAAAGAGGGCGGTTCTTTGTTGAATCAGAGCAGAATTTCCAAAGATGATGAGGGATATTTGGGCAGTATCAGTCAGGAGGGGGATGTTTTTGAGATTGTCTATCCCCAGCGCCTGATTACCCTGGGGTTTGTTCTGAATCGTGAAAAAAATTGGTACGATCTGGAGTTTGCTATCGAGCAGTCTGAGGAAGGACGGGTTCCCCTTGCTTTGACCGGGGCACGGCCCCATCTTTTGATCTACTACCAGACAGTTTTCTCCGATGTTGGTGAAACCCGGATTCAACTGGACAGTCCACCGGCCCAGCCGGTGGAAAATTCTTCCGCATTTGTTGAACAGAATCCCGCCCTGGCGCAGGTTCCGTCCCCTCAGATACCGCAGCCCGGTCCGAATAACGGAGTCCAGCCGGTAAACGGGGCGGTACCGCCGGTGAATGATCCGGTCCAGCCGGTAAACGGGACGGTACCGCCCGCAGACGAGACTGCGCCCCCTCTAAACGAGGTAGCGCAGCCTGTAGATGAAGCGGCGCAACCTGCAGACGAAGCGGCGCCTGTGGATGAAGCAGCCCCGTCTATGGCTGTACTCCCACCGGCAGGTGACCCGGTACAAGCGGCGGATCAGGCCGTGGCCAAGGCGGAGCCTCCGGAAGAGCCGGTACAATCTACACCGTCTTCACCGGCTGTCCGGCAGGACATTGATCAGTCCGGTTTGGAGGCCGGACCCCCGGCGGGCAATGTTCCGGCTGTAAGCGAAGCCCCCAAGCCCGGAAATTTTGCCGGGGAGCCGGCGCCGGAGGGGGATACTCAAGATCAGAATCTTTCGGAAACCGTAATTTTTCTGGAACCCGCAGAGAAGTCTACCTTCACCGGCCCTCCGGAATCCCCCCCGGTTCCGGTGATTTCATCACTTGATCAGGAAGAGGAAGATCCGAATTCCATAAAAGTAGTATTAATTATGGGGGGATCCGCTCCTGCCGGTACTACCGGCGCCGGTGTCCGTACTGTTTCCTCCGCCGCTTCAAGCGTCAGGGAGAACCGTGTTCCCGGTAACTATTACACCATTCAAGTTGGGGCTTTTCGGGATCAGAAAAACGCCGCCCTTGCCTACGCGGCCCTTGAGCGGGGAGGTTTTACTCCCCTCTACGAGTGTTACCAGGACCTGACCCGGGTCGTGATTCCGGAGGTCGATCAAAAAGACCTGGCCCGGACCAGGGAAAGAGTTAGGGCCCTCGGTTTTGGCGAACCATATATTCGCCAATAGGCGCGGCGATGCGGCAACTTTATAACTGATAAATAAGGGAGGTTTTCCCAAAACTAACCGAGTTTTGGGAATAGCTCAAGGGGCTATACTTTATCCATGGTGGATTCATACCACTTAACCATTGATCTTCCTCAGTCGGTAAAAGCGATTCTGCCTGATGCAGAGCAGGAAGTAAAACGTTTTCTGGCATTGAAATTGAAAATCTTGAGGGTTTTCTTATCGCTACAACAAATCTGGCCAATAATTTCGACAAGGCCTTTGATCGGCGATTCTTATAGATAACGAGTTACGTTGATCCTGGGCCGAATCGGACGGCCGACCTGCCGCTTAGGAGGCGGCCGCTCTATCCACTGAGCTACAGGACCCGGAAGCTTGTTTTTATCGTATCATGGGGTTCCGGGGGGGTCAAGATCACGCGTTGTGCCACGCTAAATCTAACCACGGATTGCGAATTGCGCTAAAGAACCCGGTTTGTATGGCAATTTCCCGCTTTTTTGCTATACTCATAGGGATATGTCTACGAGATCTCCGGATAGGGCAGGCCAAAAGTCCGGTCTACTTAAACCTTTGATTGTGCAAAGTGATCGTACCCTGCTTCTTGATGTACATGCAGCGGGTGCAGGGGAGGCACGGGCTGCGATAATGCCCTTCGCGGAATTGGAAAAGTCCCCGGAACATATCCATACCTACCGGATTACCCCCCTTTCCCTGTGGAATGCCGCCAGCGCGGGGCTTTCCCCTGTGGATATTACCGCCGCTATTAGCGCGTACAGCCGTTATGAGATACCTTCCGGGGTTCTGGAGAGTTTTGCCGATACCATGTCTCGTTACGGGAAGATACGGATGGTAGCCGCCGATTCGCCGGCTTGTAAAACGCCAGGGGCTGACGGATTACCGGCCGCCGGAACAAAACCGGCCACAGGAACAAGGGCTGTGGCGGATACGTTGCTTCTGCTCTGTAACGATGAGCTTATTGCCAGGGAAATTGCGGCGGCTGTGTCGTTGGGAAAGTACCTTCGGCCAGCGGGGACAGGCGGGACGGGAGGCGTTTTTTCCCTGCGGCTTATTGACCGGGGTACGGTGAAGCGGGAGCTGATCCGTCTGGGCTGGCCGGTCCGGGACGAGGCCCCCTTTGCCAAGGGGGAGGATCTGCCTGTGGATCTGCGGCAGACCAGCCGTTCCGGCCGGCCCTTTGCCCCACGGGATTACCAGGTAGATGCAGCCGCTTCGGTTTACGGGGATGGCGGCCCCGGTACGGGTTACGGGGTCATTGTACTGCCCTGCGGCTCCGGAAAGACCGTAGTGGGCATGGCCGTTATGTCCCTTCTTAAAACCAATACCCTGATACTTACTACCAATGTGGCGGCGGTGCATCAGTGGATCGAAGAACTCCTCGATAAAACCGATCTGGAACCGGAGAACATCGCGGAGTACACCGGAGATTCCAAGTCGGTGGCCCCTGTTACTATTGCCACCTACCAGATTATCACATGGCGGCCCGACAAGGAGGGAGATTTCCCCCACTTCCATTTGTTCCGGGAACGTGCCTGGGGACTTATCATTTACGATGAGGTACACCTGCTGCCGGCTCCGGTGTTCCGGATAACCGCGGAGCTTCAGGCGGTACGGCGCCTGGGGCTGACGGCCACGCTGATTCGGGAAGATGGCGCGGAAGACGCCGTTTTTAGCCTGGTGGGGCCCAAACGTTACGACGTACCCTGGAAGGATCTGGAAGGTAAAGGCTGGATTGCGGAGGCTGTCTGTACGGAAATCCGTCTGGATTTGCCGGAGAACCTCAAGATACCCTACGCGGTGGCCTCTCCACGGGAAAAGTACCGTATTGCCAGTGAAAATCCCCTTAAAGAAGATGCGGTCCGGCAACTGGTGGAAAACCACGGCGAGGATCAGATCCTCGTGATTGGTCAGTACATTTCCCAACTGGAATCCCTGGCCCGGCTTCTTAAGGTTCCCCTGATTACCGGAAAGACGGCGAACCCTGAACGGGAACGGATCTATGCCGCCTTTAAGAAGGGGGAAGTCCGGGTGATTGTCGTGTCCCGTGTAGCCAATTTTGCCATTGATCTTCCCGACGCTTCCTGTGCGATTCAGGTTTCCGGGTCATTCGGCTCCCGGCAGGAAGAGGCCCAGCGGCTGGGACGGATTCTGCGGCCCAAGGGCGGCAGAAACGCCTGGTTCTACACACTGGTGTCCCATTATACCGTAGAAGAGGACTTTGCCGCCAACCGGCAAAAGTTCCTGGCGGAGCAGGGATACAAGTACTCCATCCAGCACTGGGCTATCTGATGGGAATTTTTCACGATTGGGACCAATGGAAGTCTGCGATGATGACTCTGCCGGAAGATGTTTTTTTTGATCTTCTGCGGAGCATCTTTGGGCATGTAAAAACCCCTTTCAATAAGCAGAATCTTCTTTCCGATCTGGCGGCATTTCTTTCGCGGGAAGATATTCGCCGGAACATTGCCGCTTACATTGATGATGTGGATGCCCAGGTTATCGCAGCGGTAGCCCTGCTGGGGAATCCCACGGCGGCGGAACTTGAACAGTTCTTTGCCGGGGACGGTATGGGGATTCCCTCCCTTCTGCTTAACCTGGAGGAACGGTTCATCCTTTACCGTTACCGGGAGGATGGTGTACTCCGTCTTGGCCTGAATCCGGTGCTGGAACCTGTGCTTACACCCATTGCAGAGGATATGTCGAAGGTCTTCCCCTCCCTGCCCCTTGAAGCCGCAGAGGATCATACCGCTGGCCAGGGGGAGCTTTCACTTGATGACCGTTTTTTTGCGGCCCTTATTTCTTTTGTTCGGGAGGAAGGGAACATTTTCAGGACCGAAGGCCGCCGGGCGGAAAACCACCTGCGTAAAAAGGTCCAGGATTCCGGCCGGCGGATATTCCCCGGCGTCGATCTGGAACAGGCGATCCGGGGACTCCTCTACCTTGGCCTGTGCCGTTCCGCTTCACCGGATGCTGTGGTTTTACCGGAAGATCCGTCCGGAGTCCCGGTATCAGCGCCGGGCCCGGAAGGGGAAGCCCTGAAACCGGAGGATCGTGCCCTGGAGGCCTTTGGTAATCTTGAACCCCGCCAGCGGCTGATCTACTGGGCGGCGGGACTCTACCTGGGGACGGATCTTGCGCCGGAGCCCCAATTACTCCGGGGAAGGATACGTGATGTGGCCCGGCTTGTTGACAGATTTTTGGATTCCCTAAGTCCCGGCCGTCTTTATCCGGTACAAAGCCTGCACCGTATTCTCTTTTGCAACAGGCTGCCGGGACAGGAGGAGAACCAGGGCATGGTACCCGGCGCCGCCGAATCGCAGAGGACCCTATCCTCCACGTTTACTTTGATCCCAGGTTTTACGGCAGTCAATACCGCCGCCCTTTGCGCGGTACTGGTACAGACAGGTCTGCTGTGCGGTACACCCCAGGGCTATAGTCTTCCGGCCTCAGTGGGAAGTTCTGTGGGGTACGGTACTCCCGTAGAACCCGGTGTTTCCATGGGATGGGATACCTCTACAGGGCCGGGTATGCCGGTCCTGGTACTGGATGCCCCTCTTTTCTGTCTGGTGTATCCTGGTATTGAATTTACCGATGCCCTGACCCTGGCCTTTTTTACGACGATACGGGAGACCGGCCGGATTTTCCGTTTTGAAATAACCCGTGAATCCTGTCTGCGGGGTTTTGAATGGGGCCTTGGCGCAGCGGACATGGGGAAACTTCTGGCCCGGCTTTCGGGGAACCGCCTGGAGACATCGTTGTTGTGGACCCTGCAGGATTGGGAAAAACGTTCTGCCGAGGTTTCCCTGTTTGAGGGCGCCGTCCTGGCCCTTTCCCCGGAACGGCGCTACTTGGCGGAGGCCGAACCCCTGGCAAGCCTGATCCGGCAGGAACTGGCGCCGGGGCTGTACCTGCTTGATTCGGGGGACCAGGTGGCGGAAGCCCTGCATAAAGCCGGGGTGGATATATTCACCCGCCACAGAGGGCAGCAGGGAACAGAATGGGGCAGAAATGTCGGAAGGGTATCGTCTTTTGACCTTAGTGGGATCCGTAATCCCTTTCCGGATCTGAAAAGGCAGATTGCAGGGTATCGGGATGCCGAAGGCTCTGCTATGATGGAGGTGATGGTGAAGGGGGCTGTGGGGCAGGTTCCCCCGCGTGGGGACAACGAGGCAGAATCTTTGAAAACGCGGTTCCACCGGGTGCTGAACAGCCGTACCCTTTCCGTACCGGAGCGAAATGAACTGGCCTCCCGTGTGGAGCGCAGGCTGGTACTTACCGAAACCCAGCTTAGTTCCGCTTCGGTCCGCGGAGAAAAACTTGAAGCCCGTGACCTGGATTATGTGGGCAAGGCTTCTATCGCCAGGTACGCCAT
>JAITJW010000143.1 GCA_031278715.1 Treponema sp. | reverse complement strand
CCGACCGCGGCGGCGCTGGCCTACGGCATTGACAAAGAAGAACGCCAAAAGGCGCTGGTGTTCGACCTGGGGGGCGGGACTTTTGATGTTTCGATCCTTGATATAAAAGACGGCGTCATAGAAGTATGCGCCACCGCCGGGAATAACCGCCTTGGGGGGGATGATTTCGACGCCTGCGTAACAGAATACCTTGCGGCGGAATTCAAACGGGAAACCGGCGTTGATCTGCGTAAAGAGCCCGTAGCCATGCTCCGTATAAAAGAAGCGGCGGAACAGGCAAAAAAAGAACTTTCGGCTTCCGAAGAAACCCGGATCAACCTGCCCTATCTTTGTGAAGCTAAGGGTTCTCCTCTGCACTTGAATGTATCGCTGTCACGGGCGCAGTTTGATAAACTGACTTCCCATTTGGTGGACGCAACGGAAACTCCGGTACTGCAGGCTATGGAGGACGCTCATATTACGAAAGAGCAAATAGGCAAGGTGCTGCTGGTCGGCGGTTCGACCAGGGTTCCTGCCGTACAAAAAAAGATAGCGCATATCACCGGGAAACCCGGTTTTAAGGGCATTAATCCCGATGAATGTGTGGCAATCGGCGCGGCGTTACAGGCCGGTGTTTTGATTGGGGAAGTAACCGGCCTGCTCCTGCTTGATGTTACTCCCCTGTCCCTGGGCATTGAAACGGTGGGGGGTATGTGTACCCGTGTTATTGAACGGAACACCACGATTCCCATTTCAAAAAGCCAGATTTTTACCACCGCCGCTCCCTTTCAGCCTTCGGTAGAAATAAACGTTTTGCAGGGGGAGCGTCCCCGGTCGAACCAGAATAAAAGCCTGGGTAAGTTCCGGCTAAAGGGCATACAGCGGGCTATGGCGGGAGTTCCCCAAATTGAAGTTACCTTTACCATCGATGCCAACGGCATCGTGAATGTAAGCGCAAAAGATCTAAAAACCGGAAAGGCCCAGGAAATTACCATTGAAGCCTCTTCCAATATGAGCGAAGCGGAACTACAGTCGGCCATACATGACGCCGAGCAGTATGCTGCAGAGGACGCCCAATTCCGCAAAGACCAGGAGGCGCGGGGAAAACTCCATGCCCTGATACTGCGGGCTGAAGAACTGGAACAAACCGCCATAAAAAACAAGGACAAAGAACAGTTTAAGAAATACCGGGAAGCGTTCAAGGAACCGCTTAAGGCGGCAAAAAAAGCGGTCAATGGCAAAGATGCCGCCGCTATATGTGAAGCTGCATCCGATCTGGAAACCTGTATCACGGAACTTGAAAATAAGCCTGCCGGATAGATAGACTCTGTCCATAATGTAGACACATTATGGACAGACTTCCTTTCCCATTTATGGGTCAAGTTTAGGACCCGGTGTGGGTGTTCCCTCCGACAGGAGCCCGCCAGATTTTTCAAGGCGCCGTTTCATGCCTGAAACTGAGAATTAGCGCTGTATCCCTGGTCTTTGTTGCACTGAACTGGAACAAACTGTTAGTATTGAGGAGGAGGTATCCATGCTGATCAACCCGGCAACGGCCGTGCTTATCGAAATTGACGTACAGAACGATTTTTGTCCCTCTTACACGCGTTCCTCCGGGGAACAAGTTCCCCCCGGCGCGCTGGCGGTGGAAAAGGGGGATGAAGTTGTCGAACCTTTGAACCTCCTTGCCCTGTCCTTTGCCGCTTCCGGGGCCAGGGTCCTGGCCACCGCGGACTGGCACCCCCGCTGGCATGTTTCCTTTGCCGCTGCCCATCCCGGAAAGAACGTGGGGGAAACGGTGGATCTCCCCGGAACAGGTTCCCAGGCCCTGTGGCCGGACCACTGTGTCCAGGGAACCTGGGGTGCCAATTTCCACGAAAAACTCGATCTCCGGCCCGTCAGCCTTATTATCCGCAAAGGTTTCCGGCTGTCGCTGGATTCCTACTCGGCCTTTTTTGAAAACGACCGCCGTACTCCCACAGGACTTGAAGGCTACCTCAGGTCCCTGGGTATCACTACAGTCTTTTTGGGGGGGCTTGCCACCGATTACTGCGTCCTGTACAGTGCCCTTGACGCGGCGGCCCTCGGTTTTACCACCCTGGTCCTGAGTGATGCGATCCGGGGGGTCGGCTTTCCGGCCGGTTCTGTCGAGGCGGCCCTGGACAGAATGAAAAGCGCCGGTATAACGCTTACCCCTTCAACCGGCATCGTCATGGGGGTCTAGCAGCCTGTTGTATGAGTAATAACGCATGGATAACGGACAGTTCCGCGCTGTTCACGGATTTTTATTCCCTTACGATGGCCCACGGGTACTGGAAGAAGAAGATCAACCGGCGGGCAGTTTTCGAGATGTTCTTCCGTCGGCAGCCCTTTGGATCGGGTTTCGCGATCTTCGCGGGATTGGAGGATCTCCTGGACAGGATAGCGGCCTTCCGCTACTCACCGGATGATATTGCCTATCTGCAGGGACTTAACATGTTTGACGGGGATTTTCTGGACTACCTTTCCCGTTTCCGTTTTACCGGTTCCATCTGGGCAATGGACGAAGGTTCCGCGATCTTCCCCCACGAACCCCTGATCCGGGTGGACAGTAATCTTATCGAATGTCAGATACTGGAAGGGTTGATCCTCAATACGGTGAATTTTCAAAGCCTCATCGCCACGAAAACCGCCCGTGTGTACCTTGCCAGCGGCAAGGGGTTTGTTCTTGAATTCGGGCTGCGCCGCGCCCAGGGGTCGGACGGGGCCATATCCGCTTCCCGTGCGGCCTTTATCGGCGGGGCCGGCGGGACCAGCAACACCCTGGCGGGAAAGCTCTACGGTATACCTACCCTGGGAACTATGGCCCATGCGTGGATCATGAGTTTCCCCAGTGAGGAGGAGGCGTTCAGGGCCTATGCCCGGATATACCCGGATCGCGCCGTTTTTCTTATCGACACCTACGACACGCTGAAAAGCGGAACCCCCAACGCCATCAAAGTGGGACGGGAACTGGCCGCCCAGGGTCATAATTTTGGGGTACGCCTGGATTCCGGGGATATTCATTACCTTTCCGTGGAAGTGCGAAAAATGCTGGACCATGCGGGCTTCCCCCAGGCCACCATCACGGTTTCCAACGATCTGGATGAACATATCATCCATACTTTGCGGGAGGCGGGGGCCCCAATCAACTTTTGGGGGGTAGGTACCCAGATGGTAACCGGCGGTACCGAAGCGGCCTTTACCGGGGTGTACAAACTTGCCGCCCGCGAAGACGAAAACGGAAAGCTGCTCCCGGCCATAAAATTTTCCGACAATCCCGAAAAAACCACCAATCCGGGGATCAAACAGGTCTGGCGGATCAAGGACCCCCAGGGTATGGCTGTGGTGGATGTACTTACCCTTGTAGACGAACAGGGGGAAGAAATTCCGGAAAAGAAAAGCCGCCGTGCCTTCTGGCACCCTTCAGGCGATTACCGGCACTTCTACCACGAAATTTCGGGAAACGCTGAACCGCTTCTTAAACCGCGTATGGAACGGGGAACAATTTTAATGAAAACCGGACTGGCCGAAATTCGGGAACGGGTAAACCTGGACCTCGATTCCCTGGACCCAAGTTACAAGCGGCTCCTCAATCCCCACGTTTACAAGGTTTCCATTACCGGACGGCTCAGAGAATTGAAGTTAAAACTTATCGAAGACTACCTTGGGGATCTGTAATGGAAACCATCAAACTGCGTTTTATGAAACCTTCCGGGGAACCGGGAGAAGTATCGGAATATACGTACGGAATCCGGGCGGACTCCCTCCTGGCTAAATTTGAACAGACAGGGGAGATCGCCGCAGTCAGGGTAAACAACGAGATCCTCCCCCTTTCGCAGGAGCTTACTATCAATGCCGTCCTGGAAGCGGTCCCCCTGCTGAGCCACGAAGGGATGATGATCTACCGCCGTTCCCTGGCCTTTCTCCTGGCCATGAGCGCCAAAAGATCCTTCCCCGGAAAGAAACTCTACATCGGTCATTCCCTGGGGAACAGCTATTACTACACCTTCACATCGGCGCAGCCGTCGGCTGCGCCGTCAGCTGCGCCGGCCCCACAGCCGGTAGCTGCGCGGATCTGTGGTCTTAGCGACAGGGATCTTGCGGAATTAAAACAGGACATGCTGGCGCTGGTAGCGGAGGACCTGCCGATTGAAAAAAAACGTATGGCCTATGGCGAGGCCCTTGAACTCTTCAAGTCCAACGGACAGGACGACACCGCCCTGCTCCTGGAGCAGCGGAACGAAAGCGCCGTTGCGGTAAACAAATGCGGCACTTTTACGGACATTTTTGTAGAACCTCTGGTAAACCGCACGGGGTTTCTTTCCGCCTTTGATCTGGAACCCTACAACGATGGTTTTCTGCTGCGTTTCCCCGCGATTGGAAAAGGCAAGAATCTGGAGCCCTTTGTCAATGAACCGCTGATATTTTCAGTCTACGAAGAATACAAAAAATGGGGCCGGATCGTGGGGGTCAGATCGGTGGGAGAGCTAAACGGCATGGTTTCCCGGCGGAACATCCGGGACTATATCCGCATCGCCGAGGCGTTTCAGGAGCGGAAGCTGGCGGAAATTGCGGAGAAAATCTACAGGGAAAAAGACAGGGTCCGTTCGGTCTTTATCGCCGGTCCCTCAAGTTCCGGGAAAACCACCACCGCGAAGCGGCTTTCCATCGAACTTATGGTTATGGGGATAAAGCCGGTTGCCATAAGCCTTGACGATTACTACCGGAAAAATGAGGAGATTCCGCTGGACGAAGAGGGCAAGCGCGACTTTGAGCGCCTTGAGGCGCTGGACATCCCCTTCCTCAATTCGCAGCTTCTTGAACTGTTTGAGGGCAAAGACGTAAAACTGCCGGTTTTTGACTTCAAGGCCGGCAGACGTAAAGAAGGGGAAGGCCAGACGGTCCGCATGGAGAAGCGGCGGACCATGCTGATCATCGAAGGTATCCACGGTCTTAACGACGCGCTTACCCCGCAGGTGGATCCTGCCCTTAAATTCAAACTCTACGTCTCCGCCCTTACCCAGCTTAACCTGGATGATCATAACCGTATTCCCACCAGCGACAACCGGCTTCTGCGGCGCATGGTCCGGGATCAGCAGTTCCGGGGCAAGGATGCCGCCTGGACCATCGGTATGTGGGCCAGCGTACAGCGGGGGGAACGGCAGCACATCTTCCCCTTCCAAAACAGCGCCGACGCTGCCTTCAACTCCGCCCTGGATTACGAACTGCCGGTCCTCAAGTACTACGCGGACAGCCTGCTCCGGGCAGTTAAGCCGGGCCAGCGTGAATACGGAGAGGCGGTACGACTCCTCTCGTTCCTGGAGAATTTCGCCTCCATTCCGCCTCAGTATGTGCCCGGCCAGAGCATCCTCAGGGAGTTTATCGGAGATTCGGAGTTCAAGTACTAGTAGTTTGTTGCACTGGCCTTATGGCGTAGCCATAAGGCCTTGTGAGGGGGTGTTTGTAATGCGGCTGCTAGACACAGGCTTAAGGGACTGCTAAAGTTAAAGTGAGAAGTTAAGCGCATTGTATGCGTATCAATGTACGTATCCGGATACCTTTTAAGCCGAGCCGGCGGCGGCGAAAATTTGACGGTATTCTCAAGGTACTGGGCGGGAAGACCCTATGGGTTAAACGCTTGGTTTCAGGTGAAAGCGTCGAATCCCACTCCCGAAAATATATCCTGTTGTGGAACGGTTCCGCCAACGTTGCCGGGAATCTGGCGGGGGGCAATTTCCTTGTCGGTCTCTACGCGGTACTCCACATAAGTGACGTGCTGTTGGGGGTTCTTACCACCCTCATCCAGTTCTGTAACATCTTTCAAATTCTAAGCCCGCTTCTTCTTAACCATTTCAAACGTATAAAACCGGTCCTCCTGGTTACACGGATATGTTACTACGGCGTCTTCATAGTCCTTATCGGCCTTATCCCCCTGGTGCCCGGCGAAGACGGTTTCAGGGTGGGCCTTCTCCTTACGGCCACGATCTTCGCAAACCTCGTGAATGCGCTGTCGGCCCCGGGCTATTCGGTACTTCACATCCGTTCAATTCCCGAAGAATCCCGTGCGGACTTTTTCTCAGTCCTAAGCCTGTTGAACAACATCTGTATCTACCTGTTTATCTTCCTCTGCGGGTATATCGTGGACTTCTTCCGGGACCGGGGGAGCCTCTTCGGGGGCATCGCGGCGGTCAGGGTAATCGCCGTTGGTTTTGCGGTCCTGGAACTGTACGCCCACTGCCATGTCCACGAATTTGACGAGCCCGAAAATGACAAGCCCCGGACCCTCATCAACCCCTTCCTGCCTCTTAAAAACAGGGAATTTACCATCTGTGCCCTGCTCACCGGGCTTTACAGCTTCTTCGCCAACATCCCCGGTATGTTTTACAGTTCCTACCTGGTAAACGAGGTGGTTGTCCCCTTCTCTTTCCTGGGTTTCGTTACCTTTCTTTCACTGCCCATCATGATCCTGGTAGTCCCCGTCTGGAACCGGATCATACGGAAAACCTCCTGGTTCACAACCATCTCCATCTCCCTCTTGCTGGTATCCCTTCACTACTTCATGCTCCCCTTCGTGAACCACGGCAACTATCCGGTCCTGTACACCATCGCCATGATCTACTACTTCTCGATAATCCCCGGCGTAAGCATCGTTACCGCAAACCTCCCCTTCTACCGCCTCCCCGAAGGGGGAAGAACCGTGTTCCTGGCCTTCTACGCCGGTTTTAACAGCTTTATGGCCATGATGGGTTTCTTCTGCGGAAGCGTCTTCATAGCCCTCAGCGGTTCCCTCCGTCTGAATTTCCTGGGCTGGTCCCTGGGGAACAAGCAGATCATCGCGTCCATTACCGGGCTCCTGCTTCTGTTTCTGGGCTTCATGTACCGCGTTATCGCGAAAAAGGAAAAGGGGAAGCTGTAATATTTGGGCGCATCCCCGCCTGCGGTGGGGACCGGGCTTTCCGCTCCGACAAAAAACCACAAATACGCAAATCATACAATACGTTGATCGATGGGCTGGTGTTTGTAATTCCCTGCCGCTAAAGAAAATAGCGGTACTGCCTTCGCAGCACTTGTACGATCCAATAGGCGGCCCAATGTACCGCTTCCGGAACGCGCAAGGGATTGAAGCGGAAATACTTTTGGCGCAGCCAAAAGATTGGAGCGGAAAGCCCGGTCGCCGCAGACCACCGGAGGTAGTTTGACCACTTTTGGTGGTCTGACCACTTTTGGTGGTCTGCGGCGATGCGCCCAAAAAAAGAATCGAAGGCTCTGTCAGTACCCCTTGACAAAAGTTTTAAGATATTGTATATAATGCCTATAAGTTTACTAGGAAATATCCCAGGAGGATACTATGGCACGGGTAGAGAAAATTACGGATCTCATCGGGAATACCCCGCTGGTGAAAATCAACAAGATCAACGACGGGGGGGCCACGGTTTACGTCAAACTGGAGAGTTTTAACCCTCTCCACAGTGTTAAGGACCGGATTGCCCTGGCGCTGATCGAGGCGGGGGAACGGGGCGGCAGGATAAAACAAGGTACGGTCCTTATTGAACCTACCAGCGGTAACACTGGTATCGGCCTAGCTTATGTGGCGGCGGTTAAGGGGTATCGGATCATCTTGACTATGCCGGAGACCATGAGTATTGAGCGGCGGAAACTCCTCAAGGCGCTGGGCGCGGAACTTGAGCTTACCGAGGGGGCCAAGGGTATGAAGGGGGCTATCGCCCGGGCGGAGGAACTGGCTGCCTCTATTCCTAATTCTTTTATCCCTCAGCAGTTCAACAACCCGGCTAACCCGGAGGTCCACGAAAAAACTACGGGACCGGAAATCTGGAACGATACGGAGGGGAAAATTGATATTTTTATCGGTGGTGTAGGGACGGGGGGTACTATCTCCGGCGCGGGAAAGTACCTTAAGGCCAAAAAACCCGGTATCAGGATAATCGCGGTGGAACCTTCTGCCAGTCCGGTACTTTCCGGTGGTAGTCCCGGTCCCCACAAGATCCAGGGGATCGGCGCGGGTTTTGTGCCTCAGGTTTACGACAAGAATGTTGTGGACGAGATATACCAGACTGACGATGGTAAGGCGGGGACTGTCGCCCGGCTGCTTGCCAAAAAAGAGGGCATCCTGGTGGGTATTTCTTCCGGTTCCGCGCTGGAAGCGGCTCTGACGGTTTCCAGGCGGCCTGAAAACAAGGGGAAGCTTATCGTTACGGTTCTCCCCGACACCGGTGAACGATACCTCTCCACCTGGCTGTGGGATGACTAATCGGACCGCAAGGGTCCTGGTGCGGAGGTGCCCATGAGTTGGAGAGTGGCGGTTACAAGCGCTGACGGGGTTTTGATTAACCAGCACTATGGCCACGCTGCATGGTTTCTCATCTACGATATAGAAAAAGACGGAACCGGTACCCTGGTAGAGAAACGGGCGGTAGACCCCTGGTGCAATGCCGCCAGCCACGGGGAAGGGGGACATTCGGGGATCGCCAGGGACATTACCGATTGCGCAGCGGTACTGACCGCTCAGATAGGACCTCCGGCCCGGAAAAAGCTGGAACTTGCGGGGGTATCTGTCTTTGAAGAGCGATCCTCTATTGATGAGGCGCTGAAAAAACTGGCCCGCTACTACTCAAAAACCCGGCGGTCTGAAGGGTAAACCTGTCAGGACCGGCGTATATGGCTGCTAAAACTGGGCTTATATACGCCGGCCCCGCTTCATGAAAAGCACCACGGTGATCACAAAAACAAACGGAAAGAGGATACAGACCAGTATCCCCATTTGAAGGGGGGAACTTCCCCTGCCCAGAAGACCTTTGAGTGTCCCAAACACGCCCCCTGAAGCCGCCAAATCCGTTACAAGGCCGGTTATCCAGGGGCCCAGGGAACAACCCAGGTCCCCCATAAGGGCCAGGACGGCAAACAAGGCGGCCCCGCCCAGGGGAAAACGGGCGCTGGAAAGGGAGAATGTGGCGGGCCACATGATGCTCACCGAAAAACCGGCCATTCCGCAGGCGATCAGCTGGACCAGGGGATGGGGGACAAGCGTAATCCCCAGGTAGCAGAGCATGGAGAGTAAGCCGCAAAAAAGCATGGAGGGAAAAAGCGGCAGCTTGACGCCCCATATTCCGTATATCACGCGTCCGGTTCCCATAAGGAGGGCAAATACCGCGGGGCCAAAAATATCACCCAGAACCTTCGGCACTCCCAGGGCCCGTTCCGCAAAGAGGGAGGCCCACTGCGCCACCGCCTGCTCACTGGCCCCGGCGCAGAGCATCATGAGAAGGCAGACAAAAAAGACCGGTGAGGCGGCAAACTTCCGCAGCTTTACGGTCTGTGTTTCCGGCAGCATGGGTGTCAGGGGAACCTGCATGAAAAGGAACATATTCCCCAGGGGAACCAGGGCCCAGATGAGGGGAAGAATATACCAGTTTCCCCGGCCAAAGAGGGAAAGCAGGAAAGTGGAGAGAAGGATCACCGCCATCTGCCCCCAGCAGTAAAACGAATGGAGAAGGCTCATGGCCGCGGGTTTTCTATTCGTTTCCCCTGGGATGCTGTCCACGACGGGACTCACCAGGACCTCCAGCAGTCCCCCGCCGAATCCGTAGACCGTAATGGCTAGTACCAGGGCGGCGTACACCGGTTTTACAAAGAGGGGCAGAACCCCCAAAAGGACAAGCCCCGCGGCGCTGAAAACCTGGGCGGCCACCAGCAGGGGGCGGTAGCCAATGGGATTTGCCAGTTTAATGCAGAGGGCGTCCACCCCCAGCTGAACCATGAAGTTGATCAGTACCAGGGAACCCAGGCCCCGGTAGGAGATCCCGTAGGTTTCCGAAAAGACGATAAAGAGAAGGGGGGCCAGGTTATTGACAATAGCCTGCACCACATAACCGCAGTAGCAGGCATAGCGGGTAGCGCGAAAACCGAAGCGGATGACTGGCCTCCTGTAAATACTGCGTACAGCTTATCCACTTAAGCTATCCACTTAAGCCCCGGCAATGTCAAGCAGCGGTATAGAAGAGTTCGCAGTGGCCTGTTATGATATGATAGGTAAAGTAGGAGACAATGCTATGATCAAAATTGCAACGATTGCCGGTTCCGACGCATCGGGGGGCGCCGGGCTGGAGGCAGACTTAAAAACATTTGAGGAGTACGGCCTCTACGGTATGGCCGCGGTAACGGTTATTGCCACCATGGACCCGGACAACAGCTGGGCCCATAAGGTCTTCCCGGTGGACGAAAGGGGCCTCCGGGCTCAGTTTGAAACGATCTTCAAGGGCGTTGGAGTTGTCGCCGTTAAATCGGGGATGCTCGGCACTTTTTACGCGGTGGAGATCGCGCGGGAGTACATCACATCGTACAAAATTGCCAAGTATGTCCTTGACCCGGTCATGGTCTGCAAGGGCGCGGGGGAGGCCCTGAACCCTGAACTTAACAGCGCCATCGCTGAAAAGCTGCTGCCCCTGACGGAGGTAGTAACGCCCAACCTGTTTGAGGCGGAGCAGCTTTCAGGACTAGCGGGTATCGACAGCCTGGAAAAGATGCGGGAAGCGGCGCGGATTATCCACGGGAAAGGGGCCCGGCATGTCTTTATAAAGGGCGGCGCCAAACTGCCCGGCCAGGATCGGGCGCTGGACATTCTGTACGACGGGAAGGATTTTTTGACTCTTGACGATGAACTGATTAAGACGAACTGGAACCACGGAGCAGGCTGTACCAGTTCCGCGGCAATTACCGCCGGCCTTGCGAGGGGTCTTTCCGTTACCGCCGCCGCCGAATTGGCGAAAAAATTCATCACGACAAGCCTTAAAGCGGGCTTTGCCCTTAACCAATGGGTAGGGCCGGGAGATCCTTCGGCCTGGAGAAGCGGAAACATCTTCAAGTGATCTCCTGTGAGCAGCATGGCCGATGTATACACCGGTTATGTAGGTACCCGGTCCTGGCGGCGGGAACACCCCCGCCAGGTCCTGAATTTGACCTGCAGGGGGAGAGGCGTCCACGGCAAGCACGCTTGCTTTACGCCAGCAGTTTGTTGTGCTTTGCGCGTAATATCCCAAGACCTTATGGCTACGCCCTAAGGTCAAAAATCGTCTGAAGGAGCTAAAGCACCCTGCGCTGCTCCTGGCAATGCGCTGACTTGACTTTTTTTTCCGTCTCTATTAATTTATATGGACCTTTGGGGGCGTAGTGAAGCTGGTTTATCACGCTGGCCTGTCAAGCCGGAGATCGCGGGTTCAAGCCCCGTCGCTCCCGTCATACAAACCGCTCCGCGGTTTGTATGGAGACAATGCTTTAGGGGGCTTGAAACGGAGCCCCCGCCGAGTGAATACGAGGAAAAGGCGTCAGGATGACGCCGGCAGGGGGCGCAGGCGCCTGGAGGAACGAAGCAGGATGCTGAGTTCCGTAAGGCAAGCCCCGTCGCTCCCGTCATACAAACCGAAACCGCAGAGCGGTTTGTATGGAGACAATGCTTCCGGGGGCTTGAAAC
>JAITJW010000029.1 GCA_031278715.1 Treponema sp. | reverse complement strand
CCATCTTGGTGATGGCTTCCCAGAGGCCGTTGAGGTAGGCGATGCCCAGGGCGCGGTCGTAGAGGCCGTAGCCGGGGCGGGCGGTTTCGCCCCAGATCATGCGGCCGTGGTCGGGGCGGATGTAGCCGTCGAAACCGATGTCGTGGTAGGCCTTCATGATTTCAAAGAGGTCCAGGCTGCCGTTGCAGGACAGGTGGCTGGTCTCGTGGAAGTTACCGGGGGATTCGATTTTGATGTTCCTGACGTGGGCAAAGTGGATGCGTGTGCCGAAGCGGCGGATAATGGCGGGGATGTCGTTGGCGGGGTTGGCGCCCAGGCAGCCGCTGCACAGGGTGAGGCCGTTACAGGGGCTGTCCACAAGGCCGAGGAGTCGGTCGAGGTCCTGGGCGTGGCGGACGATCCGGGGGAGGCCGAAGATGCTCCAGGGGGGGTCATCGGGATGGATGGCCATTTTGACGCCGTGTTCCTCGCAAACGGGGATGATCCGTTCCAGGAAGTACTTGAGGTTGGCTACAAGGTTGTCTTCGCTGACGTAGCGGTAGCTGGTGAAGAGTTCTTCGAGTCGGGCCATGCGTTCCGGCTCCCAGCCGGGAAGGGTGTAGCCTTGGCTGCCGGAGGCAACGGTTTCGGCGATGTGTTCGGGGTCGATCCGGTCTACTTTGGACTGTTCGTAGGCGAGGGCGGTGGAACCGTCGGGCAGGGGCTGGGCAAGGTTGCTGCGGGTCCAGTCGAAGACGGGCATAAAGTTATAACAGATGACTTTGACGCCGTACTGGCCTAAATTTTTGATCGTAGTCTTGTAGTTTTCGATGTAACGCTCCCGGCTGCCGGCGCCGGTTTTGATGTCGTCGTGGATGTTGACGCTTTCGATAACTTCAAGTTCCAGGCCGGCGTCGTTGACTTCTTTCTTAAGGGCGGCGATTCGCCCGGTGGGCCAGACTTCCCCTACGGGGATATCCGACATCATGGCAACGACCCCGGATACGCCGGGGATCTGCCGGATCTGCCGGAGGCTTACCGAATCATCTTTGGACCCGAACCAGCGAAATGTCATCTTCATGGTTTACCTCTTAAAAACGGGACCCGGAAACTCCGGGCCCCGCGGTTTGATGGTTTTTAGGCGGTGGAATTCTACAGGCCCAACAGGTACTGGTTAAACAGGTTTTCCAGGTACTCCTGCTTGCCACTGGTAATACCGAATTTGCCGTAACCGTTCTGTCCAATGGCGGCCAGATCTTCGAGGGAGAGTTCCCCTTTCTCAAATTTGGCCCCGTCTCCGGAGCTGAAAGAACTGTAGCGCTTCTTAACAAAGCCGGGGATCTTGCCGTCGTTGATGATCCGCTGGGCTATCTCCAGGCCCACGGCAAAGGCATCCATGCCGCCGATATGCGCGATAAAGAGATCCTGGGGATCGATGGAATTGCGGCGGATCTTGGCATCGAAGTTGAGGCCGCCGGTGGTGAAGCCCCCGGCCTTGAGGATGGTATACATGGCCTGGGCGGTCTCGTAGTAACTGGAGGGGAACTGATCGGTGTCCCAGCCGTTGCGGGGCTCCCCGCGGTTGGCGTCCACAGAACCAAAAAGCCCTGCGGCGGCGGCGGTTTCCAGTTCGTGAACAAAGTCGTGGCCCGCCAGTTCCGCGTGGTTGGCTTCGATATTCAGCCGGAAATCCTTGTCCAGGCCGTTGGTCTTGAGGAAACCGATGACTGTTTCGGTATCGTAATCGTACTGATGTTTGGTGGGCTCCATCGGTTTGGGTTCGATGTAGAAGGCTCCCTTAAAGCCCTGCTTCCGGGCATAGTCCCGGGCCAGGGAGAGGAAGCGGGCCAGGTGTTCTTTTTCCCGTTTAAGGTCCGTGTTGAGGAGGCTCATGTAGCCTTCCCGTCCGCCCCAAAAGGTGTAACCCTGGCCTCCCAGCTCGATGGTGGCGTCAATGGCCGCCTTGACCTGGGCCGCGGCCAGGGCCACTATGCCGAATTCCGGGTTGGTGGCTGCGCCGTTCATGAAACGGGGATGGGTAAAGAGGTTTGCCGTTCCCCACAGGAGTTTTACTCCTGCGGCTTTCTGCAGTTTTTTGGCCCGCCCTACGAGGGTAAAGAGGTTTTTCTCGCTTTCCGCGGGGCTTGTCCCTTCGGGGGCCATGTCCCGGTCGTGGAAACAGTAAAATTCCGCCCCCAGCTTGCTGATAAACTCGAAGGCCGCGTCCATTTTGTGTTCCGCCGCTTCCAGGGGGTTTTTGGCATCGGCGATCCAGGGGTGCTGGTGGGTGGCGGAACCAAAGGGATCCGTACCGTCGGCGCAAAAACTGTGCCAGTAGGCCACCGCGAAACGCAGGTGGTCCTTCATCTTCTTTTTGCCCACCTTCTTTTCCGGGTCATAAAACTTAAATGCCAGGGGATTGTCGCTCTCCGGCCCCTCGTAGGGTATCTTGCCGATTTTGGGGAAGTACTCTTTGTTCCCAACATAGAAATCCGCCATAGTTCCTCCTGCGCGGCACGGTGGCCGCATGTTGAATTTAACGGACAGTCGCCGGAGTCCTGCCCGGCGGTACGGTCCTTCGCTTTCAACAGTCCGCTTTTAGCGGTCCGTTTTAGCGGTACAGGGGACCCAGGGCCCCCAAGTATTTCCCGTATTCGTCGTAGGCCTTGTCGTAGGCCGCTACCGCATCGGCATCGGGCCGGATGGTCCGGCTGCCCTCAATGCCCACATGGGTGGCACAAAGGGCCTCGATGGAACTATCCTTGGCTTCCAGTTTTTCCAGGGTCCAGAGGGCCTGGATAACACCACCCATAGCGGCGGCTTCGTCCCCGGTGGGGAGTACTACCGGCAGGTTGGTAACATCGGCGGCAATCTGCTGCCACAGGGGGCTTTTTGCCCCGCCGCCGGTAAGCCGGATTTCCCTGGCCGTGAACCCTATCTCCCGAAACCCCGCCAGGCCGATTCTCATACCGAAAATGGCGGCTTCCAGGCTGGCCCGTGCGATGTTGGCCTTGTTGAAATTGGCGGTGGTAATACCATTGATGCTGGCCCGGCCAAAGGGCAGGTTGGGGGTCCGTTCCCCGTTAAAGAACGGCAGCACCACTACGCCCTCGGCGCCAATGGGGGCCCTGGCAGCCTCCCCGTCGAAGGCCTTTACATCCAGGCCAAAGAGGGCCCGCAGTTCCTCGCTGGCCACCGTACAGTTCATCGTACACAGGAGGGGAAGCCAGCCCCCGGTGGAGGAACAGAAGGCCGCCATGTTCCCCGTGGGGTCTATGACGGGCTTCCCGGAAAAACCGAATAGGGTGCCGCTGGTTCCCAAGCTCATGGCAAGGGCGCCATCGTTTACTGTACCGGTACCAATGGCCCCCATCATGTTGTCTCCGCCGCCGGCAGCCACTACCGCCCCCTGGGGGATACCGTAACGGGCCGCCGCCTCCGCGGAAACACGGCCCGCCGGGGCGCCGGGGGGGATAAGTTCCGGCAGGGCCTTGAGAACATTGGGGCCGATAAGTTCACAGACCTTCTCCGACCACCTGCGCTGACGGATATCAAACAGGGCGGTACCGGAGGCGTCGCCATATTCCGCCGTATATTCCCCGGTAAGACGCCAGTTAATGTAGTCGTGGGGTAGAAGAATATGGGCAAGCCTGGCAAAAGAATCGCCCTTGTGGTTCTTGAGCCACTGAATTTTAGGGGCGGTGTAACCGGGCCGCATGGGGAGTCCTGCCAGCCGTATAAGGGCGGCCTCACCCCCCGCGGCGCTGGTAAGTTCATCACATTCGGCCTGGGTGGAGGTATCGCACCAGAGCTTAACGTTGTAGAGGGCCTTTCCTTCGGCATCCAGGGGTACCAGGCTGTGCTGGTGGCCGGAAACCCCCAGGGCGGCGATGGTCTTTTTTAGCTCCCCGTCGAGTTTGCTAAAACAGGCGGCCAGGGCCTGGTCGTACCATTCGGCTTTCTGTTCCCGCTCACCGTTGTTCCCGCTTATCATGTCCACCGGAACCTGGGCTTTTGCTACGGTTGTCTTCTTTTCCCAATCGTAAAGAATCACTTTGCAGCTTTGAGTTCCAAGATCGATTCCGCAGAGGGTTTTCATCAGATGCCTCCTGGAAGAATGATAAACCTGTGGCGGCGGATTGTCCATTACGGGTCTTTCCGGTACAG
Organism: Treponema sp.; assembly: GCA_031278715.1. Taxonomy (GTDB): domain Bacteria; phylum Spirochaetota; class Spirochaetia; order Treponematales; family Breznakiellaceae; genus JAISFT01. Next base: position 14,745 of record JAITJW010000029.1, on the reverse strand, counting down.
GTCTTTGCTGATACAAGGCAGGGAACCCGCTGCCGGTGATTGGGGCCGGGCAGGGGCAACAGGCTGCTAAAATTCCGCAAGTTCGCAGTTCAGGGCAGAAAAGATCATCTGTGCCCGGCTGTGGCCCCCTGTTTTGCGTATGAGCCTGGAAATATAATTACGGACCGTTCCGGTTTTCAGATTAAGAATTTCCGCGATTTCCTTGGTGGTTTTGCCCTGACTGATAAATTCGATTATCTGCCATTCGGTCCGGGAGAAATTGGGAAGTATTCCCGGATGCCCGGCAGCCTGGTCTTTTTTCATGGAACTGCTTTCCCGGTAATATTCATGATACACGCGGAACTTTGGCAGAACCCGGCTGACGATCCGGTGGGAAATATACCGGCCCCCGGTGTGGACCATCTGGATTGCGCTGGCCAATATATCCATGTCGAATTTTCGTACCAGGTAGCCCGAAACCCCTCTGCGCATGGCATCCCAGGCGTGGTCTTCATCGTCATAGGGCGAAATGATAAGCACCGATGTGGCGGGAGATTTACGTTTGATGACCGGGATAAGGTCCCAGCCTTTAATATCGTCCAGGTAGTAATCAACGACAACGATATCCGGCTGTTCAGACTCCACCAGTTGGAGGACCCGGTAACAATCTAATGCAGTTCCAATAATTGAAAGGTCCGCATGGATACCCAAAATATCCCTGGTATGTCTAAGCTCCTTTTCCCAGTTCATGGCGATGATGAGTCGTACCATGCAAAACTCCACTTTGTGGAAAGGATTGTGAAAATTGTTATATTCAAAAACTGAAAAAGCAAGTAAAAATGACAAGCGTCATACGCTATAAGTGTCTTATTATTATCTAATAGTTTAACAACCCCGAAGTTATTTCATTTGAAATACGTATTGCATAAAAATGATTTTGAATGAATACCGGCGTCTTTCTTCATTCGGGACCAGGGCCGGCGTATAAAGCGGAAATCGGGGGGACCTTCACAGGAAACCCCAAGTCCACTAGAATAAAAGAAAACCCACCACACGAGAGGAAGCCTCTACATGGCAAGAAAGGGAAAAATAATTATTGACCGGGAATTGTGCAAGGGCTGTCTGCTGTGCGTCCGTGCCTGCCCGGTAAAAGTGTTGGGCCAAAGTCAAACTCCCAACGCTTCGGGCTCTTACCCTCCGGAGACTGTGTATCCAGAGAAGTGCATCGCCTGTGGGAACTGTTACGAGGTATGTCCCGATGTCTGTATCGAGGTGTACGAATTGGGGGCGGCGGTATGAGTGAAAAAGTTTTAATGAAAGGGAACGATGCCATAGCGGAAGCCGCCCTGCGGGCAGGCTGCCGGGCCTATTTTGGTTACCCCATAACCCCCCAGAATGAGCTTATCGCCTACATGGCCCGGCATATCATGGGCCGGGGCGGGGTGTTTATCCAGGCTGAAAGTGAAACCGCAGCAATCAACATGGTCTACGGCGCCTCCTGCGCAGGAGCCCGTGCCATGACCAGCTCTTCCAGCCCCGGCGTCAGCCTGAAGCAGGAGGGGATCTCCTACGCCGCCGGGGCGGATGTACCCCTGGTGCTGGTGAACGTGGTCCGGGGCGGCCCCGGCCTGGGCTCCATTGCCCCCAGCCAGAGCGATTACTTCCAGTCCACACGGGGCGGAGGCCACGGAGACTACTACTGCATTGTCCTGGCCCCCAAGAGCGTACAGGAATGTGCGGACCTGACCTACCTGGCCTTTGACCTGGCGGACCAGTACCGTATACCGGTTATCGTGCTGGCCGATGGGATGATCGGACAGATGATGGAGGGGGTGGAGCTGCCCCCGCAGAAAACCCAGGCGGAACTGCCCGCCCGGGACTGGGTGGTGGGCAATCTGGCCCGGCGGGGCGAAGATCCGCCGGGGAGTAACCAGGCATCCCGGCATATCACCTCGATAAACCTGGTTCCCGAACAGCTTGAGGCAAAGACCAGGGCCCGTTTTGAACGGTACGAAACGATCAAGAAAGAGGAAATTCGCTTTGAAGCCTCCGGCTACCGTACCGCCTGCGGGGAGTTCTCCGGCGAGGGCCCGGACCTGACCCTGGTGGCCTACGGCACTTCCGCACGGGTCTGCCTGGGGGCGAAAAAACTGGCTGAAAAAGAGGGGATCAAACTGGGCCTGTTCCGGCCCATCACCCTGTGGCCCTTCCCCTACCAGGCCCTGGGAAAAATTGCCGCTACGGGGAAACCCATCCTGACCGTGGAAATGAGCCTGGGGCAACTGGTGGAGGATGTAAAACTTGCGGTCCTTGAGGCCCCCGCCCGCCCGGCGGTACACCTGTTGGGACATTCCGGTGGGGTAATCCCCACAGAGGAAGAGGTCTTCGCCGAAGCGAAAAGGATATTAGGGAATTAAGGTTATCATGAGCGAAAAAAAACTGCTGGGACATCCTGAAAGCCTCTACGATGTGCCCACCAAATACTGCGGCGGCTGCGGTCATGGGGTGATCCACCGGATCATCACCACGTTAATAGACGAGATGGAACTACGGGCCAGGGCGGTGATCACCAACCCCGTGGGCTGTGCTATCTGGGCGGACCTGTACTTTGACTTTGACTCGGTACAGCCCCCTCATGGCCGGACCCCCGCGGCGGCCACCGGGATCAAGCGGATACTGCCGGACCACCTGGTGATCTGTTACCAGGGGGACGGGGACATGGCGGCCATTGGTACTGCGGAGATGATCCACGCCGCAAACCGGGGGGAAAAGTTCACCACGATCTTTGTAAACAACGCCATTTACGGCATGACCGGCGGGCAAATGGCCCCCACCACGCTGATTGGTCAAAAAGCCGCCACCGCGCCGGATGGCCGGGACCCGGTGAAGGCGGGGATGGGTTACCCCATTCGTGTCTGCGAGCTGTTGGCTACGCTGGACGGGACCCGCTACATCGCGCGGGGCGCGGTGAACACCCCCGCCAACATCAGAAAGCTCAAGACCTACATCAAAAAAGCTTTTGAAGCCCAAATGGCGGGCATCGGCTTTACCATGGTCGAGGTCCTGTCCCAGTGCCCCACAAACTGGGGCATGGAGCCGGTTCAGTCCGTCGAGTGGCTGGAACAGAACATGATCCCCGTGTTCCCCCTGGGGGAGATAAAGAACACCCTGGAGGGCGCAAAATGACAGAAAAATCATTTTTTGCCGGCTTCGGCGGCCAAGGTATCGTATCCCTGGGGCAAATTTGGGTGTACTGCGCCATGAAAGAAGGAAAAAACGTTACGTTTTTTCCCTTTTACGGTGCGGAAAAGCGGGGGGGTGTGGCCCGGGCTTCGGTCATCGTCTCCGATGAGGAAATCGCCAGCCCCCTGGTTACGGTTCCCGATTCCGCCCTGGTGATGAACGCCGACTCCCTCCCCATCTGCGAGGGCATCCTGAAAACGGGGGGTACCCTGCTGGTCAACTCCACCCTGGTCAAGGAAGAACCCAAACGCGGTGATATCCGGGTTATCAAACTTGAAGTAAGCGCCCTGGCGGAAAAAATCGGCAATGTCCGCTTTGCCAACATGGTAGCCCTGGGGGCTATGGCCCGGCTTACCGGCGCCCTGGCCCTGACGGAGACGGAAGACATCCTCAAACACTTCTTCAGTCCCGACAAGCACAAGTTTATCCCCAAAAACATCGAGGCCATCAGGGCAGGCTGCGATGCAGTTTAGGAAAGTTTAGGAAGATTATATGAGCTGGTTTCAAACTGGTTTCAAAATTAACATCTTGAAACCGGCTCATGCCGGGCCGGGCCGGGCACGGGCGCATGATGTTTCACAGGTAGCTCACAACGCCTCATAATAAATTCCAACGTTGACAGAATTTTGGATAGAGGGTTATACTAACTCAACGAATCTGGCTAAATTGCCGATATTTGTCCAAGAGGTATGGAGTGTCCCGGGTCCACGAGTATAAAAAGCTGGAAAACAGCCTGGTCCAAAAGATCAAAGCTCTTATTATCGCCTTTGCCCGGGCCATCGGTGGGGTGGTGACAGCATTTTTCAGGCTTCTGGCCCGCCGCTATACGGTAGTTCTGGTCCCTCATTCGGAAAAAAAGGTCTACAACTTCCACATTACCGTCTTTTCAGTTTGCTGTTTTGTACTCTTTGTGGCTGGAATCATCGGGACCTTCTTCTGGTACGGCGCCTCGTATACCAATACCCTGGGTGTTTTGGCAGGCAAAGAAGGCCGCCTTAAGGATACCCAGGCCAGCCTTGACCAGTTACGGGACGAAATAACCGGACTTCTGCGGGAAGCCAGGAATTTTGAGACTTCCCTTTCGTGGACCCTTTCGGCGTTGGGGGCAGACGTAAAACCGGGCGGGAACGACCAGAGCGGTTCGGGGGACTTGTCCGCCTTTTTCGATATCCGGGAAACTCCGGAGGGCACACAGCAGGAGGTAGAGGATGTACGCCGTCTTGCCGCCTATCTGTCCTCCGCCCAGGAACCGATTCGGGAGATCGGGACCCTACTGGATTCTCAAAGTGCCCTGCTTACGGAAATCCCCAGTATATGGCCCATTAAGGGCGGTATTGGTCATGTTTCCATGTTTTTCGGGCAGAATGAGCATCCCATTACCCATCAGTACTACATTCACAAGGGCATTGACCTTTCCACCTACCGTTCCGGGGATCCGATTGTAGTTACTGCCGACGGACAGGTAGTTACCATTGATTTTGAACCCGAGGGGTTTGGTAACTACGTGATTATCAAACATAAACATGGCTATTACACCCGGTATGCCCACTTGCAAAAGGCGGCAGTTAGGATTGGTCAGCGGGTACAACAGGGTGAGGTTATTGGATATATAGGTAATACGGGGCTTTCCACCGGGCCCCATCTGCATTACGAGGTTCACATTGGTTCCGATGTGGTGGATCCCTACAAGTACATCAATATCCGTTCCAGAATTGCCCGTAGTACCCCGCGGTAATCAGGTTTTTTATGGCTTCTCATGTTGAAGATTTCTCTGTAAACACTATTATTGGGCCCAATTCAGAACTAAACGGCGACCTTAGCACCGAGGGGTTTACCCGCGTAGATGGCAATCTCCGGGGCAATCTGACAGTTGCCGGCAGGGTTGTGATTGGGGAGGCCGCGCGGATGCGTGGTAACATCAGCGGGACCGTGGTAACCATCGGCGGGGTGGTCCGGGGCAATGTGCTTGCCAGTGAACGGCTTACAATTCTTTCCGGCGCCCTGATCCTGGGGGATATTATTACGCGGCGTATTCAGGCCGATGAGGGCTGCCTTGTTCATGGCCGGGTCCGGGTATGCGCCGCTCCGGAAGCCTGGGAAACGGCTGTATCCGAGTATGCGGATGCCCAGGGGGTTAAATCCGCCCTTTCCCGGTTCAGCCGGCATGATACGCTGCCCTAGCAGCCTGTTGCATTATTGGGCATGCTTGCGGCGCTGCCGCTTGGCAGTTTGTCTAGAACTTCGCCAGCCGGCGGCGGGGACAACCGGTCCCGCAAGGAGACTTGATGGCCAAAGTTGATTTTCCCCAGGATCCAGGCGGCGTTTTTTTTGATCCTCTCTCCTATGCCGGGGCCAATCCCCGTTCCAGGGCGGAAGCCCGGCGGGGGTCAAAACGGCCCGCCGCTGTTGCGGAACCGGATTTTTCCTCTGTCCTGGAACAATTCCGGATAGACGGAACGGAAACAGTGGAGGCGCAGCCTGTTTCCGAAGAAACAGTAAACCGGCTTCTGGAGGAGGTCCGAAATACAGGCGATCTTCTGCGGGAACGGCCCTTCCCCCCGGAGATCCTTGCTTATAAAAAGGCGGTCCGGAATTTTATACGCTATGTCGTAGATAACGGGTACCAGGTAGCAGAACAGGACGGAATACCCAAATATCTAAAAGCCGGTTTTTCCGGCACACGGGGCAGCCCCGATTCCCAGAAACGGACCCGGCGTTATGTTATCCAGGTGGTAGACCGGAAGTTAGATGAATTGGCCGCCACGCTTCTGAACCGCCAGCGTTCCCAGCTTGAGTTGCTGTCCCGCCTTGAGGAAATTAAGGGCCTTCTGGTAGACTTGGTTTCTTAGTATGGTATGCTTGATATGGTGCGGCTTAGGGCTGCTGTACCCGGACCAGGCACAAGGCAGGGTCTTATGACTGATCAGGACAATTACGAAGATATCGAAGAAAACGCCGAGGATATTTCCTTTCTGGAAGACAACCCTACCCCGGAGGATCTGGAACATCCTGTTTTTCAGACCGAACCTTTAGCCCCCGGTACTCCGCTCTACCGGCTTCATCTGGACTACGCAAACGAAAATTTCATAGCAGGATACCGGGGAGATCCTCTAAATTCCGGTGATAAAGTGATGGTCATTACCCCCTATGGCCGGGACCTGGCCCTGGTTCACGGCCCCCTGAACTGCCGTTGCGGACAGGCTTCTTACCAGAACGCCGCCGTTCCCTGGATCGACAGACTTGCCGAACCGGAAGAGCTGAACCGGGAAATCCACAACCGGGAACAGGAAAAAGAGGCCTTTCAAATTTGCCGGGAAAAAATAGAGGCCCACAGGCTGGAAATGAAGCTGATCCTGGTTCATATCATGGTGGGAGAAGCCAAAATATGGTTCTTCTACACCGCGGAAAACCGGGTAGACTTTAGGGAACTGGTCAAAGACCTGGTAAGCATTTTTAAGATACGGATACAGATGCACCAAATTGGGGTCCGGGACGAAACTCAAGTGGTGGGGGGCCTGGGGGTCTGTGGCCGCTGTTACTGCTGCCACGCAGCTGCCGGCAAACTTAAACCCGTGTCTATCAAAATGGTCAAGGATCAGAACCTGTCTCTTAATTCCATGAAGATATCCGGTCCCTGTGGCCGGCTTCTGTGCTGTCTTGCGTATGAATATAATTTTTACAGTGAGCAGCGCCGGCAAATTCCCCCGGAAGGGATACGCCTTGGTTTCGACGGAACCCAGTGGAGAGTGATAGAAGTAAACATGATTCTGGGAAAACTTAAACTTGCCGGCGACGATGGCCGGGTCCTTAGCTTTCCTGTTTCCGCCTTTGAAAAAATCGACGGTTCCTGGCGTCTGGCAAAACAGGCGGAAACCGTGTTAAGTACCGCCGGGGTAAATTCCTAAAACCCGACAGAGTTTGGGAATTTCTATGCGTTTATCCTGGCCCATAATAGAATCCGGTAGATGACTGCGGACATTTATACTAGAATTGCCCTATGCAAACCTGTGATGTGGACCTGATTATTATTGGGGCGGGACCTGCGGGTTTGACAGCGGCCCAATACGCAGCCCGGGCGAATCTGCGAACCCTTGTAATTGAACAGCTTGCCCCCGGCGGGCAGGCCCTTACCATTGATGTGCTGGAAAACTACCCCGGTAATGTGGGAACACGGGACGCCGGGGACAAACTGCTTAGCCCTCCCAGATCGGGTTTTGACTTTGCCCAGGACCTTCACCGCCAGGCGCTGGATTTTGGCGCAAATTTTATCACGGCCCGGATTGAAACCTTGAAAAAAGAGGGAGGTCTGTTTGCCGTAAGCACGGAAAACGGTGAAACCAGACGGGCCATCGCACTGATCCTTGCCACCGGGGCGTCTCACCGGACCCTGGGGGTTCCCGGAGAAGCCCAATTTACCGGCCGGGGGGTTTCTTACTGCGCCACCTGCGACGGCCCGTTCTTTCGGAATAAAAAAATCGTAGTAGCCGGCGGCGGGGATGCAGCCTGCGACGAGGCCCAGTACCTGTCCCGTCTTTCCTCCCAGGTCGTACTGGTACACCGCCGGGACCGTTTCCGGGCCCAGGAAGGTCTTGTGGAACGTCTACAAAACAATCCGAATATCGAAGTACGGCTTAACACGATCATCCGGGAAATCAAGGGGGAACAGAAGCTCAGCTCCCTGATTCTGGAACACAGCGATAACACGGGCAAAGGCACAGGCCAAACCTACCAGGAAAACGCAGATGCTTTGTTTGTGTTTGTTGGCACCGTTCCCCAAACATCTCTGGTTCCCGATCTTAAGAAAGATGCAGCAGGCTACGTTACTACCGATCAGCGGATGGAAAGTTCCGAACCCGGACTCTTTGCCGCCGGAGATGTCCGGGCCAGCCCATTCCGCCAAGTTGTAGTTGCCGCCGCCGAAGGGGCCATCGCAGCCCACTGCGCCGCGGAGTACGTCGAGGTCCGGAAAACCGGGCGGGATCCCGCTCTGCAGGGGCCCGCCGGCGCCCCAACCCCCGGAGCGGCGCGTGGGTAACTACCCCTACAGGCCCGTCCTCAATTGGAGGTTCCTCAAGCGCCACCGGGCTTTGCTCATGGCCCTGCCGCTTCTTACCGGCATACTGGCGATCCTTTCACCCCTGAGTTTCAGCGATTTTACCTATACGGTTCCAGGCATCGCGGCCCCGGACAGCACAATCCCGGACCAACCGACGGTTTCTGATGAAGTACCGGAAACCCGGGACCCAGGACCAATGGAACAGGCCGCGGCACTACTGGCCCGGATGAGCAACGAAGAAGCCCTGGCCCAGACCTTTATGCTGGGCTGGGTGGGGGCGGAACCCTCACCCCTGATCATTAACTGGATACAGGAACGTCATATCGGCGGGGTAAAAATATTCGGTTGGAACACGGACGACACCCACAAACTTGCCAAAACCGTAGGTGAACTGCAACAGGCAAGCCTTGGGGGAAAATACGCTCTTCCCCTCTTGGTCGCTACCGATCAGGAGGGGGGCTGGATCCGCCATGTGAAAGGCGCCACCAGCGAAACACCGGGAAACATGGCTATCGGCGCCTCCGGGTATCCCCAGGACGCCTACCTGGCGGGCTATTACATCGGCAAGGAACTGGCGGCCCTGGGAATCAACATGAACTTTGCCCCCACCGTGGACCTGTTTACCAACCGCTTTTCCTCACTTATCGGCCCCAGGGCTTTTGGGAGCAACCCCACCCAGGCGGGAATCCTGGGGGCCGCCTTTATGAAAGGTCAAATGGCCGCGGGGATTATCCCCACGGCAAAACACTACCCCGGCCACGGAGATACGGACCTGGATTCCCACGGGGTACTGCCCCGCATCGACGCGTCCTTCGAGGTTCTGTGGGAACGGGAACTTGTTCCCTACCGGATCCTGGTACGGGAGGGGCTTCCCGCGGTGATGAGCGGGCATTTAGCCTTTCCCCAGACCGAGGCGGCCTCCACCCCGGCTTCCCTGTCATCCTATTTCCTCAAAGAAATACTGCGGGACAGGATCGGGCACCAGGGCCTTATCATCACCGATGACCTGATGATGAACGGCGCCACTACCCACGCGGGGAGTATCTCCCAGGCTGTCAAACAGGCCCTGCTGGCGGGTAATGACATTGTACTGCTCTCAACGACCCCCAATCTGTCCGATCCCGTGTGGACCGCCCTGGTGCGCTCCATGGAGGAAGAGGATGAATTTCGGGAACGGGTACGGGACGCGGCCCGGCGGGTACTGGAGGTAAAATTTAGCCGGCTCCGGGGAGAAGTTCCCTACATACCGGATTTGGAAAAACTTAGCGGTGAACTTACCAACCCGGAGGGGGCGGCCTTTTTTCTGGACCTGGCGGTCCGCAGCGTAACGCTTATCCGGGGGGAACCGCTCAAAGCGGAAAATACCGGACGCCTGCTTATCGCGGGGCCCTACGACGACTTCTTCCGGGCAGGAAAGGCCGCCTACCCGGAGGCGGAAACCTACCGCTGGTCATCCGGCCGGCAAATCCAAAACTTTGTCCGTCTTGCCCAGAACTCAGACACGGTTATCTTCTGCCTGTCGGATGCGGAGGGCTTAAATTTTTTACGGAGCATCCAGGATCTCAACAAGCAAGTCATCGTCATTTCGGTACTGAATCCGGTGTACCTGGAAAGTGTCCCCTGGGTAAACGGGGCTATTGCCGTGTACAGCTACTCCCCCGAATCTTTTACCGCGGCTTTTTCGGTCCTGACAGGCAGAATCGGCGCGGGTGGAAAACTGCCCTATGATTAAGGCCCGTACCAGCATCCGGTATGACCACGGCGCCGTTCAAAAATGGGAACGACTGGGCCGGCGGCGCCTTAAGGATGCGCGGGAACTGTTATACCGCCGGGAACTGTTCTGCGTATCCGCCTGCGCCCGGTTTCTCCGACCGGAACGGTTTTCCAGTCAAATATGGGGCTTCCCCGAACTCAACGGTTCCATTGGGGCCCTGATCATCCACAACAAGGGAACCATTTTCCCCGTTTTCGGAACTTACGCCGCGCGCCGGGCCAACATGCCTCCAGCTCTGTTACGCTTTTTGAAAAAGACCGATATCTATGCGGTCCAGGGGCTGCGAAATGACGTACTAACCCTGCAGGGAATCATTGAGGAATTGGGAAAGCAGAGTACCGATGAGATAGACTACGACCTTATGATCCTGAACAGGGGGCCATCCGTGGAAACACTGCTGGCAGGCCCCCCGGAGATCTCCATACGGAAACCGGAATTGTGGGAGCTGGACGATATTCTCCCCCTACAGACAGCCTACGAAATGGAAGAAGTGCTGCCCCAGGGGGGTGTCTTCAATGCCGCCGTCTGCCGCGTAAACCTAAAGCGGATCCTCAAAGAGGAGAAGGTCCTGGTGGCAGAACTGGGGGGACGGATCATTGCCAAGGCAAATACCAGCGCCATTTCTTTTACCAGAACCCAAATCGGCGGGGTTTTTGTCCACCCAAGCTGCCGCGGCCTGGGCATAGCCCGCAGGATCTGCGCCGAACTTACAAGGACCCTGGTCAACTCCGGCCAGGGAGTAAGCCTCTTTGTAAAAAAACGGAACCAAAGTGCCCAAACGGTTTACCAGTCCATCGGTTTCAGACCCATCGCCGACTACCGCATCACCTACTTTTGAGTAACTGGCTACGCCATAAGGCCGTTATGAGCGAAGCGCAACAAGCTGCTGGGCATAAAAAAACCTCCCGGGAAAAGGAGGTGAGGAAACCCGGGAGGCGGCCTGATAGGGTTTCCACCGGGTATAGCCGGTGGATACGATGTTATCTGCTGGTTTTGAAAACCAGCCATCTAAGCCCTATTCCAGTTACCTTAAACTTAAGATTTTTACCACCCCAGGTCAAGGGAATTCGTCACCGGAAATTCGTTACAGCCCGCGGCCTATGGTTAGATTTAACGCAGGCAATCCGCCGGTCCGGTCAGTCGGTTTGACATCAAAGATCATCCTGCTTAGAATGGCGGCTATGACCTACACCGCCACGATACGTACCCCTTTGGGACCGGTACTGGCGTCTTCCAATGGGGAATCGCTTACGGGCCTCTGGTTTGCGGGGCAAAAACACTTCCCCCCACAGGCCGCAGAATGGCCCGCCCGCCCGGAGCTTCCGGTTTTTACAACCCTGCGCAACTGGCTTTCCGGCTATTTTGCGGGGGAAAAACCGGAAATTACCCTCCGCCTTGAGCCCCAGGGAACCGTTTTTCAAAAAACCGTGTGGACTCTGCTCCAGGACATCCCCTATGGCAGCCTGAGTACCTACGGCGCCATCGCAGGACAGATAAACCCCCACCGTGCGCCGACGGTACAGGCCCGCGCCGTTGGCGCCGCGGTCGGGCACAACCCCATATCCCTGCTAATACCCTGCCACCGGGTTATCGGCGCAGACGGAAACCTGACAGGCTATGCAGGGGGCATCGACAAAAAAATGGCGCTGCTCCGGCTTGAAGGCGCCGTCTTGACCCCTGCCCGGAAATAGGACATAGTGTCCTCAAGGCTTAAGGGAGACGAGTAGGCGTCAAGGATGGAGCAAGAGAGACCACGTCAGGGGCTGGAAGCGTGGTCCTCCGGAAGCCGCCGAAAACCACTCCCGGGAGAAATCCCGGCCGCACCGGGGAACACCAGAAACGGGTAAGTATCCGGGGCCGCAAATCCGCGTCAGTGATGATGAGTGCGCCTCCCGTCATGGGGCGGCGAAACGGGGTGGTACCGCGGACAGCTTGCGCTGTTCGTCCCCATAATGTGCCCGGACAAGGCCCGTAAACGAACCGCCGGGTAGAGAGGTACTTCCCCATGTCCAATTCAATTCCCGGCACGGCGCCTTCCGGCAAAAGCCTGCCACAGAATGAGCGGCTCGACCGTATCCGGCATTCCGTAAGTCATGTCATGGCCCAGGCCGTCACCCGGCTTTACCCCGGAACCAAGGTCGCCATCGGGCCTTCCATCGAAAATGGATTTTATTACGATTTCTCCTTCCCCAGAAGCACCGAGGGCAAGTCCCCGCTCACCGCGGAAGACCTTCCCCGTATCGAAGCGGAGATGAAAGCGATTATCGATTCCCGTCAGGACATTGTACGGGTGGAACTGGACCGGGAGGACGCCCTGCGGCGCTTTGCCGGCGAAGAATTCAAAACGGAACTCATCAACGAACTTCCCGAAGGGGAAACGATCACCGTGTACGAAAACCGCAGCGGTTCCGCAGGTACCGGCAACGCCGAAGGCGCCGCCGGGTCTCCCGGCGCCCTCCTCTGGGCCGATCTGTGCCGGGGCCCCCACGTACAAAACACCAGGGAGATCAACTCCGCGGCCTTTAAGCTGATGAACATCGCCGGGGCCTACTGGCGCGGGGATGAAAAGCGCCCTATGCTCACCCGGATCTACGGTACTGCCTGGGAAACCCCCAAAGACCTCAAGACCTACCTTGCCTTTCTTGAGGAGGTAGAAAAGAGGGATCACCGCCGTGTAGGTAAGGACCTTGACCTCTACTCCATCCACGAGGAAGCCGGGGCAGGACTCATCTACTGGCACCCCAACGGGGGCCGCATGAGGGTTGCCATCGAAGATTTCTGGCGTAAAGAACACTACCGCGCGGGCTACGAGATTCTCTACACCCCCCATATCGGGAAAAGCTGGCTTTGGGAAACCTCCGGGCACCTGGGCTTTTACAAAGGGAATATGTACAACCCCATGCAGATCGACAACCAGGACTACATCATAAAGCCGATGAACTGCCCCTTTCATATCATGATCTACAAGGACAAAGGGCGCAGCTACCGGGACCTGCCCCTGCGCTGGGCGGAGCTGGGTACCGTGTACCGTTACGAGCGCAGCGGCGTTCTTCACGGCCTCCTGCGCGTCCGGGGCTTTACCCAGGACGATGCACACATCTTCTGTACCCCCGATCAGATCGAGGGAGAAATCCGGGAGGTCCTGCGCTTCAGCCTGTGGATTTGGCAGGTTTTTGGTTTCAAGGACATCAAGGCTTACCTTGCCACCAAACCCGCAGAATCCGTGGGGGACCAGGCCCGCTGGGACCAGGCCCTGGAAAGCCTCCGCAAAGCCGTTAACGCCGAAGGACTAAACTATGAAATTGACGAGGGGGGCGGCGCGTTCTACGGTCCCAAGATCGACCTCAAGGTAAAAGACGCCCTGGGCCGTGAATGGCAGATGACCACCATCCAGTTTGATTTTAATGAACCGGAACGCTTTGATATGACCTTTGTAGACAGCGACGGCCAGCACAAACGGCCCTACATGGTCCACCGGGCCCTGCTGGGCAGCCTGGAACGGTTTTTCGGCGTCCTTATCGAGCATTTTGGCGGCGCCTTCCCCCTGTGGATTGCCCCCGAGCAGGTGGCCATTATCCCCGTGGCGGAAAATTTCAACACCTATGCTGAACAAATAGCCGCCGAACTCAGGGCCAGGGACCTCCGCGTCAGCCTGGAACTTTCCACCGACCGGCTTAACGCAAAGATCCGCAACTGCCAGAACCGCAAAATCCCCTACATGCTGGTTGTGGGCCAGCGCGAAGCCGACGAAGGGACAGTTTCGATCCGCTTCCGCGACGGCAAGCAGATGAACCCAATGAAGGTCGCCGAATTTGCCGCTTACGCGGTAAAAAAGATCGAAACCAGGGATTTAGAACTTTAATCGATTAGGGGGGGGGGGGGGGGGGATAAGGATCGCGTGGGAAAATTCATATAGCGGCGATAAGTACATTGCCCTTACATAAACTGTTTGTAAATACCCGCCATGTTGGCAATGGCAGTATCCACCGAAAATTTCTGAACATCGGCGGCATTATACCGGGAGATAGTTTCCCGCAGCTCCGGGGATTTATAGAGCGTAATGATCAGGCCGGCCATTCTATCCGGTTCGTCCAGTTCAAAAAAGAAACCATTCCGGCCCTCGGTAATAATATCTATAGCCCCCCGTATTTTTGAACATATCAGGGGTAAGCCGCAGGCCATAGCCTCAAGGTTACTTACCGCAAGACCTTCCCGTTTGCTGGGTGAAACATACACATCGGCAATCTGGCAGATAATTTCCATATCGTTCCGGTAGCCCAAAAAGTGAACGATATCCGCCGCGTAGATCCCTGCGGCATATTCCGCGCAGGCTTCCTGCAATTCTCCTTTTCCGGCAAACAGTATCCGTATATTAGGTATGGACCGCCGCAGTCTGGGAATCTGCTGCAAAATCAGGGCATGGTTCTTGTTGGGGGTAAATTCCGCCGTGTATAAAATGATAAAATCCCCCGTGCCAAAACCGAATGTCTCACGGCGCCGGTTCTTTTCCTGTACCGAAACCGGATGAAACCGCCTGACATCCACGCCAACACCGTCAATATGAAACAACCGCCTGCATCTTGAATTTTTTGTTCGCAAGATAATAGTCCTCCTCGTTTATGGTTACAAGGCAATCGGTGTACTTTGACAGGTATTTTTCGATAGGGTAGAACACCAGCCAGTTCAACAGCGG
>JAITJW010000176.1 GCA_031278715.1 Treponema sp. | reverse complement strand
CTGCCCCTGCGGGCCGTAGCCTCTCGCCAAACGTCAACCGGTCCCGGCTCCCTAATCCCGTCGGAATAAGGATACCCATTATTTCAATAATCATAAAGTCTAGGTCATTCCGCTGCGCTCCATTCCCACGCCACACTCCACCCACATTTTGTCGGCCCTGGAAATGCTGCGCATTTCCTTATCCGGGCCGCCAAACCGTCGCATACAGCCGGAACGTTATCAGGCAAACCCCGCCACCCGGTGAATGGCGGCCATGTAAAAAGCGTGTAACTCTTTATCCTGTAAGGACTTAGCGTTGCTGGTTCTGTCTAACCTTATTCTAACAATTTTGGGTGTGTTGCATATTTGACAGCAATATCCAAAAAAAGAGGTTGGTATGCGGATAAAGGCCAATTTTACCGTATTTCCCAGGAAAATGCCTTCCGGCAGGACCGTGTTTTACTTCCAGTGCTATGACGAACAGGGTGTACGCCAGAACGGGCGGTCCACAGGGTGTTCCAAGAAGACGGAGGCTAACGCCTACTGTATGCGGCTGTATCGGGCGGGGGCGCTGGTCCCGAAGAAGAGGACCATGACCTTTGAAGAGTTTGCCCTGGGCTGGTGGGACATAAAGACCTGCAAGTACCTGGGGTGGCGGCAGTTAAGCGATCCCCTTTCGGAAAATACCATCGACCTGAACCGGGACAATACACAGAATTACCTGAAAGGGTTTTTCGGTCCTTTCCACTTGGGGGATATAACCGCGGAGACGGTTAAGGCGTGGGTTCTGGATATGGACACGAAGAAACTGTCGGCCAGTACGATAAACTCGGCGTTGAAGACGATGCGCCTTATGCTGGATGAGGCGCTAAACCGGGGGCTGATAACAAGTAACGCCGCGAAGGAAGTGAAGGAGCTAAAGGCTAAGGAGGTGGAGCGGGTTATCTTGACCCGTGAGGAAATGGGAAAGTTGTTTCCGACTGATTGGAAAAGCGTATGGGATGACGAGGTTATCTACAAGATTAATCTGCTGGCATCGTGTACGGGCATGAGGATAGGGGAAGTACGGGGTTTACAGGGTAAGTATGTGTTTGATGACTATATCTACGTGTGCGGTCAGTATACGCACCGGCATGGGTATAAGCCGGAAACGAAGACGAAACGTAACCGTACTATCCCGATTACGGGGGAATTGAGGCGGGAACTTGATAGTCTGCTGAAAGCTAATGGGGATGGGTATGTGTTTTCAGTTGACGGGGGGCTTACTCCCCTTGCTCCTGAAAAGATTTACCGGGGGTATGATAAGGCGCTGGGCAGGATAGGCATAGACCATAGCCAGCGGCTAGAGCGGAATTTGTCCTTTCACGCCTGGCGGCATTTTTTCAACACGGCCTTGAGGATGGAGAATGTAACGGACGCGAAGGTACAGGAAGTAACGGGACACCTGACGCAAAAAGAGACGGACCACTACACCCACTTTGACACCCGGCAGTTTGCGGAGGTGCGGAATGTACAGTCGAAGCTGCTGACCGGCAAACCGGGAAAGAAACCGGTGGGTAAGAAACAGCAATCCGCGAAGGGTAAGGCGGATGTGAAGAAGACGGGGAAGCGGAAACCGCTGGTGAAACAGGCAAAGGCGGGGAAGAAAAAGACTACGGGCGGGGCCACAGCTTAACCGATACCAGGCATACCACAGGGAGAGCCGTTTCCGGCGCCGTATGAAGATACGGCACAGACCGGGAACGGCTTTTTTTACGCAAAAAAATAACAGGTTTCCCCCAAAACCTGGCCGGACGGCTAATACCCCATGCACAACAAATAATCAATAGTTGAACTACGTGGAGGGAAACATGGGTGAAGGAAAGCCGGGAAGCGATGAGGTGATGGACTACAAGGCGTTGGCGGCCTATTTGAAGATGGCGGAAGGGACGCTGCGGCATTACGTGATGGAGAAGTCGATACCCTTTGTGAAAGTGGGGACGCATGTGCGGTTTTTGAAAGGGGAGATAGACCGGTGGCTTTTGGAACGGAACCGGCGTCCTTTAGGGATGGGGGCAAGGAAAGAGGGAACGGCTAACGACGAAGGCGGGGAACTTCCCTGGGCTGCCCCCGGGGCTACCGCCCTTGAGGACCGGTGATATGACGGACATAGACAAAACGATTGAGGAGGCAAAGGCGGCTTTACTGCCCTTTGAGAGTTGGGAGCGGCTGCCGGGGGAAACGAGCGCGGCGTATGGGGCCTTCTGCGCGTACCGGGATTACGGTCCTGAACGGAATATCCGCCGGGCTTTGGAAACAGCGGGGAATGAAGCGGGCAGGTGTGGGAAGCGGTATGGGATGTGGAGGGCGTGGGCGGCGCAATTCCGGTGGCGGGAACGGGCGGCGGACTATGACCGCTACCTTGACCGGCTGAAACAGACGGAACGGCGCAAAACCATAGAGGCGCGGGAAGAAACACACCGGGCGGTTACGGGGAAGATGCTTGCCGCGGTGGAAAAGAAACTTGACCTGATGGACCCGGCTGACCTGACGCAGGGTACGGTAACCGAATGGGTTCAGGCGGCGATCCGGGCGGATCGGGAGGCTGCTGGTCTTGTTGTGCTTAACGGTGAGAAGGCGGAACCGAAGCAGGGGGAGATTAACTTTACCCCGGAGTTTGAGGGACTTTGATTAAAAATCCGTCCGACTTGCGCCAGCTCAGCCGGACCCATGCGGATTTTTAATCCAGGAGTTTTTGCGTTGCAAAAACTCCAGCTAAACAAACAAACACCGCCATCCGTGGCGGGAGTGAGGAGTAGGAAGATGGACTGTAAGTATTTTGACGGGTGTTCCGCTCCGTTGTGCCCCAGGGACGCGGGGATAGCGGATCGTACCTGGTTTCCTGATGAGGATATGTGCCGCCTGGCTGATGTCCCGAAATGGGTAAAGCGGCAGCGCAAGGTTTCAAAGAAG
>JAITJW010000069.1 GCA_031278715.1 Treponema sp. | reverse complement strand
TCCGGGGACATCGGTCTTATCATGGCCCGCCGGATGAGCTGGGTGGGCTGTACGGTCAAGGCGGTGGTGGAGATTATGCCCTACCCCGCGGGGCTTACCCGGAACATCGTCCAGTGTCTGCAGGACTTTGACATTCCCCTCTACCTGTCCTCCCAGACCACCAACATCTACGGTAATGACCGGGTGGAGGGGGTGGAGGTAACCCCCATGGAAAACGGCGTCCTGGTCCCGGAAAAGGGTTTCCGTATTGATTGCGATACGGTACTTCTGTCGGTGGGCCTGGTGCCGGAGAATGAACTTTCCAAGGAGGCGGGGGTGGAACTGAACGCCATGACCAACGGCCCCCTGGTGGACGCCTCCCTGATGACCAATGTGGAAGGGGTCTTTGCCTGCGGGAATGTGCTCCACGTTCACGATCTGGTAGACTGGGTGGCGGAGGAGGCCCGTCGGGCCGGGGCCCACGCCGCCGCCTGGCTCAAGGGGAACCGGCCGGGGACCCAGTTCCGGCTTAAGGCGGGGGCCAACATCCGCTATGTGAACCCCGGCAAGCTTAACCCCCAGGGGAACAACAAGATCTATATGCGTTCCATGATCGTGAAGAACGATGCGGTACTGGAACTGCGGCTGGACAACCGGCTGCTCAAAAGTTTCAAGAAGGGTCATGTACAGCCCTCTGAGATGATCGATGTCAGCCTGGGGCCAAAAGATCTGGAGGGTTGCGGCGGTGGCACAGAATCGGTGCTGGAATTTTCGATAGCGTGATAGTGCGATAGCGTGATAGCGTGATGATAAGGAACGATAAATATGCGGAACCTGACTTGTATCGTATGCCCTATAGGTTGTTCCCTCTCGGTTGAGGAGGGAGAACTGGGCGCGGACGGCTTCCCTGTTCTGACTGTTACCGGTAACCGCTGCCCCCGGGGCGCGGTCTATGCCCAGGAGGAGATCCGTTCCCCCAAGCGGGTGGTTACCGCCACCTGCGCCATTGTGGAGGGTCCGGTTTTATCCGCCGCTTCTTCCGGAGACGGCGGGACCTTGCCGGCGGGCCGCCCTGCTGGTTTTACCGGCCCCCGCAGGGTCCCGGTAAAGACCAGCGGCCCCTGTCCCCGGGAAAAGATCGGCGCCCTGTTAAAGGAAATTTACCAAACCAGGATAACACTCCCCGTCAGGGTGGGGGACAAGATTCTCCCCAACTGGGACGGCCTTGGCATTGACGTGGTGGCGGTCCGGGGCCTGGGGTAACTAGTGGCGGCGGAATAGACACTGGCCCTGGCGTGGCATACGTGTTGATATAACTGACATAGCGTCCCCGGAACCGCGTTATGGCGACACGCGTTATGGCAATGCGATGCATTGACAAAGGGCGGCGGGGGAGTATGATCTGTCTATGCTGTATCGTAGTGTCGGGAAGACGGGGCTGAACCCCGTCGAACGGGCGCGGCAACATTCCATCACGCTGGACAAGCCTGCGATCAACTTCTTCGCAGGCGCCGTGCTGGGCAACGGCGGCATGGGCGTGGTCGTCACCACACGACCGGACGCCGTGCAGTTTCACTTCGGACATAACAAGGTCTGGGACATCCGCATTGCGGAAGACTACCAGGATGAAACCGGCACATTCGAAGAGATCATCAACCGTGTAAAGGCGCTGCCACCCGGACTGAAATCCATTCGGGACGACAAATGGTTCGACGACTATTTCAACAAAATGAGCGCCAACTACTCCAAACCCTATCCGCGTCCCTTCCCCTGCGGTACAGTCGTGCTCGGCTTCGACCGCAGGCAGGTGGAACTGCTCGGACACCGGATCGATATCTCCACCGGGTTGTGTGAAGTCTACTTGCTGAACGGCAGCCTGCGGAATACGTTCCAGCTTTTCGCCGATATGACGGCAGACGAAGTCTGGTTCCGTCTCGTTGACGAACAGCGGCGCCCCGTGCCCTCCTGCTTCAACCGCCTGCGCGTTATCCCCGACACACGGACGCCCGGGGAATTTCCGAAACACACCGTGACGGAGGACGCCTCGCTCGGATTCACCCAGACGCTGCCCTGTCAGGAGCCTGATAATTACGACCCCGTGAAGGGACATCCCCACGACCGCGCTTTCCGCCTTGAAGCGCGTCTCAACCAGACGCTGGCAAACGGCCTGCGCCATCCCTCCAGTGGCCTCGATGAACCGCTCCGTCCCATGGAACGCTACATTGTTGCCGACGGCAAACCCTTCACCGGCTGCATCGCACTAACCGAAGGGCTGGCCACGGACGTGAAGCGTGACGGAGTAAACATCCCCGAACCGACAAAGGAACAGTACGATAACGCTTTCCGCCATACCGTCGCGAGCTGGACGGAATACTGGAACAAATCCGGCGTAGCGCTGGCCGACACATTTCTGGAGGAAATCTGGTACCGGAACCACTACTTTTTCAACTGCGCGGTTAAAGACGGCGCCATCTGTCCCGGACTGTTCGCCAACTGGAGCCTGGGTAACATCGGTACCGCCTGGCACGGCGACTATCACATGAACTACAACACCCAGCAGCCCTTCTGGCTTCCCTTCTCAAGCAACCGGCTGGACAAGAACCTCCCCTACATCGACCTCGTCTATCACCTCCTCCCCGTAAGCGAAAAGTGGGCAAAGGAATACTACCGAATGCGCGGCGCCTTCTTCCCCCACTCGGCCTATCCGGTCCAGATGACGCATCACCCCTATCCCGTGCCGGATTGGGGCTGGGAAGTGTTCGAGACGCCCTGGACGGTGCAGGGACTCTGGTGGCACTATCTCTACTCGATGGATACGGACTTCCTGCGCAACCGCGCATTCTATCCCGTCAAACAGGCGGTACTGTTCCTTGTCGACTACATGACACGCCCCGACGCGCACGGTCCGCAGTGGAACGACGGCAAATACCACATCTTCCCGTCCGTGCCGCCCGAACTCTACAGTCTGAAACCCGGTTTCAAGTATAACTACGACACACAAACCGACATCACGCTCACCCGTTTCATCTTCAAAGCCTACCTCGAAGCCGTTAATACGTTGAAATACGACACACAGGAAGCAGCTACGGTGAAAGATGTAAAGCGGATACTTGCCAACATGCCCGACTATTCGACCGTAAAATCGGAAAAATATGGCGAGATATACACCTCTGTCCCAGGCGAGACCGACCGGATGGTGTACAACCTTCCCGCCAACCTGATCCACGTCTTCCCCGGCGAAGAATATGGCATCGACGTGCCCGAAGACGTTCGCCAAAAACTGCTCAACACCTACCGTACACACCGCAATGAAGGCGGCAATGACATTGTTACCCTCAGCGTGATCGGCGCGCGTCTTGGCATACTCGACGTGGAGAAATTCAAGCGCCAGGTCAACTACTGCCTGCTGCCCAACAAGACGGCAGCCGATATGTGCATGCAGAGCGGCGGACGCTACGACGACGGTTCCGACTTTGACTTTATGGCCCCGATGGGGATATGGTTCGAGAACTTCGCATTACCGCTCGTCGTCAACGAATGTCTGATGCAGAGCTACAACGGTACGATACGCCTCTACCCGAACTGGGACAGGACCAAGGACGCCGAATTTTCGACCCTGCGCGCCGTCGGCGCCTTCCTTGTCAGCAGCCGTCTGACGGGTGGAAATGTGGAATACGTCCGCATCCTGAGCGAGAAAGGCCAGCCCTGCCGGTTGAAAAACCCGTGGGGTGACGCCGCTGTCCGCCTGACCCGCAACGGCATACCCGCCGAAACGCTAACGGGCGAACTCCTCGCCTTCAAAACCAAAGTCGGTGAGACCGTCGAAATGGTATCGGAATCCCGCTCCGCTTCCGGGTAGAATCGCTGAGAAATATCTAAAATGAAGTAACGGGGACACAAAATGGATTATAAGCAGGCGGGGGTAAATATCGAGGAAGGGTACCGGGCGGTGGAGAAATACCGGGAACTTGTCGCGGCGGTTTCCGGGCCGGAGGTTTTGAACGGCATCGGGAGTTTTGCGGGGATGTTCAGCCTGGGGAGCGGCGGCGCGGGGGAAGCTGGCGGCGTTTCGGCCTGGGCCGGTATGGAAGAACCGGTGCTGGTTTCCGGGACCGATGGGGTGGGTACCAAGCTTGACCTGGCCTTTCGGATGAAAAAATACGATACGGTAGGGATTGACTGTGTGGCCATGTGTGCCAACGATGTACTCTGCCACGGTGCCCGGCCCCTGTTTTTTCTGGACTACCTGGCCTGCGGTAAGCTGGACGCCGATGTTGCGGCCCTGCTGGTCCGGGGGGTGGTCCGGGGTTGCCGGGAAACGGGGATGGCCCTTTTGGGCGGGGAAACCGCGGAGATGCCCGGCTTCTATGACGAGGGTAAATACGATATTGCGGGCTTTGCCGTAGGCATTGTGGACCGGAAAAATATCATCGAGGGGAAGCGTATCCGTGTCGGGGATAGCCTGGTGGGGATTGCCTCGTCGGGGGTCCATTCAAACGGTTTTAGTCTTATCCGCAGGCTCCTGCCCAATCTTGACGAGGATTTTGGCGGCATGCCTCTTGGCATGGCCCTGCTGGAGCCTACCCGGCTCTACGTTAAGCCTATTCTGGGCCTGTTGAAACGGGTGGAGATCCGGGGTATGGCCCATGTTACGGGGGGCGCTTTCTATGAAAATATCCCCCGTATGTTTGTCGGGGGGGCCGGTCCCTGCGCCGCCGTGATCCGGGGGGGATCCTGGGCTGTTCCGCCCTTGTTTGCCCGTATTGCATCGGCCCTGGCGGGTCTGCCGGAGACCGGGGCCCCGGCCCAGCGGGCGGGCGCGGATCTTTTGAAAACCGATCCGGCCTTGGCGCGGCGGATGTTCGGTACGTTTAATATGGGGATTGGGTTTGTCATTGCCCTGGATCCCGGCGACCGCGGGAAGGCCATTGAGTACCTGGAGGATCTGGGTTTTCCGGCCTGGGAAATTGGCCGGGTGGAACAGGCCGCCGCGCCGGAGTTGCGTTTTGAATGAATGGTTTCCCCTGGGCCCGGAACAGGGGGGGGTAGTGGAGGACACCGCAGGGGCCAGGGGCCCCGAGGAGGCCGGAACGAGGGGGGGGGCTCCCCCCCTTAAAATTCTGGTGCTGGTCTCCGGGGGTGGTACCAATTTGCAGGCTTTGATCGACGCGGAGCAGTCGGGTGCGTTGGGGGATGGCAGGATTGTCCTGGTTATCTCCGACCGGGAAGGGGTCTACGCGCTGGAACGGGCGCGGCTGGCGGGGATTCCTGGCGGGGTGGAGGCGCCGGACCGTAGTTTGCCCCGGCAGGCGCGGCGGCGTGAGCTGTCGGACCGGATTCTGGCGCTGGCGCGGGGGCGGGGGATTGGGCTGATCATTCTGGCGGGGTTTCTGTCGATTCTGGGGGGGGAGATTATCGGCGCGTATGCCGGCAGGATCATCAATCTCCATCCGGCGCTGCTTCCCAAGTACGGGGGGAAGGGGATGTACGGGGAGTATGTACACCGGGCGGTGCTGGCGGCGGGGGAGGGGGAGTCCGGCTGTACGGTGCATCTGGTGGACGGGGGGACGGATACGGGGCCTATTCTGTTGCAGCGGCGGGTTCCGGTGCTGGCGGGGGATAGTCCGGAGAGTCTGGCCCGGCGGATCCACGGGGAAGAACATCGTGCTATTGTGGAAGCGGCGGTTCTGATGGTGAAGCGGCTGGGGGGGCGGGCTTACTGAATGTGGGAGTCCGGTGGATTTTGGCGGCGGGGTGGTATCCGCCGTTTTTTTTTGAAGGAGTGGTGGTATGGGGAAGCGGGCGCTTATTAGTGTGTTTAACAAGGACGGGCTTGTGGACCTGGCGGCGTATCTTGCCGGTTCGGGTTGGGAGATACTTTCCACCGGGGGGACGGCCCGGCATCTTAAGGAACACGGGATTCCGGTAACCGATGTGTCCGCGGTAACGGGTTTTCCCGAATGTCTTGACGGGCGGGTTAAAACGCTGCATCCGGCGATTCACGCGGGGCTTCTGGCCCGGCGGGATCTGGCGGCCCATATCCAGACCCTGGAACAGCAGGGGATTGGTCTTATCGATCTGCTCTGTGTGAATCTCTACCCATTTTTTGAGAAGGTCCGTTCCGCCCTGCCGTTGGAAGAGACTGTGGAGTTTATCGACATTGGGGGACCGGCGATGCTGCGTTCCGCGGCGAAAAATTACCGGGATGTGATTGTCCTTACGGATAGTGCCGATTATGGGGAAGTTATGGCGGGTCTTAGGGCGGGGAAGGTTCCGGAGCTTTTGAGGAAGCGTCTGGCGGCGAAGGTCTTTGATTTGACTTCCGCCTATGACGGGGCTATTGCCCGTTATCTGCTGGATGTTGAGGGGGAGGATGAGTACCCCGCTTACTGGCCCCTTTCCCTGAAAAAGGCCCAGGATCTCCGTTACGGGGAGAACGGCCACCAGAGCGCGGCCTTGTACCTCCATACGGATAAGCCCGGCGCGCTGGGGGCTATGGAACAGCTTCACGGTAAGGAGCTGGGGTATAACAATATCCGGGACCTGGACCTGGCCTGGAAAGCGGCTTGCGCGTTTGGTCTTCCGGCGGATGAACAGCCGCCGCTGGGGGAGGAGGATCTGCGGGCCCTGGGTATCTTGGATTCCGGCGGGGACGGGAATGGCGTGGAGAGCGGGGATAAGCGGTCTCCCGGCGCTGTGGGGAGGCGGATCTGCTGTGTGGCGGTGAAGCACAACAGTCCCTGCGGAATCGCCCTGGGCCGCACGCTGGCTGAGGCTTACGAAAAAACCTACGCCTGCGATCCGGTTTCGATTTTTGGGGGCATCGTGGCGCTCAATGCAAGGCTGGACGCGGCTACTGCGGAAAGGCTGGGGGAGCTTTTCCTTGAAATTGTCGTCGCCCCGGATTTTGAGGATGAGGCTGTGGCGATTCTTAAAAAGAAAAAAAATCTGAGGATCATGCGGGCCCGCCGGGCTCCGCGGGAAACTCATGAGTACAACGCCGTTGACGGCGGCCTTTTGGTCCAGAAGACGGACCGGAAGCTCTTTGAAAAATGGGAACCTGTTACCAGGGCCCGGCCTGCCGCCTCCGATGTCCGGGACATGATCTTTGGTATGCGTGCGGTGAGTTTTGTAAAATCCAACGCCATCCTTGTCGTCAGGGACGAGGCGGCGGTGGGGATCGGCGGCGGCCAGGTCAACCGGATCTGGCCCGCCCAGCAGGCCCTGGAACGGGCGGCCAGGACGCTGGCGGGCCCGGCTGCCGCGGGAACTGCCGGCAGGGCCTTGGCCGCCGGTACTGGTGCCGGTGCTGTCGGCGCCGGAGCTGAAGGAGCGAGGGTTTTGGCCAGCGATGCTTTTTTCCCCTTTGCCGATGTGGTGGAGGCTGCCGCAGCCGCCGGTATCAGGGCCATCGTCCAGCCGGGGGGCTCGGTAAACGACAGGCTTTCCATCGAGGCCTGCGACAGGTACGGCATCGCTATGGTCTTTACGGGGACCCGGCATTTTAAGCATTAGGGCATTTCTAAAAATTGTGGATCACAGAGGCTTTCCCAAAACTTCAGTTTTTGGGAAAGCAACCTTAGATTTAGAGGAAAAAGCGGACTTTTGGCCGCTTTTTCCAAAGCCATTCCCAAAACTGACCGAGTTTTGGGAATGGCTCCACATTGTGGGGTTTTACGCGTGGCCTTATGGCGTAGCGATTTGACCAGTGCAACAGGCTGCTGGGTTATTGTGTTTCATTGACACACGAATTCATATATAGTCGGGGCAGGAGGTAGCGCAATGACAGCAGAGGAGGCCCTGGAAGCGGCCAAGGGTTTAACGTTTGAGAAAGTCTGGGTGATGATGCAGGACTTTTCCATAAAAGCCGAGCAGCGGCAGGCGGCGTTGGACGAGCAGCAGGCGGAGACTAGTAGGCAGATCAAAGAACTGTCCAGAGAAACGGACAAGCAGATCAAAGAACTGTCCAGAGAAACGGATAAGCAGATCAAAGAGCTGTCCAGAAACATCGGGGGCTTGAGCAGTTCTTTCGGCAAGTGGGCGGAGGAAATGATCTCCGCCAAACTGTGGGAAAAGTTCAAGGAACTGGGCTACACCTTCACACACGGGGGGCCGGAAAAGTTCTGGGAGGGGGAGCGGACGGTAGCGCAGGTGGACATGTTGCTTGAGGACGGGGACTATGCGATGCCGGTGGAGATTAAGTCGGTGTTGACGGAACGGGATGTAAACGAGCATATAGAACGGATGCGGAAGGTAAGAGAGCAGTTGGACAAGCGGGGGGACCGGAGGAAGCTGGTGGGAGCGGTGGCCGGCATGGTGGTAGCCGCCGAGGTACGGGAGTACGCCCAGAGGAAGGGTTTGTACGTGCTGGTACAGTCCGGGGACTCGGTTGTTGTGGCGGAGATGCCCGAAAACTTCAAAGCGCGGGAGTGGTGAGGAAGTCCTGCGATATACGGGAATATACCATGAACATACTTGTAATCGGGTCAGGGGGCAGGGAGCATGCCATAGCATGGAAACTTGCCCGGTCGGAGCGGGTAACAAAGGTGTACGTGGCTCCGGGAAACGGCGGGACCGCCGCGGAAGCCAAGTGCGAAAACGTGAACCTGGGCCGGGACTTCTCCGGGGAGGAGGGGCAGGAGGCGCTTATTGCCTTTGCCGGGGAGCATAATGTCGGTTTGACGGTGGTAGGGCCCGAAGAACCTCTGGCCCTGGGGATTGCGGATCGTTTCCGCGCCGCGGGGCTTGCGGTGGCAGGGCCCGGCAGGGATGCCGCCCGCCTTGAGGCGAGCAAGTCCTTCTCTAAAAATTTTATGAAAAAATACGGTGTGCGCGCTCCGGCAAGCCGGGAGTTTACCGGGCCGGTGGAGGCCTTGGCATACGCCGGGGAACATTTTGCCGGTTCCGGCCGGCCGCCCCTGGTGATCAAAGCCGATGGGCTGGCCGCGGGCAAGGGGGTGGTGATTGCCCCGTCGCTTGAGGCGGCGGAAGGGGCAATCAAGGCCTTTATGCGGGACCGGACCCTGGGTAAGGCCGGGGATACGGTACTCATCGAGGATTTTCTTGAGGGAAGGGAAGTTTCGATCCTGGCCGCGGTAGACGCGGGGCCCGGCAGGGCGGGGATTATCCGGCCCTTTATCGCTGCCCGTGACCATAAGAGCCGCTTTGAGGGCGGCGCGGGACCCAATACCGGCGGCATGGGGGCCATTGCCCCGGCGCCCGGCTTTACCGAAGCCTGCCGTGAAGATTTTACCGCTGCCATTCTGGAACCCACGCTCCGGGGCCTTGAGGCGGAGGGAATGGACTACCGGGGTTTTATCTTCTTTGGCCTTATGATTTCCGGGGGACGCTGTTACCTCTTGGAGTACAATGTGCGCCTTGGAGACCCGGAGACCCAGGCGGTCCTGCCCCTTCTGGACTCGGATTTTTTCGAACTCTGCTATGCCCTTGCCCTGGGCAGCCTGCCTGCCGGATCATCCGGTAATGACCTGTCCTCGTCCGTTCCCGCCCTTAAGGATCTGCCCCTGCGCTGGAAACCCGGCGCGGTCTGCGCGCCGGTGGCCGTGGCGGAAGGCTATCCCGGCCCTTACCACAAGGGGGACCCCATCTTTATCGACCCTTACCGGCTGGAAAAGACCGGGGCCAAACTTTTTGCAGCCGGGGCTCAACAAGAGCTGGCGCATGGCATTGCGCGGTCCACGACCGGGATGGAACCCGGCAGGACGGAACCTAACGGGATGGAACCTGGTGGTATGAAACCTGCGGGGCTTTGTACTGCCGGGGGGCGGGTACTGGCCCTTGCCGCGCTGGGGGCGGACCTGCGGGAAGCCGGAAGCCGGGCCTACGCGGCCCTGGAAGCGGTGAGGTTCAGGGGCATGGGTTTCCGCCGGGATATTGGCCTGGAGCGGGAAGATGCAACGGGAGACCCTGAACGGGAAGGCCCGGCGGAGACCGGCCCTTATGGACGATAAGGACCCTATCCTCTGGCAGCTTCTCCTGCAGTTCTGTCTTATCATGGTGAACGCGGTCTTTGCCTGCGCGGAGATTGCCCTTATTTCCATCAGCGATACGAAACTGGAAAAAATGTCCGCTGCCGGGGACAGGCGGGCCAGACGGCTTTTGGCCCTGACCAGGCAGCCTGCAAAATTCCTGGCCACTATCCAGGTAGGTATTACGCTGGCAGGTTTCCTGGGCAGCGCCTTCGCGGCGGATAACTTTTCGGAGAAGATCACACTCTGGGCGGTAAACCGGGGGATACCGATCCCCGCCGCTACTATTGATGTGATTTCCGTGGTGATTATCACCGTGATCCTCTCGTTTTTCACGCTGGTGCTGGGAGAACTGGTTCCCAAACGAATCGCCATGAAAAAAGCCGACACCCTGGCCCTGGCCATGTCCGGCCTTATTCTTGCCATCTCCAAGGTTTTTGCCCCGGTGGTCTGGCTTCTGACCCATTCCAGCAACAGTATCCTCAGACTTTTACGAATAGACCCTGAGACCGAGGATTCCAGCATCACCGAAGAGGAAATCCGGCTGATGATCGATGCGGGCAGCGCCCGCGGAACCATCAACGCCGACGAAAAAGAGATTATCCACAATGTTTTTGAATTTGACGATATTGGCGCCGCGGAGATCATGACCCACCGCCGGTATGTTACGTTTCTGGACCTGCGGGACAGCGATGAGGAATGGGAGAGGATCATCAGGGAAAACCGGCATAATTTTTATCCCCTCTGCGATGGGGACCCGGATCATATCACCGGGGTACTCAGCGCCGGGGACTACCTCCGGCTTGCCCGGCGGGATCGGCGGGACGTACTGGCCCAGGCGGTTCATCCCCCCCAGCTGGTGCCCGCTACGGTCAAGGCAGATCACCTGTTTAGGAACATGAAAAGAAAACGTAACTACTTTGCCCTGGTGATCGATGAATACGGGAGTATGCTGGGTATTGTTACGATGAACGATCTTCTGGAACTGCTGGTAGGGAACTTTGAATACAATGTCAGCGCAGCGGAACAGCCCGCCATCGAAAGCCTGGGGGCCGGGAGCTGGCGAATCAACGGGGCGGCTTCCCTGGACCGGGTTGTCCGGGAAACCGGCTGTAACCTTCCCGTGGACCAGTACGATACCTTTGCGGGCTACGTATTCAGCGTTTTGGGCCGGGTTCCCCCGGACGGGGAGCAGAGTGAAGTTGAAGACTGCGGCCTTAAGATTCGGATAATCCGTATCAAAGATCGCCGTCTGGAAGAAGCCCTGGTTACGCTGGCCGGCGACAGCCGCTGAAGCCCCAATGCCTCAAAATAAAATCTAACCCTGTGCCCTTTCTTTTCCTCTCGTTCCGGTATTATACTGGCTTTACATGATACGCAGAGGAGAAACCTATGTTTGAAGAACAAGTAAGAAATGCCCTTGATAATGTACGGCCCTCCCTCCAGGCTGATGGCGGGGATGTGGAATTCGTGTCGGTTGCCGATGACGGTACGGTATCTGTTAAACTGACCGGCGCCTGCGGCGGCTGTCCCATGGCCCAGATGACCCTGAAAATGGGCATAGAGAACTACCTGAAAAAAGAAGTCCCCCAGGTTACCGCAGTTGTCGGCGTCTAAAAGCGCCATAGCGGGAACCGGCAGGACCCCATGCGGCCGCCGGTTCCACCCGTATTGATCGGCCCTATAGGGGGATATATGCAAAAATGTCCGGCTATCGTCAATATCGTGAATTTTATCCGGGCTGTGGAACCCCGTGTGAGCATGGACCTTTACGAGCCGGTGCGGGAACAGCTTGCCCTGCTGGAGAAATACGGCCTGCGCGGGACCTTCCTGCTGCAGTACGATGCCCTATTAGACGAGACCTATGCCGGTATGCTCCGGGGGACTCCCCATGAGATCGGTGTCTGGCTTGAAATCATGGAACCCCTGGTAAAGGATTGCGGGCTTGCCTGGCGGGGCCGCTTCCCCTGGGACTGGCATTCCCACGTGGGGTTTTCCGTAGGCTATACCCCGGAGGAACGGGAACGGCTTATTGACCGCCTCATGGAACAATTCAGGGCCGTTTTTGGCGTGTATCCCAAATCCGCCGGCTCCTGGATGATAGACGCCCACAGCCTGGCTTACCTTGCGGACACCTACCACATTTCTGCCAGTGCAAACTGTAAGGAACAGTGGGGAACCGACGGTTACACCATCTGGGGCGGGTATTACAACCAGGCCTACTACCCTTCGCGGACAAACGCCCTGGCGCCGGGGGGCAGCGCCGAAACCCAGATCCCCCTGCCGGTGTTCCGTATGCTGGGCAGCGATCCTGTGCTTCAGTACGATTACGGCCTTAGTACCGATACCGGCGCAGCCGCAGTCCAGGGGGTTATTACACTGGAACCGGTCTACACGGGCAGTGCGGGCGGCGGCGGGGTTCCCGCCTGGGTTGACTGGTTTTTCGACGAAGTTATGACCGGCTGTTGTCTAAGCTTCAACTACGCCCAGGCCGGGCAGGAAAACAGTTTCGGCTGGCCGGCCATGAAAAATGGCTTGATCTACCAGATTGAAGAACTGAGTGCCCTTTCAAAAGCGGGAAAAATCCGTATTGAAACCCTGGCGGAATCGGGGGACTGGTTCCGCAGCAAGTACCCCCTTACGCCAAACTCGGCGACCACCGCGCTGTCCGACTGGAAAAATGAGGGGAAACGGTCGGTCTGGTTCTGCTCACGAAAATACCGGGTAAATTTTTACTCCGAAGGCGGGACTTTTTGGCTGAGGGACCTCATGATGTTCGACGACACCTACGCCGAGCGTTACCTTCGGGACACCTGTACAAATGAAAATATGACCTACGATAATCTGCCGGTGATCGACGGGAACCGCTGGAGCGGCCGGGGGAAACGGGCAGGCTGGTACTTCCGCCGCGGCGGCGAGGTTTTGGCGGTAAAGGACTGCGTTGTTGAAGATGCCGGCGGGGGAGAACTGCGGCTGCTGCTCCGGACCGATGATGGACGCATCACCATTACCTGCCGTACCGATTCTCTGGAGATACGTGCGGATGCAGGGTTTGATTTCCATCTGGAAATGGTGTGGGGGGCCAGCGCCGAAATGGACGGCGCCGGGATAGGTGAACGGGAACTAAAACTGCGCCACGAAGGTTTTGCCTACGAAGTGCGCCTTTCCTCCGGTTTTTTCAGGAACCGGACAGTAGTACCGGAAGGGGGACGTTGCTGTTTGTCTTTTTCCCCGTCCTGTCCTTCCTGGTGAATTGGCTTTCAAATTGCATTGATGCAGGCGATCATAATACACAAAGGAGGAATCCTATGTACAATTGGGACAAGAGTTTGGAAACCGGGAATCAGATGATTGACGAGCAGCACAAACAACTGGTCGTTGCGCTTAACAATTTTCTAAATGCCCGTACCGAAAAAAAATCAAACGCGGAACTGAAAAAAAGCCTGGATTTTTTGAATGATTACACGATTAAGCATTTTTTTGAAGAAGAACGGCTCCAAAAGAAACACCAATACCCGGATTACGAGAACCACAGGAACCTCCATGAGGGATTAAAAAAAGTGGTACGGGATCTGCAGACACAGCTTATCATGAAAGGACCTTCAGACGCCCTGTTTGACGATGTACAGGCTAAGGTGGGGGACTGGCTTATAGCCCATATCAAGAATCAGGATGCAAAAATAGGGGCGTACATGAAAAGCAAAGGTATTGTTTAGCCAAGGCATTGTTTAGCAGCGGGATCTTCCGGCGTAAATATACAAAAAGCCCGCTTTACCGGCGGGCTTGTCAGCTTAAATGGGCTACCGCCTTTTCGTACTCGAACAGTAAAATATCTTTTTCAACGGCGTCAAGCAGTTCGCGGTCGGCCTTGTCCAGGGGCAGTTTGTTCAACCGTTCCAACTCCTGGTTTACTATCTGATAATCGTTGTTGATAAGGGCGCCTTTAAGGACATCGAACCGCGGGGTATAGTGAAATTCTGCCGGCAGGGCAGCGGGATCCGGGGTCTTCACTTTCAAACTCCTGGTTATCTGCGCTATCAATTCCTGCAGTTCCGTGATCAACGGGCCCGTTTTGTCTTCCAGCCGGGACAGGTTCTGTTTTCTCCCCGCGTCTTCAAGATCGGCGGCCATCCCGCCTACCTTGAATGCCCCAATACTGCGGGCGGAACCTTTAAGGGCATGGACCAGCGTTGTGTAAAGCTGGTAATCCCTGGTTTCCAGTGCGTCCTGTATCCGGGGTATGTTTTCCTGCATTTCCGAACAAAACACTCCCAGGATCGCGTAGTACCCCTTCGCGGTTCCCCCGGTGTTAAACAGTCCCTTTTTGGTATCTACTCCGGGGATACTAAGAACGCCGGCAGAGGATTCTTCTGCACGGTCCCTGGCCGGGGACATTTTTTTTACCTGTTTTTCCCGGGGTACCCATTTTTCAAGAATGTAGTTTAGTTTATGTATCTCAATCGGCTTGGCAAGGTAATCGTCAATACCGTTGGTCATGAGCATGTTCATTTCCCCGGATACGACGTTTGCGGTAAGGGCAATGATGGGTACTTTCTTCGCGTAGGCAGAATCCATGCCCCGTATGATTCGGGAGGCCTCCATGCCGTCCATGCCGGGCATCATGTGGTCCATGAAGATCAGATCGTAATGGGGCGTTCCCGACCGGATAAGATCAATGGCTTCCGGTCCGCTCTGTACCCCGTCCATGGTAAGGCCGTAGGGGCGAATCAGGCCCCTTACTACGTCCAGGTTCATGGCCACATCGTCGACTACCAGGATCCGGGCATCTCCCATGTGTTTGTGGACTATTCTTTTCCGCCTGTCCTTTGTTTCCGAAAGCTTAAAGTGTTTCAGGTTTTCTATGGTTTTTCTGCCACAGGGGGTACTGTCTTCAATTTGCTGTTTTATGACAACCGTAAAAACGGTCCCCTTGCCGTACTCACTTTCTACGGAAATAGTGCCATCCATAAGTTCTACCAGATTCTTTGTGATGGTAAGCCCCAGTCCGGTTCCTTCGATGTTCTGGTTTGTCCGGGTGTTAAACTGGGTATAGGGGGAAAAAAGTTTTTCCTGGTCCTCTTTTTTAATTCCCTGGCCGGTATCCTCTACCCTGAAAATCAGAACCGCGGTGTTTTTATCTTCCGCCTTCCAGGAGATATGCAGGATCACTTTCCCCTCTTTGGTGTATTTAATTGCATTGGATAAAATGTTGTTCAGTATCTGTTTGACCCGCAGTTCATCCCCACACAGTTTTGTTGGCAGGGTATCGTCGGCCTCAAGCTCCAGGCTGATAGATTTTTTCCCGATGCGGATATTGTTCATTTGCAGAATGTCGTTAATCATGCTGGGTACCGAATAGTCGATCACTGCCAATTCCATACTTGCCGACTCGATCTTTGAAAAATCGAGAATATTGTTGATTAAGCCCATCAGTACGGTACCGGAGGAATGTATCTTTTCCATATCCTCTTTGATGTTCAGGGGCAGCTTGCGCTGTAAAAGAATCTCTGCAAAGCCGATAATGGCATTCAGAGGGGTACGTATCTCGTGACTCATGAAGGCAAGGAAAAATGACTTTGCACGGTTGGCCGCTTCCGCTTCTTCTTTATGCCGGGTTATTTCCTGTACTTTTGCTTCTTCCAGAGACACAAACATGTTCTCTTTGGTAAGAATGTATGCCTTTGACCGGTTCATTGACATAAGGGCGGCTTCATAGCGTCTGATCAGGGAACGGTTTTCCCGTTCAAGCCTCCGGTTTTCCTCCAAAAGATAGTCAATTTTTGTTTCAAGAAGCCCTATTTCGGTATCGTCTGCCTTTGATTCCATAACCAACACCTCCTAAAAAACACAGGCAACTATCGTAAACTGGTGAAACGAATTGATGGGTTTTTCCTGACCATCTTTGAATATGGGGCAAATCTCCCCGCCGGAAGAGAAAAACACAAAAGGTACGGGCCAATCTCTTAATTGTTTTATGACAACATCAACCTCTTCAAGCGAATCTCTGAGGGTAAGAACCCGGCTGAAACACGAAGCAAGAAACATGACCGATGCTTCCGGTATTTCTTTTATCTGTTCAATAATGTGCCGGGTACTCGCTACTACCAGAGTCCCGTTGATAGTTCCGATGCTTGCCGTTCCTCCTGCGGGAATATCCAGTTCGGAAATCAGGGAACCGTCCGTATCAGCTTTGGATATTGTAAATATCTTAGGCGGCGATCCGTCTTCATAATCAACTACGATGGGAAAGGCATAGAATACTTCCACCTCATCGGTATTAATAACCCCCAGCCTTTCCAGAAATTCCACCGCGGGCCTGTTGTTTATCGAAATAATCCTGTTTGCCTGTACTTTGGTGATGTTGAATTTATGGCTGAAGCGCGGCTCCCCCGGCAGGCTGCGGGTAAGAAACCGGGGATGTACGTTTCCCCTGAGTAAAAGCATGGCAAGCCTGTCCGGGTGGGCGCTACCATTAAAAATGGTCACGGGGTTTCGTGTAGAAGTGGTAATATCAATGGCTATTGACCCAAACATGGGAACACCGCCCGATACCCGGTCCAGTGTACTTACCAGCGTGTTCCCCGTTATTCCGCTAAGCATAGGCGAAAATATCAGCATAAGGGCCGGCACAAAGGCGCCCTGCACAGTAAGTCCCCGGTACAGATCTTCCAAAACGCCTTGTTTTCCAATGCCAAGAGGTTCGGAAATACCGGCATGAAATTCTACATCATTACTGGTCAGCACCATGAGGGTAAGCATAAGTTCTTCTCCTGCATTTGGCACTGCAAATATCTGGCTTGAACAGCCAAGTACCGTAAAGGGCAAACGGGTACACAGTTCATGAACCAGCCCGGATTCGACAAATTCGTAATTACAAATAATTATACCCGCAGTATTACGCAGCATGGGGCCCTGACTGTTTATCTGACTATTCAGTTCATTCAGCGCATAATCTAAATCAGCGGTTTCAATGGTGTGGACAATAATTGCCTTAATCATGCTTATCTCCTGAAAATACCGCTGTTCCTGTCTGGTATCTCATCACTTGGGGGGGGGGGGGGGGGGGGGGGGAAAGTTAAAAAAAATTAAAAAGGCGTTAAGTATAAAAAAAATTATATTTGGGTTTAAAAAATTGGAG
>JAITJW010000020.1 GCA_031278715.1 Treponema sp. | reverse complement strand
CCCCCCGGCGCCCCCCCCGCGCGGCCGCCGCCCGCCCCGCCCCCCCCCCGCCCCCCCCCCCCCCCCCCCCCCCCTAGTGAGTAGTAACTATAGTGAATAAGTAAGAGAGGAACAGAGATAAGGAATAAATTAATGAACAGGGTAACGTACATGGATACCTCCTTTTCCCGAAGCCGGAATTAACACTTAGCCGGTCTGTTGCACTTCGCATAAGATCTCCAAAAGACTGCCGGAAAATACCGGCATGTTATCTACACCGGTATATTCAAAAATGTACCACAGCCTTGAAAAAATTACAAGAGGCGGCCTTGAGGAATTGGAGCGGACAGCCCGGTCCCCGGGCAAAGCCGGGGACGCCCAAATATTCTAAATTTGACTACTGAGGCTTTCCCAAAACTTCAGTTTTTGGGAAAGCAACCTTAGATTTAGAGGAAAAAGCGGACTTTTGGCCGCTTTTTCCAAAGCTATTCCCAAAACCAACCGAGTTTTTGGGAATAGCTCTACTACTTCGCCAATACTACCCCTGGCAGGGGGCGGAGGGCTTTGAAAGAAAAGTACTTAAAGGGGTGGATGTCCAGGGCGTTGGGGTACCAGCCGTCCAGTTCGCCGGTGTCAACGATGTTTATTGCCGGCCAGTAGTAAATGGGAATTACGGAGCCCCGGTCCAGGAGGAGTTTTTCTGCCTCTGCCAGGGTGGCGTAGCGTTCTGTGCCTTCCTGGGACATGGACTTTTCTATTAGGTCTTCGTAGTCCGGGTCGTTAAGGCCGGCGTCGTTCAGGTTGGAGTCCCGGCGCCATATTTGCAGGAATGTGTAGGGATCGGCAAAATCCCCAATCCAGGTGGAAGAACCTATTCCGTAACCGGGGGTCTTGAGGGACTGGAGGTACCGGCGGTTGGGTATGACTTCGATCCGTACCGGTACTCCCAGTTGTTCTTTCCAGGCTACGGCCATTAGTCCTCCAATCCGGGCGGACTCCTCGGCGTCGTCAAGGCGAATCACCAGTTCCGGCAAGCCTTCCCCCCGCGGGAAGCCCGCCTCTTCCAGCAGGCGGAGGGCTTCCTCAATATCGGTGTTTTCCAGTCCTTCCAGTTCAGGGTAGCCCATGATGGGGTAGATGAGGGTTTTGGCGGGCAGATAGAAACCTTCCCTCAGTTCCTTCCAGGGCAGGGCCAGGATAAGGGCCCGGCGCAGGCGGTAATCGGTCCAGGGTTCTTCTGCGGAACGGATAAAGTAGTAGTAGGTGGCAAACATGGGGTTTACAACAATGCCGGACAGGTCTGTCAACGCATCGACATTCATGGTACCGCCGAGCCACCGGGCTTCCCCGGAATTCCACAGG
Source organism: Treponema sp. (assembly GCA_031278715.1). GTDB lineage: Bacteria > Spirochaetota > Spirochaetia > Treponematales > Breznakiellaceae > JAISFT01. Next base: position 11,831 of record JAITJW010000020.1, on the reverse strand, counting down.
GCTGAAGCTTCGTCGGGGTCATCGGTGTAACGGATGGTAAGCTGGTTCAGGCTTACCCGGCGGGCATCCCAATACCGTGTATTTTTGGTCAGAACCAGGGACTCCGGGTCCGTTCCGATGGGGAGGGGTTCGGTTATATAAAAAGGTCCGTTGGATATGGGAGAAGCATCGGACCAGTCATCTTTGTCCAGCATGGAAGGATGTACGGGGCTGAAGGAATGGTGGCACAGCATGGAGAGGAAAAACGAGACTGGCACTGTCAGGTGGACGATAAGGGTCTTGTCCCCGGTTGTCTCAATACCTATGGTGGAAGGATCCGCCGTCTTGCCGGTACGGTACTCCCAGGCCCCCTGTATCACGTCGAAAAGGCTTGAGTAGGGGGATTCCCGCTGGGGGTCCAGCAGGGAAATCCACGCATCACGAAAATCCTGCGCGCGCACGGTGTCTCCGTTCCAGTACCGGGCGGTATTCCGGATCTGGAATGTCCAGGTTTTTTTGTCTTCCGACAGCTCCCAATTTTCCGCTACACCCGACACTGGCTCCATTGTATAGGGGTGGTAGGAAAAAAGTCCTTCGTACAGGGCGGTGTACAGTTGGGCTTCACTGGCAATAAAGGATTTGCGGGGGTCCAGTTCCAGATCCCCCCTGCTAAGGGTAACGGTAAGCTGATCCCGCTCTATCTGCCGGGGCCGGGTTTCTGCGGTGTCGGGATTGGGATTTTTGCTTTCTTTATCCGGGACGGTAAGTTCAGGAGGGGGCGTTTCCGGAATTTCCAGATCCGGAACTTCCGGCGGTGGCGTCCGGCAGCTGCCCAGCGCAAACAGGGTGATCAGCACAGCAAAAGAAAAACGATAGAGAGAAAAACGGTATGGTCGAAACATATTATACTCCCGGAGCAATGCCCAGCTTCTTCATTTGCTCCTCTTCTTCTTTTCTGGCGCTGTACTCGTGCCGGATCTGGTTTGCCCGGATAATGGCGTTCTTGATGGTGGCCAGCTCCGGTTTAATGCCTTTCACTTTATCCCGTTCCACATCGGTAGCCTCGGCCTTAAAGTAATCATCCATAGCGCCAAGGATCCTGTGGGTGTTTTGTACATCCCGAATAAGCCGGTCAAGGATCTGGGTTAACTGTTCTTCGCCCATGCTTGCCAGCTTCTGGGCGGCCGGTCCCCGTGAGGTGTAACTTGTCAAAACCCGTATTCGCTTGTTCAGTTCTGCGCGGAATGTGGAATAGTTAACCCGCTCCTGTACTGATGTACCCCGGACATTATCCATGTATTTAAGCGGGAGGACAACCGGATCCGGTTCTCTGCCCATGATCTGTTGTATGCACTGCCGGAGTTTCTGCCAGACAGTTTTTTTCCGGTTTGAGATCATCTCCTCGTTTTCGTCTATCTTGGGGGAGATCTCCAACATGGTAGTACCGGTATTCCCGATGACCTGCAGGCCGTCTATCAAAATTTGCTTGAAGGAAATCTGCGGTTTCTCCAGTTTTGGTTTGGCCTCTACCACTTCGAGGTTTTTTAACACCTTTTCCCGCAACGCCGGTCCGTCGTCTGAGTAATCCTCTTTAATGACTTCCTCTACCAGATCGGGGTAAAAGACCCTGCCGGGCATGGCAGAACCAAATCTTTTTTTGATGCTCCCCAGGGTGACTTCCTCGGCCTTCATATCCGATGTAAGGGTGGCCCGGAGGTCGAATTTGTAGGATTCCCGCTGGTAATCACTGAGTGTCTTGAGGTGAGTCATGATGGTTCCCGTGGTCCGGGAGACTTTGCTGAGGGATTCGTTAAACAGACTGGTGGTCATGGAGTCCAGGCCGTTTTTTGCGGACAGGGTCAATTCCGTTACTGCCTTGGTCATGGGGAAGGGGGAATCCATTGAAAGATGGGGCCAGTCGATGAATCGTATCAGTCCCAGGATCCGTTTGATCCGGTCCAGGCTGAGAAATTCTATGTTGAACTGGTAAAAGTTGACCAGAAAGTCCAGCTGGTTGTCGTAGTTGGACAGGCGGATACTTAACTGTTCTACCCGTTCCGCCTCGCTAAAACCGGAGGCATCGGGTACTTCCAGTTCGCTGATCCGTGCCTCCTGCTTGTAGGGGTCTTCGTGGATAAGCCCTTTTTTGAGAAAGATATTGTAAAGCGTGGCGCAGGAAACCTGAAATGTCCGTAGTTCCTCCTTGAACTTGACCATCTCGGATTTTTCAATCCAATCTGCACGGGCGTGCAAGCCTCGTGAGAGTAAACTTGGATAGCTGTCGTTTTCTGCCATTGTTTCAAAGTATGCACGGTTTCAAGTGTTAGCGCAATGTACCAGGGGCTTTCTTGCGGGGCCGGTCCTGCCGCCGGAGCAAAAGGGGGGAGATACCGCAGCCTGGAAGGTAAAACAAGCGCCGCAAAAGGTATAAAGCAGCCGCGGGCCCCGGTTCTTCAAATTTTTCAGAAAAAATGCGGAAAAGCCAAGCAAAAACGCCTTTTCGCCCCTCTATAAAGGTGGGGGCCGCGGCATGACGCGTGTGACGGGCATGAGACGGTCCCCGCCACATTTGTAAAGCGGAGGGAACGATGAAAAGAACGATAAGAAACCGGCGCTTTTTTTTCTGTGCCGTACCTGCGGCCTTTGCAGTTCTTGCGATCCTTATGATCCTTGCGGGACTTGGGGGCCTTGCGGTCCTTGGGGGCTGCGATCCGGGGGACTTGGGGGAAAGCCGGTTCCTCCTGGACTTGCCCCCACTGCCCCCGTCCTGGATGGAACTGCTGGGGTCCCCCCGCTGGCTTGTCCGGTACTATGGGTACGATGGCGGGGAGGTTTTTTTGGACCTTGAAGAGGAGGGGGCGGAGATTTCCCTGCCCCTGTCCCGTGTAAGTTCCGTCATTGCCTGGCCTTACTGGCCGCTCCGGCATCTTGAACCCGGTGATTTCCGGCCTGCCGGGGCGATTCTTCCCTATGAGGCCCTGATAACCGGGGCCGGTCCGGACCGGATCCCCCTGAGCTGGCAGGGTGGTGTGGAGGCATGGTTCTTTGAAGTCCTATTAAGGGCGAACGGGACGGCTGATTCAGGGGATCTGCGGCGGCCTGAACATTTTGACTGGCCGGCGTTCCATCTCCTTTTTTCCGATCCGGCGCTTTCCGCGGAATTCCGCGCCGACCCCTGGCTTGCCGACTGGGAGGCAATTGCGGAAAAGACCGTCCGTTCCGGCTTCCGCAAACAGTGGCTTGGTGTTGTGGAAACCCTGGAGCTGAGTATCCCGGCGCTTCCGGGCCCCTGGGTATCGCCGTCCCCCTTTGCCCTGCCGGCGGTGGGCGCCGTTAAGGTCCGGGGCGGTCCCACGGTGGAAGCATGGTATTCCGCCGCGGGGATACTCCACTGTGCCGGTACAAACTGGATTCTGCTTCCCTGGGAATAGGTTATTATATATCGTTTCCGCCTGTGGGGGTTTTGCGGCACAAGGCAACGCAAAAACCTGCAAGTCCTACGGGCTGCCAGGGAAAAATTTAACGTGAGGCAATGCGGCCTCTTCATCAGGGTTGTTTTTCAGACTATACTACTCTGGCAGCCTGATTATTGGGTATGCTGTGCGAACCTTTGGTTTGCTTGCAGTTTGCAGGGTCTTGGGCTTGTATGAGCGAAGCGCAACAAACTGCCAGGAAGGGGTGGTAACGGTGTTGCGGGCGTGAAGATGAAAAACCTGTCTCCGGTAGTTTTCAGGGTCCTGGTATGGGTTCTGCTGCCGGTCGTTCTTTTTTCCTGTGGAAAGGCGGATACTGCGTCCTCCGGCCCCCAGTCCGGTTCCTTGTCCGCCTCCCCAACGGGACAGGCAGAGACGGAGGGGCTTAGTCCCTCGCCGTTCTTTCCGGAAGCCCTCGTAGCCCTGCTCCGTCCGGCGGAAACCCCGCTGTGGTTTGAGGTTTCCGCTGTCCCAACCGCCGCCGCGGTTTCAGACGGGGCGGCGCTTTTGCCGGAAGGTCCCCGGCATATTAAATCCCCTGCCGAATCGGAACTGGTCCCCTTTACCCCCTGGCCTTTGGCCCCCCACGTGGCGGCTACGCTTGCCGGGGGGGAGCTTCTGTACCTTGCCGTGAACCGGGACAGCCTTCTGGCTATCGTTCCCCTGGAGGGGGGGGATCTGGGGCTCTACCGTTTTGCCGCTACGGACTATTGGGAATTGTACACAGTGGGGAATCTGTTCCTGTACGGCGATATGCCGGCGCTGTTTTTCTACCGGGATGATAATTTTACCGAACCCACCGCCCCCCCGCCCGCCCCGCCGGTCCTTGCGCTGGATTCCCCTCCAGCGGGGACCGCCGCGGGGACAGCGGCGCTGGTCCCGCTGGCAATCCCCGCCCTGGCGGGGATTGCCGAAGGCTGGGAGACGGATATTCTGCGCCAGGGCACAGACGGCCTCTGGTATTACCGGGAGCTGCGGCGGATCAACGGAGGCAGGGAACTCCGTTATTTCCGCAGCCCCGGTTTAGCCTGGCCCGGGGAAGAGGTCGGCGCCGGAACCTACCGCGATGCCCAGGCGCCGGGCGGCCCGGCGGAAATACCGGAGGAACGCGAAACGCTGCCGCCGCTGCCTGAGAATTTTGTGTATACCCATGTAAACCGCCTGGGAAACTATGTAGTTGCCGCCTGGGAAGAACAGGAAGACTACAGTATCGGCGCCGCGGGGTTTATGGTACTCCGCCGCGTGAAAATCCCCTGACCCAAAAACATTTTTTATTCCCCAAATATTTTATGTATGTATAGTATAATAGGTTGGAATAGTCCCGACAGACATTACCGGGAAAAGAAGGAGGAACTATGAGACGGATCCTGAAGGCGTACCGGGAACTTTTGGGTGTTTTGTTCGCCGAAAGCCCCTTTGTTGTTGTTACCGTATTCGTGGCGGCCCTCCTGTTCGGCATGCTTCCGCCCCTTTCGGTGTGGATCAATGCCCGCATCTTCAACCTGGGCCTGGAGGTTGTTTCGGGGACCTTCCCCTTTGCCTCCTTTGTACCCTACCTGGTTCTGTTCGCGGTCCTGGCCCTGCTGCCTACCCTTATCAGTCAATTTGTCATTTTCTCCTATGTATCGCCCCGCTGCCAGCTTATCCTGCGGACGGCCTACAAGGGGAAGATGCTGCAAAAGCTTAAAGCCCTCAAATATGAGCATTTTGAGAGTGAGGCCTCCATGGAGATTATCGACAAAGCCTACAACCGGACGGAAAACGCGGCCCGGCATTTGTTCCCTATGTACATCTTCTGGACCCTGTCGGCCTTTGTCGCTTCTATCGGCATGCTGTACCTGTTCGCCTCGGCACGCTGGTGGCTGCTCCTGACCATTCTGGGGCCATGCGCCCTGGAAACCTTTCTGTCATTCAAATTTTTTTCCAACATCTACGATGAGCTTGAACATTACTGGAAAAAGGAACGCCGGTATTTTATTTTGGGCGATATGCTCAAGTCCCGGGATTACATACGGGAAAACAGGCTGTTCCGGTCCTCGGATTACCTTATTGATATCTACCGGGAACGCCTTGCGGGCCGCAACCGGGAATATGAACAATTCTACTTCAAGCACCTGTGCCGGCACTTCACCCAGCGGAATGTTACGAAAATCGCCCAGTTGGGCAACACCCTGCTGCTGCTTGCCCTGTTTGTAGCAGGCGATCTGAGTATCGGCCTTCTGATTACCCTTACCCTCAGCATTTTTAACTCGGTTTTTGATCAGTTGGGGTTTGTTTTTATGTCATCTAGGGTGAGCATTTACCATATCAACAGCCTTGACTATTACGGCAAGTATTTTGCCCTTTCAGAGGATAGTTACGGCGGCGCGGAGGATCTGCCCGAAGATTGCTCCATCGAGTTTGACAATGTGCACTTTACCTATCCCGGCACGGACCGGGAGATCCTCAAGGGCCTGAGCTTTACTGTGAACAACGGCGAGAAGGTCTCTATTGTGGGCCAAAACGGAGAGGGTAAGACCACCATGGTCAAGCTCCTGCTGGGACTGTTCCAGCCTACAGCCGGGGAAATCCGCGTGGGCGGCAGGCCCCTGTCGGCGTATTCCCCGGCGGTCCGGCGCAGGCTGTTCGGGCCGGTGTTTCAGGATTTTATCAAGTACAGTATTTCCCTGGGGGAAAACATCGGCGTTGGGGACGTGGACAGGGCCGCGGACAAGGAGGCAGTTCAGGCTGCTATGGGGAAAGCGGGGGTTAATTTTGTGGAAACCCTCAAGGACGGCACAGACACGCTCCTGGGCAGGGATTTTGAAGGCGGCGTGGACCTTTCCGGCGGACAGTGGCAGCGTATTGCCATTGCACGGGCCTTTATGGGGGACAAGCCCGTGCTTATCCTGGATGAGCCTACAAGCCAGCTTGACCCTATGGCGGAAAGCCGCATCTACTCGGATTTTGCCGGCATGGTGGCAGGGAGGACGGCCATATTCATTACCCACCGTTTGGGCAGCACCATGATAACGGACCGTATTCTGGTTATTTCCGGGGGGCAGCTTGTGCAGGGCGGTTCTCATGTGGAACTGATGGCCCAGGGCGGCCTTTATGCGGATATGTTCAATTCGCAGAAACAGTGGTACGAGGCGTCCCGAACCATGCCGGATGCTGACAGGTTTTCTGAACAAACTACCGGGGAGGCGGGGTATGAAGCGTAAAAAGACCATAGGCAACGGCAAACAGGAAAAAACCAAAGGCGCCGAAGCCCTGCAGGAACCTGGCCGAAAGGATTCTGATCCGCAGAAACCTAAGCGCATCGAAGACCGGACGGACAGGCTGGAACAGGATGTGGAATACGAACACAAGGGCAGTTTTTTGTCCCTCCTGCGGCTGTGGGTTTACGTGTTCTCTTCCACAAAGGTAATTAGCGGCATCTACCTTGGGGTGTTCATCGTCCTTTCCCTGCTGCGCCCCCTTCTGGCCTTTATGTGGGGCGCCTACATTCAGACCCTGGAAGACTACGTACCCGGCGGTCCCCTTACTCCGGCTATTGCCCTGATTGCCGGATATTTTTTCATTAATTTTATTGCCGGCCTGATACAGCGCTATGTTATTCCCCAGGAACAAATTGAGCGGCTTGACGTGGTGCAGGCGAACCGGCAGCAGGAGCTTTTGCACTCGAAGATGTTCAAAAAACTTGCGGCAATTTCCCCCGAATATCTGGAGGTTTCCAAAATAAACGATACCATCAGGCAGGTGTTTTCCTGGGTCGGCGCGGAGTGGAACGGCATGAACGAGCAGTTGATGATGCAAAGCTATATTGTTATCGCCAAAGTAGTATCATTGCTTTCCATTGCCGCGTCCCTGTACATCTTTAGCCCCTGGCTCTGCCTTATCGTACTGGCTGCGCCCCTGCCCTCCCTGTGGTCATTGACCCTGGGGGAAAAACTGCGCTTCAGTTTTGCCAAAGACAACACCCAGCTTATCCGCAGGGCCGAATACTTTCAGAAGCTGATGCTTTCCCCGGCGGCCAAGGAGATGAAAACCCTGGGCCTTCACGACTTTTTCTACGCCAAGTGGAAGGTCCTTGCCGATGAGTACGTGATGAAAGAAAAACGACTGATCCGTACCGGTACCCTTCTGAACATGGTAAACTACTTTGTAACAAGCCTTGCCGATATAGGCGGTACTATTTTTGCGATTGTGCTGATGACTTCGGGCATGATTACCCTGGGCGCCCTGGGCGCGGTCATGAGCCTTGTTTCAACCCTGGTAAGCGATACGGGGGATCTGCTCCGCTCTTTTTCAACGTTCATAATGAAAAAGAACGACGCGGCGCGGTTCTACGACATGATGGATCTGCCCGAACAGGACACCAGGGCTGTTACCGGCCAGACTGCCACCGGCCAGGCCGCTAACAGCAATGTTGGTAACGGTAATGCCGCTACCGGACAGACCTTTTCCACCCGGGACTGCGGCGCCTTTTCCGTGCTGGAGGCGAAGAACCTGAAATACCGTTACCCCCTGACTGAACGCTATGTGCTGGACGGCGTGGATCTGCGGATTGAAAAGGGTGAGAAAGTCGCCCTGGTGGGGGAGAATGGCATGGGGAAGACAACGTTTGTTAAGCTTATTACCGGGCTTCTTGCCCCGTCCACAGGAGAACTGTTGATAAACAGTGTTCCTGTTGAGCGCCTTAACGTTTCGTCCCGCTACGACAGCCTGGGCGCGGTTACCCAGGACCCCGCCCACTACAACACTTTTACCATCGGGGACAATGTGTTTCTCGGCGACACCGCCAGGCCCCGGGACGAGGCGGCTATCGAGAGGGCCCTTGAGTTTTCCGGCCTTCAGGATGTGGAACAGGACACGCTCCTGGGCAAGGACATCGGCGGCGCGGACCTTTCAGGCGGCCAGTGGCAGAAGCTGGCCATTGCACGGGTGGCCTACCGGGACCGTGATTTCATCATCCTCGACGAGCCTACCAGCAACCTTGACCCCCTGGCGGAGACCGGGGTGTTCCGGCAGTACATTGCCTTGGCCGCGGACAAGACGGTTATCTTCGTTACCCACCGTATCAGCGTAGCCGCCCTGGCAGACCGCATTATCGTGTTTGCCCAGGGGAAAATCGCCGGGGACGGTTCCCATGAGACCCTGATGCGCTCCTGCGGGGACTACGCGCGGCTTTACTGGGAACAGGCCCGGTGGTATAACCGTTAGTGAAAACTGTGGAATGGCTGAACAGCGGATGAATGAACAACCGGTGAATGGACAATCAGTAAATGGACAACGGAAGCCCGCCTGGTTACGGGCGCGCCTTCCTTCGGGGGAAACCTGGCGGCTTGTGCAGGGGAGCCTTGGCCGGCACGGGCTTAACACGGTCTGTGACGAGGCCCGCTGTCCCAACAAAGGTGAATGTTGGGGTTCAGGTACAGCCGCTTTTATGATCATGGGGGATGTCTGTACCAGGGCCTGCCGTTTCTGCGCGGTGGCCACGGCAAGACAGGGGAAACCTCTCAGGGAGGACGAAGGCGGGGCCCTTGCAGACGCCGCCGTCGAGCTGGGCCTTAGCTATCTGGTGCTTACCTCTGTTGACCGGGACGATCTCCCTGACCGGGGGGCGGGACATTTTGCCCGGTGTATCGCTGCCCTGAGAAACCGTGTCCGGGGTATTCAGGTAGAAGCCCTGGTTCCCGATTATACCCAGGAAGAACTTGCCCTTTTTGCCCCGTCTCCCCCCGATGTTCTGGCCCACAACGTGGAAACCGTTCGTTCCCTGCAAAAGGTACGGGACGCCCGTGCGGGTTTTGACAAGAGCCTTGAGACCCTCAAAGCCGCCAAACGGCTGGGAATGACCCTTACCAAGACAAGCCTCCTCCTTGGTTTGGGTGAGACCGAAGGGGAAGTTCTTTCGGCTATGGACGAAATCCGCGGTGCCGGTGTGGACATTCTTGTCATGGGCCAGTACCTCCGTCCCTCCGCCGCCCAGATCCCCGTAACCGAATATTTACTGCCTGAACGTTTTGCCTTTTACGGCGAAGAAGGCAGGAAGCGGGGTTTTGCAGCGGTAATTTCTTCGCCCCTGGCGCGTACAAGCTACCACGCACGGGAAGCCCTGGGAGGCGGCCGTGCGGATTGAGGCTGTAGGTAAACCTCCGGGCTGTAAACTTATCCGCATCAGTGCCGAGACAGCCGCTACCGGGACCCGCGCCGGTCTTGGTGCTGATGATGGTAACGCCAGTAACGCCAGTAACGCCAGTAACGCCAGTAACGCCGGTAACGCCGGTAACGCCGGAATCGGCGATGACAGAATCGTTTTTATCAGGATACGGGGTGATTTTTTCGCCTCTCCCGAAGAACGGTTTGATGCCGTAGAAGAAGCCCTGGCAGGAACCCCCGTCTCGACGCTGGCCGAATCATTCGATTCCCTTATCAAACTGAACAACATGGAGACATTCGGTATCTCAGGCGCCGCTGTCGCCGAGCTCTTTAACAACGGCTTAAAGTCCGGGGCGGGGGGGGCAGAATCTGGTTACCAATAAAAACGCCGCCCCGCCCGGTCCCTTCCCGTTCAGGCTGCTTGATACGGGGAGCCGCCCCGGTGTGTACAACATGGCGATGGACGAGACCCTCCTTGAAACAGTGGCCGCCGGGGCTGTACCGGTTCTGCGTTTTTACGGCTGGTCCCCCCCGGCGGTAAGCATCGGTTACTTTCAGGGCATTGAGGAAGAAGTGGATAGCGATGCCTGCGCCCGCCGGGGCATAGACCTGGTGCGCCGTATTTCGGGAGGCGGCGCGGTTTTCCACGATGCGGAGATCACCTACAGCTTTATTATTCCACTGGATCATCCTTTGGCGGGAACTTCCATCACAGGTTCCTACGGACAGCTCTGTTCGGGGATCACGGCGGGCCTTCGCCTTCTTGGTATCGACGCTGTTTTCGTGCCTCTCAACGATATTGTTGCCGGGGGTAAAAAAGTTTCCGGTAACGCCCAGACACGGCGGCAGGGCTGCGTCCTCCAGCACGGCACAGTTCTTTTGGATAGTGATCCTGAACTGATGTTTGAACTTCTCAAAGTGCCCCAGGAGAAGATAAAGGGGAAGCTCATCCAGGACATCAAATCCAGGGTAACGGGCCTGCGTACCCTTCTGGGCCGGAACGTGCATTTTAACGAAGCCCGTGATGCCCTTGCCCGTGGTTTCAAAGAGGCCCTCTCCCTTGACTATTCCGCCCCGGCCCGGCCCTCCCCACCCGAAGAAGCGCGGGCGGCGGCGCTTGCACGGGAAAAATTCGGCTCCGAAGCATGGCTCCGGCGAAGGTAGCTAGTTGCGCTTCGCCCTATGCTACAATTTCACACAGGGACGATGACCGCATGGCGCCAAGTATGGACTAAAACAGGCAAACGTGCTATGAACATAAATTGTGGGGAATACGCGCAACCTGCCCGGTTCCCCACAATTTATTTGTTACTAACTGGAGGCAATCATGTTCAGCGGTATTGATTCTCATCTGGGTAATTTGTCGTTTTTATCGAACGCCAAAAGCCGCTCCCTAAGCGGCGAAAATCCCACAGGCGGAAAGGGAAAAGGCGCTATGTGCGAGGTGGCGGACGGCGGTTCGGGGAATGCCGCGCGGGATCTGGGCAAGGGCTGGAAGGTTGACCCCTTTATCAGCATTAAGCCCCATGAAACCTTTACGATAGCCGATATTGAAGGGCCCGGCGCTATTCAGCACATCTGGTTTGTCCCCCTGGGGACTCCTTGGCGTAATGTCATTATGCGCTTCTATTGGGACGGCCAGTCCCGGCCTTCGGTAGAATGTCCGGCAGGGGATTTTTTCTGCGCAGGCTGGCAGAGCTATACGCAGATTTCCTCCCTGGCGGTCTGCATGAACCCCGCAAGCGGCCTGAACTGTTACTGGTCTATGCCCTTCAGGAAAAGCTGCCGCATCACCCTGGAAAACCGCGGCGATGAGGCGGCCGGGATCGCGTATCAGATCGATTACACCTTGGCCCAAGTGCCCGAAGACTGCGCGTATTTCCACGCCCAGTTCCGAAGGACCAACCCGCTGCCGTATAAAGAGGTGTACACGATTGTGGACGGCGTTAAGGGGAAAGGCCATTTTGTGGGGACCTACCTTGCCTGGGGGTCGAACAATAACGGCTGGTGGGGCGAGGGGGAAATAAAGTTCTACCTTGACGGGGACGGCGAGTACCCCACTATCTGCGGCACCGGCACGGAGGATTACTTCTGCGGGTCCTACGGTTTTGGAGATCCCTATACCCCTGACCATTACGCTTCGTATAGTACGCCCTACGTGGGTTTTCATGAAATAAAACGAGACAATCTCTACAAAAGCCAGGAACGCCTCGGCATGTACCGCTGGCATATCAC
>JAITJW010000009.1 GCA_031278715.1 Treponema sp. | reverse complement strand
TATATCGTCTACGGCTTTGACCACAGCGTGGAAAACGCCAGTGGCCCGGACATCCGCATCAACGGGAACGCCTTTACCATCGCCGGAAACGCCTCCGCCTGCTGGACCGAGCCGGGGACGGTCTGGGTAAGCCAGGACGACAACGGCGACGGCCGGGCGAACGACACCTGGTACGAGCTGCGCGGGAGCCTCAGCGGGACACCCGCCGCGATCCCGCGTTACGCCGTTACCTATTTGCGGCCCACGGGAACCAATACCGGCGGTACCTGGATGGACAACCTCGGCAATGCCGGGGTGTATTTCAAACACTTCCCCCCGCAGTTTTCCGGGGACCTCACCTTTGCCGGCACAAAACTGGATATTGACTACCGCGTTGATCATCCCGGTTATGTCGACACGGTTTCTACCAGCGCCTTTGACATAAGCAACGCCATGCAGGCGGACGGTTCCCCGGCCGACCTCATGTACATCGACTTCGTCAGGGTACAGTGCGCCCTGCTTGCGGAGGCGGGAGCCTTCGGCGAGATCTCCACGGAGCTCGTGAACGCGCCGTCGGATCTCAACATGCCCGATCCCGGCAGCCTGCTGGCCGGCGTTGAATCGGGGGACGGGAACTATACCTACACCGCCATCAACAACTCAGGCTACTCCTTAAGCGTTAGCATCGGCGGCCAAACCAAAACCCTCGCCCCCGGCGGCAGCAGCGCGGTTTTCGCACTGGAAACGTCCACTGCCTACGTTGACTTCTCAGGTGGCAACGTTACCTTTACGGCGGCAGGGGGCACGGTTACCTTTACGGACCGGCCATAGGAGGAAGATAATGTTACTGCGAAAACACGTACCAAAGCAGGAAATACGAGCGCTCAGGAAGGGTGATTTTTACGTTGACGGGGAGATCGTGTCGATTAACAAAACACCACGGATGGTATCGATTATTACCAGCGCGGGAAACCTGTACAACGCCCACATGAAAACCGGCGATTATACGGTGTTCAGGGTTGACCGGTACAGACGGAAAATGGAACGGGAAAGCTGGAAACGATAAAAGTACGTAACTCCTGATATGACATAGCTGAGTACTTTGTAGAAATCCTTTGCAACAGGCTGCTCGCAGTTTGTTGCGCTTCGCGCTTAAGGTACAACAGGCTGCTAGGCTTCCCACACGGTATTGCCGGCGATCATCGTGCGGATCACGCGCGCCCGGTGGATTTCTTCGGGGGGGAGGCTAAAAATATCCCGGTCAATAAAGCAGAGGTCCGCCCAAAAGCCGGGGGCGGCACGGCCAAGTTCCCGCTCGGCAAAGGCGGCGTAGGCGGCGGCAGTGGTGTAGGCGTCCACCGCTGCGGCCAGATCCACCCGCTCGGCGGGGTAAAATCCCTGTGGCGGGGCAAAATCCCGCCGGGGGTCCTGGCGGGTTACCGCCCAACTGATGCCTGCCAGGGGGTTAAGATCGCTTACCGGGGCATCGGTCCCGTAGGATACGGGAACCCCCAGGCGCTCCATCGTTCCCCAGGCGTAGGAACCGGAGGCCATATCCGGCCCTACACGGCTTTCAAGGATATACATATCGTCCGCAAGGAATACGGGCTGGACCAGGGCAAGCAGCCGGTTCCGGGCCATACGTTCCAACTGGGCCCTCCTGGTAATCTGACAGTGGACAATACCGTGGCGCAGGGGGTTGGCGCCGGGAGCGGTAACCGCCTCCAGCGCGGAGATCACTGCCTCCATAGCGGCGTCCCCGATAGAATGGACGATAACCTGCATGTTATACGAGGCGGCCCGGTTGACAAGAGCGCGGAGCTGTTCTTCTTCCAGCACGGGGAAGCCTCTGGTTTCCGGTTTGTCCCGGTAGGGCTCCGTCATCCAGGCGGTCTGCCCGCCCAGCGTACCGTCCATAAACAGTTTGACCGGACCCATTCTGAGAAAAACCCCCCCTTCCCCGCTTTCCCATAGCACCGTACCGGGCAGGCCCCCCCGCTCCTTCAGGCGGTCCAGGACGGCCTCATCGGAGGAAATACCGCACTGCATGAGGACCCGCGGAAATCCCCCGCCGTTTTCAGCCTCGGCGTAGATACTCCGGTAGGCTTCCGTAACCTCGTCGTAGTCCAGGCCCTGGCTGTCGTTGGTCCCCAGGGCGGTTATACCCAGCGAAAGGGCCGCCCTCATGGCCCGTTTAAGATTCTCTTTCATTTGGATTTTGTCCGGTTCCGGAACCAAACGGCGGATAAGACCGGCGGCGTTTTCCCGCAGTACCCCGGTGGGCCGCCCGGCGCCGTCTTTCTCGATAGCGCCCCCCTCCACATCCGGGGCGCGTTCGGCAATACCGGCCCTATGCAGGGCCAGCGAATTACAGTACAGGGTATGCCCGCAGTGGCGGCTTATGATCACCGGATGCCTGGTGGAAACCTTGTCGAGGTCCTCCCGGTTAAGATCCCGCTTTTCCCCGGTAAAAAGATCCGGGTTTACCCCGGCGCCCTGTACACAGGTCCCCGGAGCCGGTTTGTTCCGGGCGATAAGCTCCCTGCCCCGGCGGATCACCTCCTCCACCGAATCCGCTCCGGTCCCCTCCACCATGCCGAAGCGCCGCCCCAGCCAGTGAAGGTGCAGGTGGCTGTCATGGAAACCCGGCAGTACCAGGGCTCCGGCGGCGTCGATTTTTTCCGCCCCTGCGGGCAGGGCGGCAAGCAGCTCCGCCGAATCGCCTGCGGCGCGGATCCTTCCCCCTTCAATACGGAGGGCCTGACAAAAACGGTGAGAACCGCAATATACCTTGCCGTTGTAGATGATCCGCGTCATGCTCTATCCCCTTCCTGCACGTTGACAGCGGCCTTTACCCTGAGGCCGCTATAAGGACGCACGGTAAGCGCCCAAATGGTGAAAATCCCTGGTTTTAGCCTTAAGTTCCCCAATGGCCTTCTCAAAATCCCCAGTCGTATCGGGGACACCCACATCAACATAAAAAAGGTACTCCCAGGGTTTACCCTGGATGGGCCGGGACTCGAGTTTGGAAAGGTTGATCCCCCGGTCGCTGAGTATTTTCAGGCAGCCGAACAGGGCCCCCGGTTCATCGGGAACGGAGAACACCAGGCTTGCCTTGTTGGGGCTAAGCGAACCGAGGCTGGGAGGAACCGGGGCCCGGTCCCCAACCCGGCGGGAAATGATCACAAAACGGGTGTAGTTCAGGGGGTTGGTTTCGATCCCCGCCTTGATCACCTTAAGGCCCTGGGCCAGGGCCGCCGCTTCCCCGGCGATGGCCGCCACCTTGACCGCCCCTTCCCTGACAATGGAAGCCACCGCGCCGGCGGTGGTGGTGGCGGGTTCCAGGATCCATTGGGGATGCTTGTCTAAAAATTCTTTGCACTGGGCAAAACCCTGGGGATGGCTGCGGACAATAGTAATACTGTCAATGGAGGCCCGCTCGTCGGCAATGAGGCAGTGAACGATCCGCAGCTTGATCTCTCCTACAATGGCGATGTCGCCGTAACGTAAAAAAAGATCGTAGTTTTCGTGAATGGACCCGGTCTGGCTGTTCTCCACCGGGACCACCCCGGCAATGGCCGAACCTTCCAGCACCGCATCGAAGATCCCGGAAAAACTCTTAACCTGAAGCCGGGGGACTCCCTCTCCAAAGGCCCGCATAAGGGCCTGTTCCGCGAAGGCGCCGTTTTCCCCGCAGAACGCCACCGGCTTTTCCCCAACGGCCCGTGTTTCCTCCCCGTCCAGGGGGGAAAAGCCGTGGAAGCTCCGAATGGCCGCAGGATGGGGGGTTCTGAGAAGCTCTTTCCCCACCACCGGGGCCAGGGCCTCGATATCCCGCATAAGCCGCTCAAACTGCTCCGGGTAAAGGGACTGGGGGCCGTCGGAAAGGGCCTCGTCGGGCCGGGGATGGACTTCCACCGTAAGACCGTCGGCTCCGGCGGCAATGGCGGCCAAGGCCGCGGAACTTACCTTGGCCCGTATGCCCACCGCGTGGCTGGGGTCTACGATTACCGGCAGATGGGAAAGGCCCTTGACCACGGGGATGGCGGAAATGTCCAGCGTGTTGCGGGTATAAGTTTCGAAGGTACGAATCCCCCGCTCGCAGAGAACCACATCCGCGGTTCCCGCCGCCAAAAGGTATTCCGCGGAGAGGAGCCACTCCTCTATAGTGGCGGAGGGACCCCGTTTAAGGAGTACCGGTTTTCCCAGGCTTCCCACTTTTTTAAGAAGTTCAAAGTTCTGCATGTTCCGGGCGCCGATCTGGAACATGTCGGTAAGGTCTTTCATCTGAAGCGCAATCTCCGGGGATACCACTTCGGTAACGATGGGCATGCCCTGGGCTTCCCCCGCCTCTTTCATAAACTCAAGGCCCTGCATGCCAAGGCCCTGAAAAGCGTAGGGACTGGTCCGGGGTTTATAGGCCCCGCCCCGCAGCATTACGGCGCCGCTTTCCCGCACCAGCGCGGCGGTTTCCATGATCTGCTCCCTGCTTTCCACCGCGCAGGGACCGGCGATCACGGTGATCCGGGAACCGCCGATCCTTACCCCCGGCAGCGAAGGGTCCGCCCCTACCGTAACGATGGTATCCTCCGCCCTGGTCTCGCGGGAAACAAGTTCATAGGGTTTACTGGTCGCTGCAACCCGTTCTACACCGGGAAGAAGCCCAAGCTCACGGATATCCACGATCCCCTTGCCGGAAGCGCCGATGATCGCGTCCTCACCAAAAAACTGCTCCCTGACGGTAAAACCCCGGTCCCGCAGATATATGCGGAGCATTTCTTTATCATGGGAACTGACAGACTTGGAAAGTACAACGATCATAGATCCCCCTTGTACTGGCTATAATAGTATGCGGGGGCGTTTTTATGCAATGGTCCTGTGTGTCCGGTCAGCCCAGAAAAAGTTCCGTGGGCAGGTAGCTGTCCTTCATGTGCCAGGGGGCATAGCGGTTCATCGTATGGATGTAATTCGCGTATTTACGATCACTGACCGTAATATGTTTGAGTATGCAGTCCCGGATAGTAGGGATTGACTTCTTAAGCTGTTCTTCTTCGTCGGTACCAAGGTATACCAGATACCGGTTGATAAATTCAATAACGTTACTGTGTTCCTCTTTGTGATCATGAAATTCGGGAAACGCAATTCGGGAAAGAAGCTGCTCTTCCACAAAAAGATGGTAACGCATAAAACTGATCAGGGATGAAATTCCCTGCCGGAAAAAATCCTGTGATATTTCATCTTTTTTGTAGCAGTTCAGATACAGATTGTTACACATACTGATAAGCTGTTTGTGCTGTTCGTCAATAGATTCAATGCCGACCGAATAAGAATTATCCAACTGAATAACGTTGTATTCCATACCGTCTCCTTGTTTTTGACTACCGGTTCTTGCCCGTCCTTCACAGGCTGCCCCGTGAAGGCGGCCCTGTGAATGCCCCCATGAGATTGCTCCCATAAGACTGCCCTCATAAGGCTGCCTTCATAAGGCTATGCTAATCCCCTCCCCGTTCTCTCAGTCTCTTTTGAAACTTTATGTTTTTTTCCGATATCCCGCCGGCCCGGATGGACCAGGAAAAAACTTCAAAAAGGGGGATTTTCTCCATATTGGACGATAAAAAACGATAAAAAACGGCTTTTGTACCGTTCAACAGAAAATGGACATGACATGGCAAAACCTGGCCCTGTAAAGCCCTGTGTGAACCTTGACCGGGACCGGGGAGGAATATAAAATATAAGGGAACCGGCTCCTCCGGGAGCAATATTCCCGCCAACCCGGGTTTTGAAACCGGCTCAATGAACAAGACCCGCTAGGCGGGTAGAAAACCCTTGCCATGCCACGAGGTAAACCCCAGGGGAGAGCAGCAATGAAAAAATTTCTTGGCGTAGTAATAGTGTTGTATTGTTCCGTTGTTTTTTCATGCGAAAGTCTGGAGGAGGGTACGGACGGGATGCAGGAGGACGGACAGACGGAAAACACCACCGCCGGACAGGATAATGCTTCCGCAGCCGCCAATACCCCGGCCACGGCGAACAGAAACAGCCCGCTGGTATTAAATCAATACCGAAGGAACGATTCCTCCGATCCTGACTGGGATATTGCCGCCCTGGACACGGCAAAGGACATCAATTACCTTTCCAGCATCGAAAAAAGCGTGATCCTGGAATTGAACAAGGTCAGGGCCGATCCAAGAAAATACGCCAGACTGTACATCCGGCCGGAACTGCAGTATTACAGCGGAAAGTTCTACCGGAGGCCGGGACAGGGGAGAATCCTGACTTACGAGGGCATCAAGGCGGTGGAGGACTGCATTACCGCGTTGACGAACATGGAAAGCGCGCCGCCCCTTATGCCGGAATTGGGCCTGTCCCTGGGGGCAAGGGACCTGGCCTACGAGCAGGAGAGGACCGGGGAGACGGGACACGAGGGAAGTGATAACAGTACGCCCTTTACCAGAATACGCAGATACGGCGGGGCTTATACCGCGGCGGCGGAGAACCTTTACTACGGGGCGGAACAGGCCCGTGAAGTGGTGATCCAACTGCTTATTGACGATGGAATGTCCTCCCGTACCCAGCGGGCCAACATTATGAACAGGAATTTCAGCCAGGTGGGCGTCTCGTTTGGCTCCCATCCTCAGTATAAATCCGTCTGCGTCATTATGTTTGCCGACGGCTACCTGAGTAACTAAGCCTGGGCAGGCGCTTTTCTTCTGCTCCAGCCCCGGCTTCCCTCCCGGGCCCTGACAAAATCCCGGTAAATGCCAGGCTGGGCCATAAGCTCGTCGTGGCTGCCCTTGGGCAACCCTCCCGTCTGAAATGACCAGTATTTTGTCCGCGTGGCGTATCGTGTTGAGCCGGTGCGCGATGACGAGCAGGGTTTTGCCCCGGCACAGTTCGCTTATCGCCTGCTGGATATAACTTTCGTTGTCCGCGTCCACGCTGGCGGTCGCCTCGTCCAGGATGATGATGGGCGCGTTTTTCAGGATACAGCGGGCAATGGAGATGCGCTGTTTTTCGCCCCCTGAAAGGGTCGCGCCCCCTTCGCCGATGACGGTCTTAAAGCC
>JAITJW010000202.1 GCA_031278715.1 Treponema sp. | reverse complement strand
TTGGAGATAAAATCCCCTTCCTCGTAGTAGCGGTTAAAAAAATTGTACAGGTGGGAATAGACATCGGCCTCAAGGCTTTCCAGGTCCGCTCCCTGGGCCAGAAGGTACTTGAGTTCGGCGTAGCGTCCGGCTTTTTTGGTCTTTTCGACTTCTACGCCAAAATCGGCGGCCTGCCTTTCAATTTCGGCTTTTTCGGACTTGAGTTTTTCCCGGTCTTCCGCGTCAGGGGCGATAATGGCCTCGACTTTCGCGGGAAGCTCTTCCCGCAGGAATTGGAGGATTTCCTTTCGGCGGATGTTCAGTATCCGGTAGATGCCAAAGTCCAGATCGGATTTTTTAAGCTCAAAAATATTTTCCAGGAGGCCCGTAAACCTGTTTAACTGTGGGGACATTAAAGTAGTGTATCAAGGCCCGGTAAATTCGGCAATGCGCCATATACTGGAAGTTTCCGGTATTTTGATGTATAATTTGTAATAGTATGAAACGGGTACTGTCTCTTGTTTTCTTCCTGCAGATGATTGTCCCGATCCTCTGCGCCCAAAATACCGGTTCGCAAACAAGGGATGCCACTCAGGGTGGCAGCCGGAAGGATTCTACCTTAGCTGTACAGGAAGCCCCCCACCCCTGGGCCCAGGTTACCGTTACTCCCGGTCCCCAGGGCCTTCCCATAGT
Organism: Treponema sp.; assembly: GCA_031278715.1. Taxonomy (GTDB): domain Bacteria; phylum Spirochaetota; class Spirochaetia; order Treponematales; family Breznakiellaceae; genus JAISFT01. The sequence continues at coordinate 20,674 of JAITJW010000202.1, read as the reverse complement.
GAATAGTTACGTTTCTCCCTGGCCCCTTGGTACGGCGTTGGAGGATACCTTTTCCGGCGATTTTCAAATTCCGGCTCTGGCGGGAAATCCCGGTTCTTCACAGACTGCCGCTCCTTCCCCGGCGGGGAATCAGACCCCGTCCGCGGTCCAACAAACAACCCAGGCCCAATCAGTAACACAGACCCGGTCAACAACCCAAACCCGGACGGCAGCCCAAGCCCAGCCAACAACCCAAACCCGGACGGCAGCCCAGGTCCAGCCAACAACTCAAACCCGGGCGGCAGCCCAAACCCAACAGACATCTTCTCAGACCGTGCCGTCTTCTCAACAGGCTTCAAAGCAGGTGGTGGTGGTTCCGTCGCCGATTCATTATGACCGGGCGGGCCGGCGGGTTGTTGATCCGGACTGGCAGGATACCCTGGCCCAGATTGTCCGCTCGGAACGGGCCGCCGCTGCCACCGGTGGGGTTCCTGCCAATGGTGCGGATGCCAGCGGAGACAAGAATGGCCAGTCGGCCGTTCAGGAACCGGTGCGGGAGACAGTTATTGTGGTTCCCGGCCCTGCCACATGGCGGATTCGGGGGACTCTTACCGTTGCCAAAGGTATGCTGGCCCTGGACGGTAATGACGGGGTTCTGTGGTATTTACCGGGCCTGGATCGCTATATCGGTTTTATCGATGGTCTTGACGCCGGTGAGGAGGCGATTCTGGAAGGGTATGCCCCCGCCCTGGGGTCTTCCCAGGAGCGGTACTTTCAGCCTACCAGACTTTTTCTTGATGACATGGATTACGATCTCTCGATCCCGCCTTACGGGCTTGTTGTACAGCCCTACCTGACGAATCCGGGCGGACAAACGCTTATCCGGGAAACAGAGCGGCCCCTGCTTACGGAGGCCGGGACAAGTCCCGGGACCCGGGTAAACCGGAATGAGACCGGGCAAAATGCTCAGCAGACTGGTCAAGGGGATAGCCGGGCTGAGGCCGCCCCCCAATCCTCCGCCAATTCCGGCGCTCAGGGTACTAGTACCCCGTGGAGCCGGAGAACTCCCCCCACCCCTCCGCCCCCGGCATGGCAGCATAACCATAAAAGTCCCTGGGCGCCCCCCACCAGTGTTTTTGATTTTGAAATGGATTACGATTCTTTTTGGCAGGATGACCCGGCCAAACAGGAACAGCGGGAACGGGACAGCCGGGAGATCTGGTACTAATTACAACGGTCTTGCAGAATCCAGTCCAGTGTGTTGACCCTTCTGAATTTTTCAGCCATGCCCGGTTCCGGAAGCGTCATTATAGCCGCGAAATACTGAGGTTTTCCCAAAACTAACCGAGTTTTGGGAATAGCTCTACTATAACTCAAAAAATTCATGCAAAAACAGGGTGGCGGTTTGGGCAACGTTAAGACTTTCGATGTTCCCGGTACCGGGAACGCGGACCAGGGTCGAGCACTGCTCCTTTATGTCCGCCGGCAGTCCCGTTTCCTCGTTACCAAGTACCAGGGCGATGCCGGGGCGGTGGCCCGTACCAAGGATGGCTGTCCGGTCTTCGATAATGTTCCCCAGGTCCCGGATACGCCGGCGCGCACGGGGGTCCGTTCCGATGGTGATGATCCGCTTTGACGCGGCCCGGAGGAAGGCGGCGGTATTTTGTACGCTTCTGACAGCAACATGTTCCATGCCCCCTTCGGCTACCCGGTAGGCACTGGTACTAAGGCGCGCTTCTTCTCCGCCCAGGATCAGAAAATGGGCGTCAAAAAAAGCAGCAGACCGGGCTATGGCCCCAAGGTTGTGATCGTTCCCGATAGAGTAAAGAACAAGTCCCGTCATCCCGGAGGCCCACTGTTCCAGGTCCGCCAGGCTGGCCCCCGGTACAACAGGCTCCGCGATCATTGCCACAACCCCCTGGTGGCGGTTGCTCTGACAAAGCCGTTCAAGTTCTTCGTCTTCACATATCTTATAGGGATATTTCTTTTCTGCCAGGTATTTGCAGATCCGGGAAAAAGTCCCAAGGCGGTCTTCCCGCAGAAAAAAACGGTTGATCTGTTCAGGATGATACTCCCCCAGGGCCAGAACTGCGTTGACGCCGCAGATTGCCAGTTCATTGGTAAGACGGTTACGCACGAAGAAAATATAACATATAATAAATTAGTAACAAGCGGGTAAACCCCGGCGGGTGAATTCCGGCGGGGAAACCTGAATTTTTCAGGAGGAATGTATGGCCAAAAAATTGAAATACGGAATTGTTGGATGCGGCGGGATTGCGAATCAAAAGCACCTGCCGGCAATTGCGGAACTTGCAGATGTGGATGTTGTGGCGTTTTGCGACATCATTGGCGAGCGGGCGGAAAAGGCGAACCTTGATTTTGCCGGAGCTAAGGGCAAAGTCTTTACCGATTACAAAGATCTGCTCAAAGAGGACCTGGACGCGGTTTTTGTGCTTACCCCGAATATTTCCCATGCGCAAATTTCCATTGACGCCCTGTTGTCGGGCAAGAATGTACTATGCGAAAAGCCCATGGCAAAGACCTATGCCGAGGCCACGCGTATGATCGAGGCGCGGGACAAGAGCGGCAAACTTCTCACCATCGGCTATCAGAACCGTTACCGGCCGGACAGTCTGTTCCTTAAAGCCGAATGTGAGGCCGGTACTCTGGGGGAAATTTACTTCGCCAAGGCTACCGCCCTGCGCCGCCGGGCGGTTCCCACCTGGGGGGTGTTTCTGGACGAGGAAAAACAGGGAGGCGGGCCCCTTATCGACATCGGTACCCATGCCCTGGACCTTACCCTTTTCATGATGGATAACTACGAACCGGCCTATGCTGTCGGGACCACCTATCACAAACTCAACAAGGACAAGAAAGCCGGTAACGCCTGGGGGGACTGGGACCCCAAAAAGTTCACCGTGGAAGATTCGGCCTTTGGCTTTGTCGTCATGAAGAACGGGGCTACCATCATTCTGCAGTCAAGCTGGGCCCTGAACACCACGGAAGTCCGGGAGGCGGTAACTACCCTGTGCGGTACCAAGGCCGGGGCGGACATGCCCCAGGCGGGAAGTCTGGTCATTAACGGTGTAAAAAACGGCAGGCAGTACATGCTAAGCCCGGCGGAAGGGGGAGCGGCGGCCTTTTTTGAGGGCAAGAGCGCCAAGGATACGGACCTGGAGGCACAGGTCTTTGCCAGGGCAATCCGGGGGCAGGGTAAACTCTACGTCCAGCCGGAAGAAGCGGCGGCGGTAACCCAGATTCTGGAGGGAATTTACGATTCCGCCCGGACCGGGAAGCCCCACTACTTTTAGGGGTATCTCTAAACTAAACCGGTAAACGGGGTCCGGTATACCCCGGTTTAAGGGAGCAGCTTTGTACACCGAACGGCTCTACTACGATTACGCCGCGCCGGAACCGTTTTCCGCGGAAATTCGCGAACTGCGCCCCCTGGGGGATCTGACGGCCCTTCTGCTGGATAAGACCATATTCTACCCCGAAGGCGGGGGGCAGGAGGGGGATCGGGGCAGTATCAACGGCGTTCCCCTGGTGGATGTAAAAGAATCGGCGGATGCGGAAATTCTGCACCTTGTTGCCGCTGTCGGGAACCTGATGCCCGGCCCGGCAACACTGCTCTTGGACAGCCGCCGCCGCCGGGACTTTACGGTGCAACACAGCGCCCAGCACCTGCTTTCCGGCACTATCCTGCGCCTTACGGGGAACCATACCGTTTCTATGCATCTGGGCCCGGAATCCAACACAATAGATGTAGATGTTCCGGAGCTTCCCCCCGGTGTTTTAACCCGCGTCGAAGATGCAGTGGCGGATGCTGTCGAATCGGATGTCCCCCTTGTTATCCATTTGTGCCCCCCGGAAGACATTACAAAATTTCCCCTTCGCAAGGTTCCGCCGCGGGGGGAAGAGGTGATCCGGGTGGTCGAAATTACGGGGAACGATTTTTCCCCCTGCTGTGGTACCCATTGTGCGTCCACCGGGCAGATAGGGATAGTGAAAATCCTGGGCGCGGAAAGGTACAAGGGCATGACACGGGTCAGTTTTATTGCAGGCCGCCGGGTACTTGCGGAGCATCGTGTCCTTAGACGGAACGGGGAAATTATTTCCCGTGCCCTCAAGGTACCGGTGGCGGAAACCGGTGCGGGGGTCCTGGCGCTTTTGGAACGGGGCGCTGCTGTGGAACGGGAACTCAAGGAGCTGCGGGAGGCCGCGGCGGAGACAAAGGCAGGGGCCCTGCTTGCCAAAGTCCCTGTACCTGTCAAAACTGCCCTGCCTGCCAAGGTCCCTGTGCCTGCCGAAAATGCCGTGTGCGCCGGGCCTGTTCCGGGGGAAGGGCCCTTGCTTGTTGCCGAAATTTATGACGGTAGTTTTGACGAGGTCCTCCGCATTGGCAGGGCGGCGCAGAAAAAAACCACAACGATACTGTTGCTTGCCTCCGGGACGGAAAGAAAATTTGCCGCTTTTTGTTCCGCCAAAGGGGTGGATTTACGGTCCCTGCTGGCGGCGGCTATGGAGCAGCGGGGCGGTAAAGGCGGAGGAGGAGCGGGATACTTTCAGGGGGTTTTTGAATCACGGGATGCGCTGGAAAGCTTTCTTGGTGATATGATATGATGTTACTGTGGCAAAACGAAGGAACTATGACCGAAATTCCGGCAGACGAAATTCCGGTAGCCGGATTTCCAACAACTGGGTGAGCGGAAGGCATGTACGGAAGCAGAAAAAAACAAAACTTCCGGGGGGCCTGATCTTCTGGGCTGCTTTCCTCGTCTTAATCGCCGGTCTTTTTTTTATTAACCGGGACCATATCCGGCAGAGCCTGGAAAATACCCAGCTTCTTGAAAAAATGTCTTCTTCAATTTCCAGGGAGAATTCCGGCGGGGTAGACCCGACCCCGTCCGGTGCTGCGGAGCAGCCGCCTGTCGTACAGACTTCTCCCCGGCCAATTGAGCAGCGTGATCCGCCGTCTTCCACAGCGGAGAGCGTGAGTACGGGCGCCGTCCCCGCATCTGAGGCCGTTCAGGTTCCCCCTGCGGCACGTCCGGTACAAACCTATGCGGAACAGGTCCTTTATTTTATCCGTGTAAGCGATGACGGGGAGATTATCCGCAGCAGGGTGGTCCGGCGTATCCCTGTTTCCGGAACCCCGTTACAGGACACTTTGGAGGCCCTTATTGCCGGGCCCGATTCCGCTGAGATAAGCCGGGGCATGCTGTCCCTTCTTCCTCCAAATACCAAGATTTTAAGCGCCGTTATTGACGGGAACACCGCCCGTATCAACTTTAGTGAAGAATTTCAGTACAACACCGCAGGCATGGAGGGTTTTATCGCCCAGCTTATCCAGATTATCTGGACCGCCACTGAATTTCCCAATGTACAGAATGTACAAATCCTTATCGAGGGGAACCGAATCGATCATCTGGGGGAAGGGATCCCGATCTGGAATCCTCTTAACCGGCAAAGCTTCTAACTAACCGGCAAAGCTTCTAATCCGGCGCAGATTCAGGGCCCGGCCGGAATCCCGGTCCAGCTCTGCCAGAACCCCTTCCACTGCCGGCGTACCCTCGGCGGCACATTCCATACGGTACAGGACCTGGTTACGGGCCCTGTCCAGACAGATAGTTTTGTCCATTCCGATTACCCCGTTGCTTATGCCGGTCATCCCAAGATCGGTGATATACCCCGTACCCTTGGGCAAAACCCGCTCATCCGCGGTCTGCACATGGGTGTGGGTACCGGCCATCATGCTTACTTTACCGTCAAGGTAATAGCCCAGGGCTTCTTTTTCCCGTGTGGATTCGGCGTGAAAATCTACCAGGGCAAGGGCCCTGCAGAACAGCGCCGGGCAGTTTCCCTCGTCAGGCGCCGGCGTATTCCCGAATGCCGAACAGGGGGGATGCCTGTCGCTGTTTCCGGTCCACTGGGATTCCACGATAGAATTAAAGGTTGTAAAAGGACAGTCAATGGGAGTCATGTATTCCCGGCCCTGAAGGTTGATTACCAGGTATGACACCCCGGCTTTTTCCAGCCGTATCCAGCCCCGGCCAGGATTACCCTGCGGGTAGTTTGCGGGCCGCAGGACCCGTTCCTCTTTGTCCAGGAAAGGCCAAAATTCCCGCTTCTCCCATACATGGTTGCCGGTGGTAACGACATCGGCCCCGGCTCCCAGGATACGCCGCAGACATTCCTCGTTCAGACCAAAACCGGCGGCGGCGTTTTCACCGTTAACCAGGGCAAGATCTGCGTTGTGTTCTGCGATAAGACCGGGAAGCTTCTGTTCCAGAATCGCAAGACCCGGTTCACCCACCACATCACCAATCATTAATATCCTTACTATTGTCACAAGACCAGTATATAAAAAGTTAAATACTGCATCCAGTAGTCGCCAAACGGCCGGTTAAAATCTCCAAATGTATTGAATATTTTAAATTTGGGATATTTTGGCCAATTTGGAAATTTGGTTAATAGGCTAACTTGTTTCCGGCATATCGAATTTTGAAACGGGGATAGTTAAAAAAAGGCAAAAAATGTTGATTTAGTAAAAAAAACAGCTTTTTTTAAAGGCAGGAGAGAAAATAAACCATGTTCAGAAATAAGTCTAATGATGTTGGAATCTTATCATTGTGCCTTGTAGTATCTGTTGTTGCATGTTACGATAAAGACAAATGAGCATTGTTATAGTCGGTTCGGTTAATCAACGAATTAAGCAGGTGCGCCAAGCTCTAAAGCTTTCGCAGGTTCAATTTTCCCGGGTTATATCCTTGTCTTCCGGATACCTTGCCGGGGTAGAGGTGGAGAAAAGAAAGGTCAACGAGCGTCTCATAAAGCTTATCTGTTCTTCTTTCAATGTAAATGAAAAGTGGCTTAAATCCGGGGAAGGGGAGATATTTAACCGGAATCCGGATGAAAGTTTTACCAAGTTGATCAGTCTTTTTAAAGAATTGGATCCCAAATACCAGGCGTACATCTTAAAGGAGATTAACCTGTTGCTCGAAATACAAGACGGGGATGGGCTGGTTTCAAAACTCGGTTAACGCGGGAGCCTTGTCCTATGCGCAGGGTGAGCGCATGTACATAAAACCTGGCCGCTTTATAACTTTTACAAGGGTTGTTTTACGTTCCAGGCCTCTCCTGCAACAGGCCGCTGGACAGTTTTTCCGTGTTGTGCCATAATCTGGCATGGAACCCTACGAAGAATCGCGTGCGATCTTTCAGAATCTATCCCCCATTGATCACCGGTATTCAATTTCTGAAGCCCCCCTGTACCGGGCCCTGGTGCCTTGGCTTTCTGAAGAAGCCGCCATCACTGCCAATGTCAAAGCGGAGATTGCCCTGGTGCTGGCCCACCTTAAGATCCGGGGAAAACTGGACCCCGGCATCCGGGAGACCCTGGAAAAGGCGGGCCGGGATCTAAGCCCTGCAGAGGTTTACGCAGAGGAAGATAAGACCCGCCATAACATCCGCGCCCTGGTAAACGTGTTAAAACGTAAGGTGCCGCCGGAATTTTCCGCCCTGGTCCACCTGGGGGCCACCAGCGCCGATATTCTGGATACCGGCCTTGCCTGGCGGGTCCGGGGGGCCGTCCGCACGGTCCTGCTGCCGGAACTGCGGCGCCTGGAGATCCTGCTCTGCGATTTTACCGGCAGGGAGGCGGAAACCCCCCAGGTGGGCCGTACCCACGGTCAGCATGCGGTACCCATTACCGTAGGGTTTGCTATGGCGGAATATGTTTCCCGGCTGGGCAAGTCTATCCTGGAAATTGAACGTCTGGCAGGACAGCTCAGGGGAAAACTTGCCGGGGCTGTGGGGGCCTACAACGCCACCAGCATGATCGTCAAGGACCCGGAAGAACTTGAACGCCTGTACCTTGGGGAACTGGACCTGGAACCCTCCGAACATTCCACCCAGCTTGTGGAACCCGAATACCTCCTGCGGCTGCTTTTGGAAATGAACACCGCCTTTGGGATCATTGCCAACCTGGCCGACGATCTGCGGAACCTGCAGCGCAGTGAAATAGGAGAACTGCGGGAAGGTTTTTCGGCGGATCAGGTAGGATCCTCCACCATGCCCCAAAAACGGAACCCCTGGAATTCGGAACACGTCAAAAGCCTGTGGAAAGCTTTCATGCCGCGGGCTGTCAGCTTCTTCATGGACCAGATCAGCGAACACCAGCGGGACCTTTCCAATTCCGCAAGCCAGCGCTTTGTGGCCGACTATATCGCCGGCTTTTCCCTGGCCGTAAGCCGCATGACGGGCGTTGTTGAAGGCTTGGGAACCGACCGGGAACGGCTTCTTGCCAATCTTCTGGGCAGCGGCCCGGCGGGACGGGGAAATATCCCCGGCGGCGTCCTGGCAGAACCCGCCTACATACTTTTGGCGGAAAGCGGCGTCCCCAACGCCCACGAGATCATCCGCAGAATTACTATCGCCGCGGAAAACGGGCGCGTCAGCTTTGCCGCCGCTCTGGAGAAGGAAGAAGAACTTCTCCGCCGGATCGGGGAGAAAATGACGGAACTGGGCCTAATTACCGAACCGTCTGCGGCCCTGTCGTGGTTCAGGCAACCCGAACAGTACCGGGGGCTGGCGGTAAAAAAGGCGAAGGAGTTGGCGGCCAGGTACCGTAAACTTATGGAACCCGGCATGTTACCGTAAAATCAAGAGAGGCTGTTCCAAACTGTCAGATTTTGGACCTGTCAGATTTTGGAACAAGTTCAAGTATCAGGAGGATTGCTTATGTTTGCCGAATCTTTGTCCTATGACGATGTTCTTCTTTTACCGGCTTACTCGGACATTCTGCCCAGGGACTGCGATGTCAAAACCACCCTTTGTGCAGACGTACACCTGAACGTACCGGTCATCTCCGCCGCTATGGACACGGTAACCGAAGAAAAGCTGGCCATCGCTATCGCCCTGGAGGGGGGTTCCGGCGTGATTCACCGGAACCTTGCGCCGGAAGAGCAGGCCGCCCAGGTGATGAATGTAAAACGTTACCTTAACTGGATCATCGATTCACCTGTTACCGTGGGGGAAGAAGCCAGGGTTCGGGATGTAAAGATGATGATGAACCGTTTCCATGTTTCGGGGATGCCCGTGCTGGACATTGAAGGGCGGCTTGTGGGGATCATCACGGGCCGGGACCTGCGGTTCTGCCGGGATGATAACCTTCCGGTGCCGGATGTAATGACCAGGAATCCCGTGGTGGAGCAGGGGGAGCCATCGGTGGCCAGCGCCCGGGAAAAATTCGACAAACACCGGATCGAAAAACTGCCGGTGGTGGATACCGAAGGCCGCCTTACAGGGCTTATTACCGTAAAAGACATGGAAAAACACGCCAGTTACCCCCGTGCCGCCACCGATAAGGCGGGGCGGCTTATCGTGGGGGCGGCGGTGTCCCCCCAGGATTACGCTGTGCGGCTTCCCCTCCTTAAAAACGCCAAGGTCGATTATGTGGTTCTGGACACCGCACACGGAGATTCCAAAAATGTGATGGATGCGGTCCGGGGCATTAAGGAAAAATTCGGTGTCCCCGTTATAGGGGGGAACGTAGCCACCCGGGAAGGAACCCGCCGGCTTATCGAGGCGGGGGCCGACGCGGTAAAGGTTGGGATCGGTCCCGGTTCCATCTGTACCACCAGGGTTGTGGCCGGTATTGGGGTGCCCCAGTTTACCGCGGTCTGGGAGTGCGCCGGGGAGGCCGCCAATGCCGGTATCCCCCTTATCGCCGACGGGGGGATCAAGTTCTCCGGAGACATTACCAAGGCCATTGGCGCCGGCGCCGCGGTAGTGATGATCGGCAGCCTCTTTGCCGGCCTCAAGGAGGCGCCTGGGCAGGAGATTATCTTTGATGGCCGTATCTACAAGGAGTACCGGGGTATGGGCAGTCTGGGGGCCATTAACGACGGCGCCGGCGACCGTTACCAGATCGGCAAGGACGAGATTCCGGTTCCTGAGGGGATCGAAGGCCGGGTTCCGTATAAAGGGGAGATGCGGAGCTACCTCAACCAGCTGGTATCGGGACTGCAGAAGGGGATGGGTTACTGCGGCTGTAAAAACATCGGCGAATTAAAAGCATACCGGAAATTTATCAGGATCACCGCTGCAGGTTTACGGGAAAGTCACGCCCACGACGTATCCATTACCCAGGAGGCGCCCAACTATTCTCACTCGTAAAGAGGAGCTTCTTAAGCGGAAGCTCGAAGACTGGTACCGGAAGATCAACCGGCCCGAATTTATCAATTCCGATCCGGCTTGTTTTCCTCACCGTTTTTCCGCTCCCGCGGATATTGAAATCGCCGCCTTTCTGACCGGCGTTATTGCCTGGGGGAGGAGGGACCTTATCCTAAAATCCGGCGAGCGGCTTTTTTCCCTGCTCCAGGGCGGCCCCTTTGCCTTTGTCATGGAGGGTAACTACCGGAATCTGCGGAATCGCCGGGATTGTCCTTCCGGTTCCTGTATTCACCGGACCTTTTTTGAAGATGATCTGGTGTATTTTTGCCGGGGGCTGCGGGCCTGTTATCAAAAATACGGCAGCCTGGAGGCGCTGTTCAGTTCCGCCCTGTGCCGGGCTGGTTCCCCGGACCCCGGGGATCTTGCCGGCGGCCCCGGTATCTGGGAAGGAATTGCCCTGTTCCGGGAAACCATGGCCCGGGGAAACGGGGGCCGTTATACCAAGCATATCGCCGATCCCTGTTCCAGTTCCCCCTGCAAGCGGCTCTGCCTCAGCCTCCGCTGGCTTGTGCGCCGGGAAGGCCCGGTGGACCTGGGCCTTTGGAAGAGCGTCTCCCCTGCCGTCCTCTGCATCCCCCTGGACCTCCACGTGGGCCGCGCCGCCCGGCGCCTCGGCCTTCTCGATCCCGCCCCTAAGACAAACGGCCGCAAAGCCGCCATCGCCCTTACCGGACAACTCAGGAAATTCTGCCCGGAAGACCCCGTCCGCTATGACCTTGCCCTTTTTGGCTGGGGCATGGAAAACGCCGGCCCCCGTACCTAGGTTAGATTTAACGTTAGATTTAACGTGGCGCAATTTGACCCATTGAACGGCCCCTGTTTTTAGGCTATCCTGTTGCGGAGGCTTTCATGAAAATAGTTGTCATTGGCGCACAGTGGGGCGATGAGGGCAAGGGGAAAATCGTTGATTACCTGGCTAACGAGGCCCAGATCATCGTCCGTTATTCCGGGGGTGCCAACGCGGGGCATACCATCGTTATTGGCAACGAAGAATATGCCCTGCACCTGATCCCGTCGGGCATCCTGTACCCTGATAAGATCGTAATCCTGGGGGCCGGCATGGTGATAGATCCGGTGGCCCTGTTTAGCGAGATCAAGATGCTGGATGACCGGGGCATTGATACCGGCGGCCGGGTGTTAATCTCGGACCGGGCCCACCTTGTGTTGCCCCGTTATATCCAAATTGATAAGGAACGGGACCTGGCCCGGAAAAAGCCGATTGGTACCACCGGCAGGGGCATCGGCATCACCTACTCCATGAAAAGCGAGCGGGAGGGGATCCGCCTTGCCGATCTTTCCTGGACGGAAAAGCTGGAAGAGCTGGAAAGCGCCGACCGGGATTTCCTGGCCCCCTATACTGAACGGCTCAAGGCCATGTCGGTGGATCTTTCCTCGTACCTGGTGCATCACCGGAATTCCCAGGTCCTTTTTGAAGGCGCCCAGGGGACCCTGTTAGACCTGGACCTGGGGACGTACCCCTATGTGTCCAGCGGCATGTCCAGCGCTGCGGGGGCGGCGATTGGGGGCTGTGTGGGACCCCGTGCCCTGGATAAGGTGCTGGGAGTCTTCAAAGCCTACTCCACCAGGGTAGGGAATGGGCCGTTCCCCAGTGAATTTGACCACGATTCGGAGGATGAGCTGTGCCGTTTTGTTCGGGACATGGGCAGGGAGTATGGGGTTACCACCGGCCGGCCCCGCCGCTGCGGCTACCTGGACCTGGTGGCCTTGCGTTATGCCTGCCTTACCAATTCCATTGATTCCCTGGTAATGACCCATCTGGATGTGTACAACAGTCTGGAAGAAATAAAAGCCTGCGTAGCCTACCGGATCAACGGCAGCATGGTGGAAACCTTCCCCGCTTCCATTGAGGCGTTGAACAAGGCGGAACCGGTGCTTCGCAGCTTTCCTGGCTGGAAGAAACCCCTTGATACTTCCCTGGTGTACGAGGAATTTCCCGTTCACGCTATGGAATATATTGAGTTCATTGAACGATTCTGCGAGACCCCCATCCACATCGTTTCCGTAGGTTATGATCGTAAGGCCACGATCATCCGTAAAAGTCCATGGACAAAATAATTGTTCTTGATTTTGGGAGCCAAACGGCCCAGCTTATAGGCCGCCGTATCCGGGATATGGGGGTCTACACGGAGATCCTCCCCGGAGACAGCCCGTTGGACGCTGAAGCTTTGGCCGAAACACGGGGGATTGTCCTCTCCGGTTCTCCCGAATCGGTGTACGAAAACGGCGCCGTACCGGACAGGGTGGTCTACGAGTGCGGCCTTCCCCTGCTGGGGATCTGTTATGGCCTCCAGCGGATGAACTACGACCAGGGGGGGGCGGTGGAACCCCTACCCCGGCGGGAGTACGGCCGTATCGGCGTTACCATCGCAGAGGGCGCCGGATTGGATAATATTGTATCGGATACGGCCGTATCCGGCGGCGTTATCGGTACCAACACCGTTGCGGCCCGCCGTTTTTTAGAGGGGTTCCCCCCGAACAACGGAACGCGGCGCTTTACCGCGTGGATGAGTCATGGGGATACCCTGACCCGCCTGGCCCCCGGTTTCCGCTGCTATGGGTTCAGCGATACCGGTTACCCCGCGGTGCTGATCCACGAAGACCGGCCCTGGTTCGGCCTGCAGTTCCACCCGGAGGTAACCCACTGTGAGGGGGGAACCGGAATCCTCAGGGCATTTGTATTCGGGGTCTGCGGCGCGGACGCCGGCTGGACTATGGAGCGTTATGTTCAGGAATTGCGGACTTCCCTGGCGGAGCGGGTGGGCGATAATCCGGTACTGCTCCTCATCTCCGGCGGTGTGGATTCCACCGTGGCCGGGGCCCTGCTCCTGGCGGCCCTTCCCCCGGATCAGGTACACCTGATGTACATGGACACGGGACTCATGCGGAAAGATGAAACCACAGCGGTTAAGGCCGCTCTGGAAAAACTGGGGGCCCGGCATCTGCATATCGTGTACTGCGGGGAGGAGTTTCTTTCGGCCCTTAAGGGTCTGACCGAACCGGAAGCCAAACGCAAGGCCATTGGGGATCTGTTTATTACTATTCAGGAGCGGGAGGTCCGGGCCCTGGGGCTGCCGGACAGTTATTTTCTTGCCCAGGGGACCCTTTATACGGACCTTATTGAATCCGGCAAAGGGGTGGGCAAGAAGGCCCGCCTTATCAAGAGTCATCACAATGTGGGGAGCCCCCTGGTGGATGCCAAACGCCGCGCAGGGCGGATACTGGAACCCCTGGACCGGCTGTACAAGGACGAAGTACGCCGCCTTGGGGCCCTGGTGGGAGTACAGCGGGAGGTGCTGCAAAGACACCCCTTCCCCGGTCCGGGGCTGGCGGTCCGCATCCTTGGGGAGGTAACGGCGGAAAAATGCAATATTCTGCGGGAAGCAGACGCTATTTTTATCGAGGAACTTAAAAGCCGCCGTTCCGCGGAGACGGGTAACAGTTTTTATGACGATATTTGGCAGGCTTTCACAGTATTGCTGCCGATCCGCTCCGTGGGAGTGGCGGGGGACGTCCGTAAGTACGGCTGGGTCCTGGCCCTGCGGGCCATTACCAGCGCCGATGGCATGACCGCCGATGTATACCCCTTCCCCACCGCTGATCTTCTGGAAATTTCCACCCGTATCACCAATGCGGTCAAAGACATTGGCCGTGTAACCTACGATATTTCCAGTAAACCTCCGGCAACAATAGAATGGGAATAGAATCTGTCCGGCCCGTTATTTTTTTCGATGTGGAAACAAACGGATTATCCGGCAGTTCCAGTGTTCTTTCCATCGCGGCGTTAAAGGCCGTATTCGACGGGAACGGCATAGACGCCACAGGGGAGATTTTTTCCAGGTTTTATTACCGGAGACCCGGCGAACAGGAAAACCGCGAAGCACTGGGCGTTAACGGCCTTACGGACGCGGTAATCCGGAAAAAGCGGGGCAGCGCCCCGTACGCGGAACATTTTCATTACGATACGGATTTTGTAGTCTTCTGTGCCGGGGTACACCACTACGTAGGCCACAATATTGCCTTTGACCGGAAATTTATACCGTTCCCTTTGAGATACTGCTTTTGTACCATGAAAGAAAATACCAATATCATTAAAATAAAAAGATACTATGGCGGATTCAAATATCCCCGTTTAAGTGAAACGGCGGAGTACTACGGCCTTGCCCCGGAATCCGGCAAGCTGCACGGCAGCGATTACGATACGCGCCTTACCTACGAGATTTTCAGAAAGATGTTCTACGATCCCCGGACCAGACACAGAGTTCATGATTTTCTTAAACAACGTTAGCAGCCTGTTGAGCAAGAGGTAACAAACTGCTAGTCCGCTGCCGGAATAGTATGCTATGATAATACCATAGTACCATATCCAATCTGTATGGAGGAATTTTATGGCGGGGATTATCGGAACCGATGTAGTTACCCAGGTTGCCCTGGTGGTCCGGGACATCGGGAAGACCAAAGAAAAATTTGCCGAATTTTTGGGACAGGAACCGCCCGCCACTGTTGACGGAGGAAAGTACGAGATAACCGGTACTATGGTGTACGGCAAACCCTCCCCGGATGCGAACTGTCTTCTGTCTTTTTTTAATATCGGTTCGGGGCTGCAACTGGAACTAATCCAGCCCAATGGCGTAAAAAGCTGCTGGCAGGATTTTCTGGATCAACACGGCGAAGGACTGCATCACATCGCCTTTGGCGTCAAAGGCATGAACGACAAGATCAAAGCCTGTGAATTTTTTGGCTTGACATGTGTGCAGCGGGGAAAGTACGGCAACGGCAGTGGTGAATACGCCTATCTGGACGGGCAGAAAGATCTGAAGTGTTTCATTGAACTTTTGGAGAGTTATGAGGATCATTAACCGGGCCTGCGCCCCCGCCTTAGATCATGTAGGAGGTCTTCCATGATGACAAGCCTTTCAGGAGATCGTATGGTTGCAAAAACCGACGGACGGATATGCTTCCGGGGCCTTATTGATTCCCTTGAAGCGGAAACCATTGAGGCCCAAATCCTTGCCGATTCCCTTGGGGAGCAGTATTACTGCGTAGCTCTGGGGGAGGTACTGGACTATCTGCGTGCGATCATGGCAGCGGAGGTAAAGGAAAGCCCCTTTACCATGCCCTGTTTGTTTGGCCTTTCGGTGGAAGAACTGCACCGCCAAAGTCACGATGTGGCGGGGGCTTTTGGTCTTGCCGGCCATCCGCTGCCGGATTATCGCCAGGGCCCCCTGGCGGCCCGCCTTAACACGCTGCGCGCCCATATACGGGAGGCGGAACTCTGCGCTGTGCGGGTTTTTGCCGAAGACGGCCGCGCTGCTGCGGCATGGTCCGGCGGGGCCTCCGGGGCCTCCTGCGCCTCCGGCGCTGCAACCGGGGAGCCTTGTCCTCCCCGGCGGGAAGATCTGCCCCTGGCCCTTAACCGGCTTTCCAGCGCCCTTTACTGGCTCTACTGCCGGGGCCAGCGCATTATAGACAGACTCTAATTACTTGCAACGATAATAGCATTGCAGGTATCAAGTTCAAGTTTAACATTGGCGCCGTTCCAGATATTCTCGCTTGCCGTGTTCATGGCATCCCAGAATTTTATCATGGGCGGAACAGAGGGCATGGGGAAAGCGTACTTAAGCTGCTCGACAAAACCGGCCGCGTAGGGATTGCCCGTAGGAACATCAATGGCCGGCAGGGTATTGGTGATATTGGCCCGGAGCTGCTGCATTTTCGGCGATGCAAGAAACGCGCCAAAATCGTTGGCTTCGGCAGGGTGGCTGGTGTAGGCCGAAACGAACATCACCCTGGTACCGGAGAAAGAGGCGGCGGGGGTGTTCTCCCCGGGCAGGCTTGGCAGGGGCGCAATGCCGATATCAAGCCCCGCGCTTACAAAGCCCCTTACGTTCCACGGACCGGAGATATACATAGCGGCGTTCCCGGCCTCGAACATGCCGTCTGCCAGCGACGTACTAATATCGGCAGCCGGTACGCTTAGAACCTGCCGTATACTCTGAAAGAACTCCATCCCCGCAACCGAAGCTTCGGAGTTCAGGTTGGTATTTTTGGTGTCGGTACCATCGGGGCCAAAAAGCCGGTTTCCCCCCTTGGTAGTAAAGATAATGCTGTAATAGGCATTACCCACATCCATAAGAAAGGCATACTTACCCTGAATTTTGAAATTCTTTATATAGTTAATCATGGCATTCCAGGTTTTAGGAACTTCAGTCTCCTGGATAAGGGCTTTGTTGTAGAACAGGGCATAGGTTTCCGCCGATACAGGATAACCGTATTGAACGCCGTTATAGGTGGCCGCGGCAAGGCACGCGTTCAAAAGGTTGTTTTTGTTCGAATCGGCATTGGCCGCGGGCAGGATATGACCATTGGTTACCAGTTCCCCCAGGCGGTCATGAGGCGCCGCAAAGAGGTCCGGACCCACATGGGCAGGGCCGTCCAGGGTGATTTGGCTGACCGAATCCTTAAGCTCGACATTAACATATTTAATTGTTACATTTGGGTGCAGGTTAGTGTAGATCTCCCCTGCCTGCCTGATAAACTCATCGGGTCCATTGGCGGATTCCCAAACCACTAATTCAACTTTCACCGGTTTGGGTGAAGTGACTGCAGCTTGCCTGTTACATCCGGCGAAAACCAGTATCGCCGGTCCAAAAATCAGCACAAAAAGGGTTTTAAGCATTTTTTGATCTCCCTTGGGCCGGTTTCAAAACCCGTGCAGTTTTGAAACAGCAGCCCTTGGCCAATCCCAAAACTGAAGTTTTGGGAAAACGTCCTTATATGAAATTATAAGCATTGATTGTGTAAAGGATTGTAAACGCCGGGGAAATTTTACCCTGTTTTATGACACAGGTAAAAAATCATTCAACTTTATGTAATAAACACCGCAGGTTTCTGTAAAGACGCGGCGTTTTCAGGGATCGCGGCAAGGGCTTATTTTTGGACGAGGGGCTTATTTAGGGGCGGTGGTAAAACCGTTACCGATCATTTCGGCGATGGAGATGCCAAGATCGTCACTTACGCTGATCCGGTAGACCGCCATATTCTTCCCTTTGGACAGGCATACGGATCTGGCGATAAGGCGTCTGCCCCTGGTACTTTTCAGGTAAGAGATACTGCAGGACTGGCCCACGGTGATCCCCACATCTGCGCCGCAGACCATGTCAAGATTCGAGTGTACCGCAAAGGCCAGATCCGCCAGTGTAAAAATGGCGCCCCCTTGAACCCCTCCGCCGGCATTCCGGTGGACACCGGTAATCTCCATGCTGCACTGCACCAGGTCTTCCTGTACCGAATCGATTACTACCCCCGCGGCTGCGGCCCAGTGATCGGCGGAAAAGAATGTCCTGAATTTGTTTAAGTCAATGTCCAAGGGGCCCTCCCTGTGGACTTACGGTAACATGGCTTTTTTGGTCCGTCAATGTTACAATTAGGCACTGTGCAATTACGGCCGGTTTTGATCCAGGAACAGCGCCTCAAAATGAGCCCCCAGCTTATCCAGGCGGTCAAGCTGATGGAACTGCCCCTGTTGGACCTGCGGGACCGGATTCAGGAGGAAATTGAGCAGAATCCGGCCCTGGAGATGCTGGAGGACAAGTCCACCGTTTCCCTGGAAGGGGCGCTTAAGCCCCGCCGGGAGGAGGAAGAGTACTTTGAGGCCAGTTCTGACCCGGGTTTTAGCCATCGCCGGGGCATGGAAGCTTCCGATGAACGGCAGCGTTTCATCGAAGGGGTCCTTACCCGGCCGGAAACCCTGCAGGAACACCTTCTCTGGCAGCTTCAGCTTGAACCCATTGACGGCGAACTGCGTGGTGTCTGTGAAACCCTGATCCAGAACCTGGATACCGACGGGTTCCACAAGGAACCGGTGAAGCTCCTCTTCGCGGAACCTCCCCCCCGCCTTGGAGAGGCTTTGAGCCTGGTCCGTTCACTGGAACCCCAGGGTACCTGTACGTCCGGCTACCTTGAGTCTCTGCGGGTACAGATAGGCTTTTTGGATAAGCCTCCTCCGGGTATTGAGGGTATCCTTGAGCATCTGGAAAGCCTGCAGGAGGGTCTGAACAAGGGGACAAGTGCGGAAGCTGCCGCAAAATTGGGCAAAACCGAGGAGGAACTGCAGCTTTACCTGGACTGTATCCGGAATCTTTCCCCTTTTCCGGGCCGGCAGTTCGCCTCCGGCGAGGTCCGCTACGTTATTCCCGATGTGCAGGTACTCCGCCGGAATGGGGAACTCGTTATCGTGTTGAATGAGGAGGAAATCCCCGTCCTGGGAATCAGCCGGGATTTCTGCAAGCTTGGCTCCATGCCCGGCAAAGATGCCCGGGAATTTGTTAAAAAAAACATACAGGATGCCAGCCGTTTCATCAATTCGGTCAAGTTCCGGAACCAGACGCTGCTGCGGGTTTCCCGGGCGGTGGTGCTTTTTCAACGGGATTTCTTTACCCGCGGTCCCAAGTTCCTGGCCCCCCTTGTCCTGCGGGACATTGCCCAGGAACTTGAAATTAACGAGACCACCGTGTCCCGTACCGCACGGGGCAAGTACATGCAGACCGAATGGGGGGTTTTTGAGATACGGTACTTCTTTACCAACTCCATCACCGGTATTGGTTCAGGGGGGTCCCAACATTCCAAGGGGGGTGTCAAGGAGACTATCCGGGAGATCATCAGCTCCGAAAAGGGGAAACTTTCGGACCAGAAGATCGTGGAACTTCTGGCAAAGCGGGGCATTAACCTGGCCCGGCGGACGGTTGCCAAGTACAGGACCGAGCTTGCGCTGGGTTCCTCTTACGAACGTTAACTCTATCCGGGATGTTATGGTACTATTAGAAGTAGGAGGTTTATCATGAACATTGACATTAGAGCCGTGCACTTTACCCTGAAAGAGGAAACCAGGCAATACCTGGACCGGAAGATCGCCCGTATTCACAATGCGGAAAACATGATTATCGATTTGCTTATTACGCTGACCCATGACAGGGATTTTCAGGCTGAGGCAACGGTGAATTTCCGCTGGGGTGTTTCCATCCACGTTAAGGAAACCGCCTTTGAAATCAATCCGGCGATTGACAAGCTTGTGGACGTGCTTGATCAGAAAATCACCAAAGAAAAGGAGAAGGCCAAGGAAAAAAGGTAGGCTATCGGCTTGCCAGGGCCCATGAGTCCGGCCCTTATTTTAATGTCAGGAGACATACCATGACCAACGGCATTGTAACCTTTGCCAAGTACAACCAGGAGGCGAATAGGAAAATCCTGGAGCTGCTCAACAAACTTTCCAACGAAGAGCGGGAGAAAGAACGGGGTTCCTATTACCGTAGCCTGTCCGGGCTGGTCCGCCACATCGGCGGCGGCAGCCTGTTTTTTGCCGGCCTGTTCCGCGGCGCCCTGGGTTCCGCTCCGGCGGCCAAGCCCTTGGCGGCCCTTGAGAAGATCGATTTTCCCTCGGACACCCTCAGCGAGGCCCAGTGGAACAAGACGGCTGCGGATATTGAGACGGTAGACCAGGGGCTGGTGAACTTTGCCGGCGCCCTTAACGATGCCGGCCTTACCGCTCCGGTAAAACTTGACTGGTACGGCGGGGATCCCGCTGACGTGCCCCTGTTTTTTATGTTTTACCAGCTAACCGTCCACAACACCCACCACCGGGGGCAGGTGTCGCAGATACTCGATGAGTTGAAAATCGACAACGACTATTCGGCAATCAACGTAGCTTTTAGATAGGGTCTGTCCATAATGTAGACACATTATGGACAGACCCTGTTGGTATATACGGAACTCCCGTTTGAAAAGGCCGTAACAATATGCGCCGAATTAGGCTTAAAAGTAATTCCCGTATTATTTAATAATTCGTAACGATCTTTCCATCCTGAGCGCAAACGGTGTTGGGTTTTTCCCCCATGCGCTTCAGGAAAGCCTGGTGGCAGATCTGCATAGGCCGCAGTATGCCGCTTTCGGTATCATAAGTAGCGCTTCCTATATGGCGTTTGTGAACATGGACGGCGGCCTGCGGAATGGACATGAAGTATACAATGACTACTGCGACTACTGC
The DNA here is from genome assembly GCA_031278715.1 of Treponema sp. Taxonomy (GTDB): domain Bacteria; phylum Spirochaetota; class Spirochaetia; order Treponematales; family Breznakiellaceae; genus JAISFT01. The sequence goes on along the minus strand of JAITJW010000202.1, from coordinate 399 downwards.
CGGTAAGCCTTCGGCCTAAACTTGGCCCGCAGATGGGTGTGAATCTTCCGGAACGGGATTCTGCGGGCCAAGTTTAGCTGTGGTGGGGTGGGCGGCGGGCGTCAAGTATTTCATACATTCCGGCGGGGGTATTAAACCCCTCGGCACGAATAAAAGGCCCCGGTTTTTTGATTTTTTTGGAAATTCGCTTGACAGGGAATAAATCCTATGAGATGATGAAATAATCCGGCGCAGGGGCGCCAAAAGGGGGTATACGGTACATGAGCGTCGCTTATTTGTTGTATTATGAGCAATTAATGCCTCAGTTGGTGTGGGGGGGGGGGGGGGGGGGGGGGGGGGGGGGGGGGGGGGGGGGGGGGGGGGGGGGGGGGGGGGGGGGGGGGGCGCTGGGGGGGGGGG
>JAITJW010000192.1 GCA_031278715.1 Treponema sp. | reverse complement strand
GCCAGCTGTTTTTCACCAAACGGCGCAGGGACGAATCGTCTTCGATCTTTGACGAAGGGGAGGCCCACAGGGAAACGGCGAGTAACAGCAGAAAAACGCGGAAAAAACCACGGGCCGGGAAAAAAACGCGCATATCATTTTTATTATCGGTAGTTATGCGCCATTTTTCAAAATTCATCGGGCTAGGAAGGCATGGAGAATAGGAATTGGTGGAACCAATTCAAATGAATTGATAATGGAATATGTACCGCTTTAGGTTTGAAAATATACAATTTTATATTGGGCGCATCCGGCCGCTGTTGCGGCCGAACCGGGCTTTACGTGGAACCGGAGGTTCCCTGTATCTTTTGCCCGACAACCCAAAACGGGCAAAAGGATACCGCTTCAATCCCTTGCGCTTGGCTGTCGGGTACATTGGTAACAAAACCCGAAGCCCCTCTTGTTTAATTCCATCCCTAAAGCGGTATAACAATACGTTGTTTGAACTGCGGGAAGCTCGAACCGAAGGTTCGTCGAACCAGAGGTTCGTCGAACCAGAGGTTCGGCAGGGTATTAAACCGGACTTCCGAATAAATACTCCGGCAGCGCGGGGACGCCCGGCCCTAATTGCCCAATTGGGCGGCGTATTCGGCTTCCCAGCGTTTTAACTGGGGATTGTCCGGCGCCAAAGCCAGGGCCTGTTTGAGGTAGTAGACGGCCCGGCGTTCGTCCCGACGGCGCTGGTAAATTTCGAACATGGCGATAAGGGCGTCTAAATTGCGGGGATCCTCGAAGATGCAGGAACGGAGGTCGTTCATTACGGACTCCTCACTGCCCCGAAGCCGGCTGCGCAGGTAGTAGTAGCGCCCCTTGAGTACGCCGCCGCTGAGACCCGCAAGCCGGTTTTCGATCATGCGGCCGGCTTCGTCCTGGCGGCCCGTATCAATGAGCGCCGAAATATAGGCGATGCCCGCGTCTTCGTTGGAGGGGTCCCGCTCATAGACTTCGCGGGCCGCCTGGAGCGCCGCGGCATTGTTCCCAAGGCCGCGTTCGATAGTGTAGGAATTGAGCAGATCCTGGGAGGAACGGCGATCCCTCAGCAGGGGTTCCAAATAGCCCTGGGCCTCTTTCCAGGCGTGGCGGCGTATGGCGTCCTGAACCGCCAGATTCCGCACCTGTGGGGAGGGGTTATCCGTGTCCAGAAGCGTGCGGAGCAGTTCGGACCCCTCGACCTGGTCTTCCCGGCGGTTCGATTCCATGAGGAGCCGGGCGGTGTATATCGCGGCTTCGGTGTCATTGGGGTTACTGCGGAGTATCGATCTAAGGTAGTTTAGGGCGGCGTCCCGGTTGCGGTAGCCTTCCGCCTGGACCCTGGCGCGCAAAAAAAGGTAGAGCCGGTTGTTGGTGTCCATGGTGCCGTATATGTCCAGGGGGGTTTGCGCCTGGAGAAACTGCCCCTGTTCCACAAGCACGTGGGCCCTCATCAGGGTAAATTGGCGGTCACGGCTGTCACGCTGGAGTATTTCCGCGATGGCCGGTTCCGCCCGGGACCAGTCCCCATTACGGTAGTAGGCGATGGCAAGCTGGCGCTTGATCGTAATGTTGTCGGGGTTGCGGATCACCAGGTCCGAAAGTATCCTGATTGCATCCTGCCGCTGTCCCCGGCTTTCCAGGACCCGGGCAAGGCCGATGGCTGCGGGGTAACACTCGGCGGAAATGCCGTAGGCCAGGGTATAGGCGTCGAAAGCCTCATCGGTGCGGCCGGAGCGTTCGTGGATGAGGCCCGTAAAAAAGGGCGCCAGTACCGAGGCGGGGTTCAGGATACGCCCCTTTTCCAGATCCGGCAGGGCGATAAGCAGACGTTCGCTCCGGCCTTCCTGGAGAAAAGCTATGAAGGGCAGCACATGTTCCAGGTAATCGCCGGACGAGGGAGAAGGCGGGGTGTAGGTGCCCCGTTCCGCTTGCCGGAGAATTTTCGTATACGCATGGGTCTGGGGCGGATCGGATGGCGGAAGCTGGGCTTGGACCGCGGGGTAGAGTCGCTGGAGCAAGGTCACCGCTATGGCGCTCATCATCCGGCCGAATTCGGTGTTTTCAAGCTGCCGGGAGCGGATCTGGTCCAGCGCCCTGAGCAGGGACGGGGGGGTTCCGTTTTCGATCAGGGAACGGATCTCTTCGGCCACGCCGCCGCCGTTCCGGGGCGAAGACGGGGTTTCCGCAGCCGGGGCCGGTGGCTGTACCGGAAGGGGTAGTTCCCGCACCGCCTGCCTCCCGCTGCTGCAGGATAAAAAGAGGCAAATAAGGGCGAGGAACGTAAAGTTTAACCGGGTCTGAAGCGAAAAAAAAGGAATAGGCGCCCTTCGATTCACCGCTCTGAATCCTTGGGGCTGTTTTTTGTTCCCAGAGAAATGAGTACCAGCATGACTCCCGCCATGACAACAAGCAGCGGCCACCAGTTAAGGATGAACTGCTTGAACGAAAAACTTACTATATCGAGGGAAAAGATCAAAAGTGCGGCTCCCAGAACGATAAAGGCCGCGGCGGGTACCAGGTACCGGATCTTGATTACCCCGTAAAAGTGCCAGCCCGAAGGGATTAGGGCAAGACCGGCAAAAATCGGAATTGAAGGCCACCATTTTTCAAAGACCAGGGGAATGATCCTGAGCGAGGACAGGAAGAGGAAGAAGCCTACCAGGATGAAAAATGTGGCAAAGAACAGGTACAGGGATCTTTTGTTCAATCTAACGGCGAGAAAGGCGCAAGCCGAACCGATAATAATGAAAAGGAAAGCGGTTAATACGGAAATTCCGGAGATTCCGGCCATGGTGCCCAATAGAAATGCGCAGCCCAACAGCATGAGCAGGAGGCCGCCGAAAAAAACGAGACGGGCTGCAAGACGGCGTTTGACTTCATGACGCATACTATAACTATACCAACAAAAGCGCCGTCTTGCCAATGGTTTTACTCCGTGCTAGAATTCCCTCGCAAGGGATTGAAGCAGATTTAGGAGGGAAAAAATAAAGCCGCCGAGGTTCTTTTTAATTGCCCTGGTCTCGATTCTGGTCTTTACCGCCTGTTCCGGCCGGCTGATCCCGTTCCTTGCGGGTGTTTTCACCGGTGATCAGGGGGGGGATTACTACATCATCGGCGACAAAAACCGGCGGGAGAGTTTTAGGGACCTTTTTGCCCTTCTCAAAGAAAAGACGCGGAGCGCGGAGGAGCGTTTCTCTATAGTGAACGAAATTGCCGGTGAATACGGCCGGCTTAAGGAATACCCGAGGCTTATCAACTTTCTGGGGGGCTGGATGAACGAATACCCGGATGATCCCTATTCGGCCTATTACCTTTTGATGATCGCCTATGCCTATACCCGGCAGGAAGCCGATGAGGTGGCCTTTCTCTACTACGACCTAATCGTGAAGAATTACCCGGACCTTATGGTAAAGGGGGAATCGATACACTTTATCGCGCTAAACCAGCTTATTACTTTGGCGAGGAACCAGGAGCGGCTTGTCCGGTACTACGAGGAGCTTCTCTCCCGTTTTTCCGGTAAAATAGATCCCGGCGTGGTGTACTTTCAGCTTGGGCAGGCCTATGAAAAGATCGGCGAGTGGAACCAGGCGATCGGGGCCTATACCCGGTTTCTGCCCTATTACGGTACGGTGGTTCCGGGTTTTCCCGACGCTTACGCCTATGCCAAGCGGCTTGTGGACTTTAACAACTCGCCTAAAAACTGGACCTTCGAATCACTGCCCGCCCTCTTGTCCACCATTCAAAACGCCCTGAATACCGGAAACAGCAACAGGCTCTGGAGTTACCGGGCAAAGGTGAATTTCTTTACCCGGTCCTGGGGGCAGGAGGATGATGACAACGCGGGTATGGCGGAATTTACCCTTGTGGATTTTATGCGGGGGAATCAGATCCGTTATGCGGCCGAACTTGACGAGAGTTCCAACGCCAACGAAGCGTATCTGCGTACCTGGGGCTGGTACCAGTACATTTCCACCTGGTACTTCTACTTTAGAAAGATATACTTCCCCCTGGACCCGGATATTCACGGCCGCTGGGAATGGGCGGGGATCTACTACGGAGAAAAATGGTGACGCGCCGTTTAACAGCCGCGACAGTGATACTGCTGCTTTTTGAAGCGGCGCTCTTTCCCGGAAGACTCCGCGCGCAGGAGGAATACCACTACGAATACCAGCCGGTTTCTCCTGACGCGGCGGTTCCGGCGGTGTTTAGCCCGACGGAATGGCTGCCGGCGCGGGGGCCGGTTTCCCCGGACGGACGTCCCCTGCGCGCAAGAATGGGTGCAACGGCGCCTTCGGCCGGGGTGTCTTCCGATGTGTTTTCCACCGGGGCGTTGTCTTCTGCGGAGATGTCATCTCCTTTGGAGATATTACCTTTTGCTAAACCGGAGGGGGGTCCTTACGCGGGCAGGGGAGCGGGCGAACCGCGTATCCCGGGTTTTGACCGGGCGCTTACCCGGCAGTACCTGGAACGCTATTCCGGGGGCGGAGGCAGGGAATGGCTCACGGCGGTGATGAAGCGGGCGGCGCCGTACCTCCCCTTTATCCGGGAACAGATTGCCGCGCGTGATTTGCCGCCGGAACTTCTCTACTTGCCGGTAATTGAATCCGGCTTTGTGTCCACTGCCCGCAGCAAGTCGGGCGCTACGGGGCTGTGGCAGTTTATGCGGAACAGTATTGCCCCCTTTGACATCAAAATAAACGATTGGGCCGACGAGCGCATGGATTTCTGGAAATCCACCGAGGGGGCTCTGCGCAAACTGGAGGACAATTACCGCGCCCTGGGGGACTGGCCTCTGGCCCTTGCCGCGTATAACGCGGGCCTTGGGGGCGTACAGCGGGCGGTACGTCAGGCGGGAAGGTCCGATTACTGGTACCTTGCGGAAAAGAAATTTATCAAAACGGAAACTATTCACTATGTGCCCAAACTTCTGGCGGTGGCCTATATACTCTCCAACCCCCGGCGCTTCGGGCTGGACCTGGACTGGTCCGCAGACCCGTGTTGGGAGCGTATTCCTGTGGGGAAGCAGGTGGATCTGGAAATGCTGGCCGCCGAAGCCGGGGTGGACGGCGTCGCGCTTAAGGCGGCGAACCGGGAACTTTTCTACGGCATTACCCCCCCGGATAAAAACTACTATCTTAAAGTTCGCGCCGCCGATTCTTCCCTGATAAGCGAGGCTCTGGTACGCACCGATGCCGTGCTTGTAAAACACTACTTCCACACGATCCGCTACGGGGATACCCTTTCCGAGCTGGCCCAGCACTACGGCGTCTCGGTGGCCCAGATCACGGAGGCAAACCCCGGGGTGCAGGCCCGTTATCTCAGGATAGGCCAGCAGTTGCGTATCCCCGCCTACCGGGACCCGGGGCCGTATCGGTACACCCATACCGCCGCGGATGACGCGCTTAGGTTTACCGGGAACCATCTGGTGAAAAGGGGGGAGACCCTGTGGTCGATTGCCCTGGCCTACGGGGTGGACCCTGAGGCGCTGGCGGAAGCTAACGGCATGAGTCTTAACGACACGCTCAGGGAAGGCAGAAGTCTGAAAACACCGGGTGATTAGGGAACAGAGAGCAGGTTTTGTTGTTTGTTTTAATTGTTAATTGAGGTTGTTCTAAAACCCCGGGGGTCCGGGGGCATAAGGCCCCCGGCGGGGGCGTTACGGGGGCGGAGCCCCTGTAGTGGGGGTAGGCCGGGACCCTGGCCCGGCCGCAGGGGGCGGCTGCCCCCTCCCTAACTTGTGGAAGGCGAGTTTTGGAGCAGCCTCAATTGTTAATTGATTCGAGAGCTGGGTATGAATCGTTTTGGGAAAATGATATTTCTTTTTGTTTTAACCGCTTTGTTCAATTTAATGGGGGGGCTTTACGCGCAGACTCCGCGGATCGCCGTTACAGGTACAATCGAATGGAAGAAAATGGAGATGGCGGTGAATTTGGCGCTCGATCTCGCCTCCGTAGGGGTAAGTCTCCCCACAGGAAGGGCCCGGGCGGAAGAGATCATCACGGTTGAATTTACAGGTCTCTCGCGGCCGCACATCCTGGCCATTCCGGTGGATTCTTCAACTACGGTGGAGGATCTTATCAAGATGGGGAGTTTTTCGTTTTTGGGCCCGGAATCTATTGCCGGAACGGCAAAACGCGGACAGGCCACCCTGACGCCGGATTTCAGTACCCTTTCCGCCCCTTACACGGTGGACCTCTCGATTCTGAGCAGCCAGCTTCTCCTGCATAACCGGGCCATGGAAATACGGCGTATTCTTGCCCCTGTTCCGGCCGCGTCTTATTCGGGGATCATCGTTGTCGCAAGCGGGGAACTTCCGGTTCACGGAAGGAGGACCGGCGCTTTTGTAACGCCCTGCCTTTTCCCCAAGATCTGGGATTCGGACATGAACCTTGTCTACGAGCGGAACATCCTCGATCCGAAAAGCGCCAACAGGACCCTGGTACATTACGCGGCCGAGGCGGACATTTTCCGGGACACCCCCTCGGGGCTTTCCCCGGAGCTGATCGCCCATGTGGGGGATAACCCGTTGCGGATTATTGCCCGGGGTGTTTTCGGCATGAGGCCGACGGATCCCATCATCGACCGGGAAGACGCCCTTGCAATACTATCTTCAGAAGACAACCGCCGCCTCCTGCGCGAAGGCAGAGTGGCGATTATACTGGGTGACGAGGCGCTTGAAACGCGGTTCGAAGCCGCACCGTGAATGTTAGGGGTATATTCCCAGGATCTTCGGTTCGCGCAGGCGCCAGAGCAGGGTCAGTTGGCAGGGTATCGCCTCGTTGGTCCGGGTGATGAGCCGGGCGTGTATGATCAGCACGGGGCCCTGCTCCTCCCAACCGGCGAACTCGATGCGGCGGATCCGGGCCGGGTCCAGCCGGGGGTTTCCTGCCCCTGCCGGCACTGAGATGCTGTCGGTGGAGAGGGGGCCCACACGGTAGAGCAGGGCGAGGTAACTTTCTTCGTCGTAACGGCCCCGATTCTCGGCCTCGAACTGGCTTTCCCCCTGAGCCAAAAGAAAATCCCGGTCCGCCCCGGCAAATGCGCGGGCAAGTGTTTCCAGGTATTCTCCGGCTTCCGGGGGAAGACCCAGGGGCGGTTTTGCCGAATAGCCGCCGTTATCGGCCGGGGCCGGGGATTCTGTCTGAGGCGGGGAGGACCCGGGTTCGGGGGCAGCCGTTTCGGGCGGTAAGCCCGCACAGCCGGCAAGGGCGAGAAGCAGGACCGCCGCGAACAGGGCGTTTTTGGCGGCGATTACACGGCCGCACGGAATTGAGACTATCATAAACCTATTATACCCTGAGTCTGCCCCAAAAAGCACGCAACTTCACACTTCTCACTACTTAACGTGAGTTCGACAGGAAGAACGTATCCGCGAATTAACGCCAATATTCGCGGATTATTCATAAAAAATCTTAAGTAAACGCGTATGGGGGTCTGTCCCCACAGAAGGGTCTGACCCTACAGTGGGGGTCTGTCCCCAAAGAAGGGTCTGATCCCAGGGCTCTTCGGCCGAGGGCAGACCCCAAAGTAAACGCCTATGGGGGGTCTGTCCCTATAGGTCTGTCCCCACGAGTCTCCGACCGGGGTCTGACCCCAAAGTAAGCGTGCATAGGGGTCTGTCCCCAGGGGTCTCCGGCCGGGGGGTCAGACCCCAAAGTAAACGCCTATAGACTTTAGTCCGACGAACCTCC
>JAITJW010000170.1 GCA_031278715.1 Treponema sp. | reverse complement strand
TCTCACGGATAGTAAAAAACAGCGGGGATGATTCCAAAAGCTGACATATGGGGCGAAAAAACAGGAGGCCGGCTATGAAGAAGATCTTTTTTGGATTCCTGGTCGCCGCGGCCCTGCTGACCGGGGGCTGCGGAAAGGCTGCCTACAAAGACGGGTCCTATACGGGGCGCAGCGGCGAAGACGACACCGGCGCCTGGGGGGAAGTAAGCCTGGGCATCACCGGCGGAAAGATAAGCGCCTGCGAATTCATTACCCGGCAGAAAGACGGGACCGTCAAGGACGAGAACTACGGGAAGGTGAACGGGGAAATTTCCAACCGGGATTTCTACGACAAGGCCCAGCTTGCAGTGGCGGCAATGAAAACATACGCCGCCGCTTACCAGCGGACCGGCAGTCTGAAAGACGTGGAGGCCGTAAGCGGGGCCACCATCGCCTACAACCAGTTTCTTGAAGCCGTGGAAAACGCCCTGGAAAAGGCGAAGTAGGCGTCAGGAGGCAAACTGCGCCGAATGGAGTTCCGCGTACAGGCCATTTTCCGCAAGAAGTTCCTCATGGGTACCTTCCTCGTGTATGCCCTCGTCGTCGATCACTACAATATGGCCGGCGTTTCTAATCGTCGAAAGTCTGTGGGCAATAATCATAGTGGTACGGCCCCTGGACAATTTTTCCAAAGCCCGCTGGATTTTGTATTCCGTTGCCGAGTCAAGGGAGCTGGTCGCTTCATCAAGGATCAACACCGGCGGATTTTTAAGGAAGATACGCGCAATGGAAACCCGCTGCTTTTGGCCGCCGGATAGTTTTATTCCACGTTCACCTACAATGGTATCGTAACCGTTGGGCATTTCCATGATGTCGTCATGAATTTCCGCCCGTTTGGCGGCCTCCACAATTTCATTTTCTGCCGCGTTGATCCTGCCGTAGGCGATATTTTCCCGGATGGTTCCGGCAAAAAGAAAAACCTCCTGCTGCACTATACCGATGTTCCGTCTAAGGGATTCAAGGGTAACGTCCCTGATGTCATAGCCGTCGATGGTTATACTGCCCTGCCGGATTTCGTAGAACCTTGGCAGGAGATGACAGAGGGTAGTCTTGCCGCCTCCCGATGGGCCGACAAGGGCAAGGGTAGTCCCCGCAGGAATTGAAAGGTTGATGTTTTTTAATACGTAACGCTCATTGGCAGCGGCGTCTTCGGTGTAGGCAAAGGTAACGTTGTTGTACTTGATATTACCTGTTATGTGTTCCAGCGGAACCGCGCCGGGTTTATCCTGTATACCGGGCTTTATCCGCATGATCTCCGTAAAACGGTTGAAACCTGCCATGCCGCTGGTAAACTGCTCGACAAAATTCTGAAGCCGTCTGACAGGCTGGAGGAAGGCGGCGATGAAGAGATTACAGGTGATAAGTTCGGTAAGGGTGGACTTGTTTCCCATAATAAGAAACCCGCCCGTGGCGATAACGGCCACTGTAAAAAAATTCGTTGTAAAATCAAGTTTACTGTGAAAGGCCGCCATAGCCTTGTAATAGTTCTTTTTGGCGTTTTTGTAATTTTCGTTTCCGCCCCTGAACTTGACGGTTTCGTAGGATTCATTGGTAAAAGCCTTCGCTACCCTGGCGCCTGAAACGCTCGATTCCAGCGATGCGTTAATTTCGGCGGTACGCTCCTTTACGGTCTTTGATGCCGTCCGCATGGCACGCCGGGAAATAATGGTGAAACCCAGCATAACGGGAACAAGAACAAGAAGGACTACGGCCATTTCCCAGCGTATAGTAAATACCAGGATAAATGAACCGATAAGGGTGAGAAAAGAAATAAAAAGATCCTCCGGGCCGTGGTGGGCCAGCTCGGTAACTTCAAAAAGATCCGTTGTTACACGGGACATGATCTGCCCGGTACGGTTGTTGTCATAAAATGAGAAGGGCAGTTCCTGCAGGTGGCCAAAAAGATCCCGCCGCATGTCCGCTTCGATATATGCGCCCACCGTATGCCCCCAGTAGGTTACGAAATACGTAAAACCCGTTCTAAGGAGGTAAAGGGTAATCATGAGGACAACGAGGATAAAAAAGAAGTGGTAAAAGCCGCCCGGAAGGAGTCGCTCAATGGCATATTTGGTCATCATGGGGAAGGCCAGATCTGCCGCCGAAATCATGGATGCGCAGAACATATCCGCCAGGAAAAGTTTCCAGTGCGGCTTGTAATACGCGGCGAAGATTCTCAGAGGGGTTTTGTCAAAATCAATTTTTGAGGACATGGTTACCTGTAGTATACCGGGAAAGAACAGGGAGGTTAAGCCTGCGTGTAACAGTTTCTGAATAAGACATTCCGGCATGTGTTCATACCGGTCTGTGTTTCCGTTTTCCGCGGGTATCAATGGCGTACTACAGGTTCATCCAGACCCCCCGCAGGTTGGCGGAGATGACAATGCCTATCCACACGCCGTAAAGCCCCAGGCTGGTATGGGACAGGATCCAGGCCAGTACCGGCTTGAATACGTTGCTACCAATCACCACCACTGAAGGGGGTATGGTTTTGCCGCTGCCCTTGAAAGCTCCTGAACCCACCGCCTCGACATTCATTGAAAGCTGGCAGAAGGCAAGGATATGGAGATACACTGTTCCCAGTTCCAGCAGTTCCCCGTCAGGGAAAAACAGGGTAAACACCAAGGGACCTGCAAACGCCGCCCCCGCCGGCCATGCTGTTGCCCATGTCTTAATTCTGTGTTTCAGCTTCCCGTCCGGGGTCGGCTTCTGATTTTTTGGACGATAGTTTTGTTCGCAGTCCCAGCGTCAGCGATATTCCGGGCATATAATAACCGGCGAATGATTCGTAGTGGGCATTCAGGATGTTCCGCAGGGCGCCAAAGACGGTAATATAACTGCCTATACTCTGATTGTAGGTTATGTGCAGCGTACAATACGGGTCCAGGATCATTTGGTTTAAGGTATCGGCGTAACGGGTCGACTCGTAGTGGGCGGAGACGAGCAGGGATCCGGTCTTCCATGCCAGGTCCACCGAACCGCCGGCGATGTTATTGGGCATATACGGTATACGGAATTTGTTCTCAAAGCCCAAGTTTCCGTTCAAAAGCCAGCTTAACTGGTATTGATAGGTTACACCGAATGTGATGGCCGTGAATACACTCCGGTTGATAGGCAGCGTCAGGTTTGGCCGGAGGTCAAGACCGATAAACCAGGCGGTTCCGATGTTTTCGGGGGACCAGCGTCCGCCTGCGCTTTTTACCCAGTGAATCGAATCCGTCGTGTACTGACCGTAAACCGATGCGTTTATATTGAAAAGCTTACCCGGCGTAAATTCCCCGGTCAGATCGGCTCCAACACCGTCTTCCGGTTTTAGATTCGGGTTTCCCACAAAAAAGCTGTCAAGGCTGCGGTAGTAAAGATCGTCAAAATCGGGAAACTTGAAACTTCTGAAGTAGTTGTTTTTAAGGACAAACCAGGAGGCCGCGTCCCAGCGGATCCCCAGCTTGGGGACAATTACCCCCTTTTTTGTATCGGTAACGCCCTTGGCGGAAGCTATGATCATTAACTGTTTCAGGGGTAAAAATTCCGCTGTTATGTAAAGGCCCCCCTGGTTACCGGTTTTTATCGGCTGGGTTTCCGTTAGGCTTTGGGAATTGATGTAGAGGAAACGCCAGTCCATGCCTGCCCTAAGAGTGAGTTTTTCGCCCGGATACCAGTTCCAGCGGTTTATGGCGGTAAGGTAATGATCGAAATTCTTGATATTTGTTCCGTATCTGGTATTTGAGTATTGGTAGCTTAGGGATGCTTCCGTCCCCAGATCACGGTGAAAGATAAACGGCGCGTTAAGCAGTATGTTTTCTGTTAGCTGAAGATCATTTGCGACTGCACTGCCCGTTGAGTTGGGAGTTACCGGATAATTTTTATAAGTGTAATAAGCCTTTGTATCCGAAACAAGCGTTGCGGTATCGGGCAGATCCAGCGCAAAAACCGCGCCGGCTCCCCCATCCAGAACCTCGTTACTTATTTTGCGCCGGGCAAAACCGTAATCATCTTTGTACAGATAATGATTACCCGCCCGGTTTCCGAAAAGCGAGACCCTCCATGAAAAATCTTTTGCACCGTATCCGGCGGAAAGACTGAGCGACTGCATATCCACCAGGTCCTCGATATGGGGCTCTCCGATTTCCCCCCTTTTGTGGCGGCTGTTGTATTCTCCTGGCAGATAGCCGGTGTTGGAAAACGCCGCCTCAAAACCAAGCCCCAGCGGCTGTTTTTTTATCGTAATAATATTGATAACACCGCCCAGGGCACCTGAAACATTGTACTTGGTATCGGAACCACCGTAAATTACTTCGATACGCTCAACATTGTTAATATCAACCTGGCCCACATCGAACTCGCCGGAACGGGGAGAATTGACGGGAATTCCGTCCACCAGAATGGCAATACGTTCCGTATCGAAACCCCGCAGGCTCAATTCCGTCTGGTTCCCATAACCGCCGCCGTAACGGGTAACGCTCATATCCAGGACTTCTTCAAGCAGGGAAGCCAGGTCCCGGGCGTTTCGTTTTTCTATTTCATCCCTGGTGATCACCGTCATCTGCTGGGTGGTTTCCGGCGCGCCGAAAATGGTAATCCCCTCTTCGTCCTCGCCAAAATCAAGGTACCCGTCGTAATTCCCATCCCCGGCCGCGGCGGTTTCCGCTTCTTTCTGTTCCCCTTCCTGTGCGAAAATGGAACCGGGAAGACACAGACACAGAAGAACCGCCGCGAACCATACCCGGCCCGGCCCGGCGCTTTGTTTATTCCGGTAGAACAGCATGTTTATTTCTCCCTGTCTTGCGGAATCACTACGCCCCAGGAAATAAACTCCGCCTCGTTTCTGACATCATTTTTCGCTATGGCTTCGTTCAGGCTTGCCGTTTCGGTGTAGTATTTTTCCCCGTTGTAATAGGCCGCCAGGTCAATCGCATTGGCCATTTGAATAGTATCCTTGTCCAGCTTGCGGTAGTAGATACCGAAAAAGGGAACTTTCCCGCCCGATGATTCAGGCCATTGCTCAAGCCATCCGGGGGCACAGTCTGTTAGATATTCGATGATAATGGCCCCACGGTCAGGATCATCGTTGAAGATGTTGATCGCCCGGACGATGCCGATGTAACGGGTAACCAGACCCTCCCAGCCGCCGTTCCCGCCCGTATTGTCATCCTTCTCTCCGTAGACTGTATCATCGTAGAACACAAAATAATCATTAACGTAGTCGACATTTTCATTGGTATAGGTCGGAGGATTCGATTTAAACGAGGGAAAGAGGGCTGTTTTCCCGCTTGGCATGATTGAATTAAAATTCTCCATCGTACCAATCCGGTAACCGTCCAGCCTGCCTGTGCCCGCGTAATGGGAGTACCATACGCCGGACATGGAGGACATGATGGCTTCAAACTGTGGTTCGCGGGGCAGGAACAGCCCTGTCTGATCCGCATTACCCAGTAGGCCGTAATCACAGCCGGAAAACAGAACAAGAAGCCACACCATAAGAACCGGGAAGCCAAATAATTTTAACCGTTTATTCTGCATATCTCCTGCCTGGGATCCTGTTACCCCGCCGTGCAACACGGCAGAATACTCCATTATGCCGGATTTAATTCTGCCACCGCAAGACAGGGTAGCCGTTAGCTCCCATCTTCCACACAGCCGCGAAATCCCAGCCAAGGGTATCCCGGTATAGCCCTGTGTCCGGCTTTCCAGTACAGCCGGCGCCGTCAGCCGTGTCGGCGCCGGCGTTTGGCGTTACGACGATTCCCCCGGCCTTCAGTTCCATGCCGGACCATGCATGGTTGTTTGTCAAGGTATTGGTTCCACCGGTTCCTTCACCGCCTATGCGGTAAATCCTGAAAACAGCCCCGCTTGATGAATCGGTCCCTGTCAGCGATGGATTGAGGGCTGCACAATATTCAATGAATGGGGTTCTGTAATAAATAGAGCCGGAGATTCCGCCCGCATTTACCCCCACCGCAATGCCTGTGCCTTCGCCTGTACTTCCCTGCCCGTTGACGGTGGCGCTTACCGTTCCTGCAGCGTAGCATTTTGAGATTTTCCCTGTGTTGGCTGTTGCCGCTGCAATACCACCTGCCAGCGCAGTCTCTCCTTGTGAAACAGCTTCTACCGCCACGGTTGAATAACTGTTTTTGATAGCCGCCGAAGCGGCGGAAGTATATCCGGCTATGCCACCGGCATAGGGGATGAGTGTCCCTTCGGCACGGACTGCCCCGCTTGAGTAACACTCTTCGATGATTGCCCCGCCATAGTTATACCCTGAGATACCGCCGGCATACGGATACTGGCTGCCGGACCCGATACTTTGTACGGTTCCGCCGGTGTAACGGCATTTGGAAATTGTGGCGCTTCCCCCTGAATAGCCTGCAATGCCCCCGGCAAATTCCTGCTGGTACAGACCGGTCATTGTAATATTCCCTGAAGCAGAGCAGTGTGATACCTTGCTTGCTGTTCCGGTAACATATCCGATAATGCCGCCGGCGCCTGACTGGAAACCCCTGGAGCTAATCTGAACGGAACCCGATGCGGAACAATTTGTTATAACGGTTCCGTTTGCACCGTACCCCGCTATGCCGCCCGCATTACCGGCCGGGCTGCCCTCAGATTCCGCTGTACACGGGAAATCCAGAGAAGCGGAGGAGATGGAATCGCTTATACTTGAGTTTTTCATGTATCCTACGATACCGCCTCCGTATATGGCGGAACCGTTTAGCGCAGCGCGATTAAGGACAAGACTGCCTGAGACCGAAACCGAGACGAATTTTGTGTACTGATCGGCATAAGCGGCAAGGATACCCGCGTAACAGACGCCGCTTGTTGTTATGGTTTGGCTAATCGCCGAAGAAACGGAAAGATTGCGCAGTTCTACTACCGCCCCTGCTGATGTGCCCCTGGTATAACCGAAAATGCCCAAGTATTTATTGCCCGTGGTCAGCACAACATCATTATGAAAGCTTTTCAAGGTAATGGTATGTCCGTTCCCGTCAAAACTGCCGGAAAAAGGATTGGCAGTAGTACCGA
The DNA here is from genome assembly GCA_031278715.1 of Treponema sp. Classification (GTDB taxonomy): domain Bacteria; phylum Spirochaetota; class Spirochaetia; order Treponematales; family Breznakiellaceae; genus JAISFT01. The sequence goes on along the minus strand of JAITJW010000170.1, from coordinate 229 downwards.
TGGGCATCCAGCCACTGAGTGTAATATCCGCGGTAAGCCGGTAATTCCCGCCAAGGGGGTACGTAATACCTATCTTCGCCAGATCGGCATTACTGGCAATGGAAATGAACTCCTGAAAAGATGGACCGGACTGGGGACAGGATGCGAACAAGAGACCCGCAAGGAACCACGCCAGTCTCCGGATTATCAGACCCCCTGTTTTCTCCATGCAGGTTTTAGTTTCTCCTTT
>JAITJW010000125.1 GCA_031278715.1 Treponema sp. | reverse complement strand
GACTTTGGAAGCTCAAACCAAAGAATGGAGGAAGTTTTATGAAGAAGACACAACTGTTTTTCCTGATGGCGGCGGCGGAACCCAACAGCACGAACATGTTTGGGGCGAATGGGAACAGGGTGTGACCGTTTGGGGTAAATGGCAGACCGAAAAGTACGCAACCTATACAGAGAATGGCAAAAAATACCGTATCGGCACGCGTACGGATACGCGGACCTGTACGATTGACGGCACAACGGAGACGCGTACGGTAACCTCTCCGGAGGATCCATCGCTGCGTGAAACCGGTTCCATTGCGGCAGGTAAACAGTTAGATGCAAATGGTAACGAGGTGAACATGGCAGCCCAAGAATTGCCGGATACAGACCCAACAAAAGATGTAAATGTGTTGGGAAGCCTCTCTAGGTATGGGACTAGCAATATGGGTAGTGTTGAGGTTGGATCTGTAGTGAATGCCACAGAGGATATATTATCGGATCTTTCGACCCAGGCCAATAATTTGGTGTCATTTTTTAACACGGCAAAGACCACGTACCCGACATTAGCGGAAAGGTTTGAGTCATTGCGTGCGGCGGAGCAGCAAATAAAGAACCGCGCCAATACGGTAAATAAACCCCTTGCGGACAACGCGTTGGCGGATTACACAACTAATATTGAGAGCCACATTAATATCATATTAAACCATATTTTTGCGGGGCAAGATAATAATGTTCTCACAGAGTTTAAAAAATATTATAAAGCGTACCAGGATGGAGTGTATTTAAGAATGCGCGATTTTAGTGCATCAGGACGTATTGGTGATGGCACACCTATTACAGATGCAAATATTAGTCTAGACAATACGGGCAGTTCTTTCCGGGCTTCGCTCGAAGCTATTGGTAAGTCTGTGCCATCCGTAGAGTCCTATAATAAACTTCTTCTCCGCAGCGGCGCTATCCCGGTTAGCGATCTGTCGGTACATCATCATACAATATTATTGAACGAGATAAAGGCAGAAATGCAAGCCCGAATTGTTAATGCGTTGGGTTTATCGGGCGTTAGCAATGCTTCCCAAATGGCGGATGCGTTAATTACCCAAATGAGCGACAACGCGGAATTTGACGCGTTTATTGATGATGTTGTAAATCAAGGTACTAGGCTAAACGCTGCGCTGATTTATAATTACGCTGTTACGGGTTATTAACACAAGGGTGTCTGACACCAGCGCAACAAACGGCTAGGCGTGGGGAAGCGGGGATTTCAGGTAATAGCGCAGTTTGGATAGAACCTCATCAATGTCCAGGGGTTTACCCACGTGGTCGTTCATTCCCGCCTCCAGGCACTTTTCAACATCTTCCCGGAACACGTTGGCGGTCATGGCGATGATCGGTACTTCTTTTACGAAGCCCGGCGCCGCGGCCGTTTTCTCCCGCCGCTCCTTTTCAAACGTGCGGATACGGCGGGTCGCCTCGTAACCGTCCATCTCCGGCATTTGGACATCCATAAAGATCATGTCGTAGGCGTCGGGGGAAGCGGTAAACAGTTTAACTGCCTCGACTCCGTTTTCCGCGTAGTCAATGCACACCGCCGTAGGTTCCAGCAGAACCTGGACAATCTCCCGGTTTATCTCCACGTCCTCCGCCAGAATGATCCTGCGCCCCTCAAAAACATCCACTGGCGGAACTTCGGGGCCGGCGGCGGCAATAAGGTTTTCCGTTCCCAGGCACCGGTTTATGCAGTCCGCAATGGCGGAGGGAAACAGGGGTTTGGGTAAAAACCTGTCAACCCCGGCGCTGCGGGCTTCCTGCTTGATATCGTCCATTTCCCCTGCGGAGATCATGATCACCACCGGACGGGAGGGGGTGTTCGGATCATCCCGGACCAGTTTCTTTATCCGGCGGGCTGTCTCAATGCCGTCCATCCCCTTCATCTTCCAGTCAACAAAATAAATATCGTAACAGACGTTTTTTTCTATCGCAGCTACGGCTTCTTCGCCGCCGGAAACGGTATCACATCTGAAACCGAGTCTGAGGGACAGTTCGTAAAAATATTCCCGAATATAGAAATCGTCATCCACGCAGAGAACCTTTACGTTACCCCAGTTTACGCCCTTCTGTACTACGCCGTCCTGTTTTCCGTTGTCTTCCTCAACTTTGATGGTAAACCCAAAGGTGGAACCTTTATCCGGCTCGGATTCTACCGTGATGGTCCCCCCCATCATTTCCACAATCCGCTTGGAAATTGCCAGTCCGAGTCCGGTACCGCCAAACCGCCGGGACGTATTGTTGTCGGCCTGCTCAAAGGAATTGAAAAGCCGCCTCTGCTGCTCCGGGCTTACCCCTATGCCCGTATCAATAACATCGATCCGGATAGTACAGACCTTCCCTTCTTTTTCCAGAAGCCGGGTGTTAAGGCGGACAGAACCCTGATCCGGGGTAAATTTTACCGCGTTGCTCAGCAGGTTGGTAATAACCTGGGCAAGCCGCTGATCGTCGCCGATTATGAAGGGCGGGATACACGAATCGATAAATACGGAAAAGCTCTGCTGTTTTTCGGCGGCCTTGACGTTGATAACGTCCACCACCCGCTGCAACATTTTCTCAAAATTAAAGCTGACATAGGAAAGTTCAAGCTTGTTGGCCTCGATCTTTGACATGTCCAGCACGTCGTTGATAACCCGCAATAAATGTGCGGAGGCATCCCCAATTTTATCAAGACATTCGTTTTTCCGGTTTATATCGCCGGATGATTTGGCGATATTGGTCATGCCGATGATGGCATTCATGGGGGTACGTATCTCGTGACTCATGTTGGACAGGAATTCGCTCTTAGCACGGGCTCCGGACAGGGCCTCCTCCCGGGCCGTAACCAGGCTCTGCATAACATCGTTCCGCACCATAGCGTTTACCAGAAGCAGGCTGCCGGAACGGAGTATTCCCTCCTCGTCGGCGGGGAACATCCTTTCCCGGTGGCAGTCGTCAAAACTGACAAAGCCCCAAAAAGTCCTGTGCAGAAAAACCGGGATGACCAGGAAGGATACAATAGGGTAGTTATGGAACTGTTCCTGTTCATCTTCCGGCAGAGAACTAAGGGGACCGTTTATGCAACGGCCGGAGGAAAGAGTCTGTTCCCAGCGCGGAAGGCCGTCCCGATAAAAAAAATCTTCATTTTCGTTTTTCCAGGCAAATCCCGTATCCGCCGACCAGGAATACAGCCGGTGGTAGTACAGTTTTCCCTCTTTTTCGTCGTTTTTCCAAAGATTTATCCGGTCAACTTCCAGATTACGGGCCAGCATCTCCATACTTCTGCTCATCAGGCTTTCAAACTCTTCCGTATCCGAAGAAAGCAGCAGGGTCGCACTGTTATTGATGACCCGCAGCAGCTTGTCCTGCCGGGCAAGCCGGTCCCCCGCCGCATCGGCCTTCTTCTTTTCCAGCAGGTATATCCGCTCCTGGAACAGGATAACTACGCCGATAAAGAAACCCGTTACCAGGAAGGCCAGAATATTATCCACGGTTTGATAACGCTGGCTTATGGCCTTTACCAGCCAGGGGAAACGGTACTCTGCAACATAACAGGCTATAACCAGAACGACGTGGGCACTGAGAAAAATAACAAGGGCCTTTCCGTCCAGCAGCAGGAAAATAATCACGACGGACAACACAAAAAAAGCCGCCATACCGCTGTCCATGCCGCCCAGGAAAAAGTAAGCTGCCGGAAACAGGAGACCGCAGAGCATAAAAAGGGTTATCCACGTACCCAGGATATACCAGCGAAAGCGGTTGCAGACAAACATAAGGAACGCGATTGAAAAAATAATGCCGCCCATTACGATAACCATGACGAGACCGGAACGCATAAAAATACGGAAAATAGTCGTTACCAGAGCGGCAAACATGCCAACCAGACAGATCATGTTTATCATCCGGGCGTCCAGGGAAAGCGCCTCGGAAAACATATACCGTTCAATAAATGCCTTTAACTTCTTCATGCCGGTTTCTAATGTAACGGAAAAGAAGGGCACGGGATAGAGAGCTGGTCCAGGGCCGGCCGGCCGGCTGAAGGAAGGAAGACACCCGGATTCAGCTAAAGGCCCGCAACCTCAAGGGCGGCGGAATGTCTTATGCTGTATGAGTTACTTGGAAAAGGGGCGTAAAATTCCCCCTCCCCTCCCCTTCCAGACCCCTGGGGAGGAAATTGCCAACGCTCTGATCCACGGTATCGGGGCGGGACTTGCCACAGCCGGCATGGTGCTTTTGATCCTGCGGGCCGTAAAAACAGGGGCTCCGGAACCCCTCACGACCGTCAGGCTCATCTCCCCGGTGATCTACGCATCCTCGATGATCGCCATGTTCCTCGCATCCACCCTGTACCACGCGCTCCGGCATGACGGGGCAAAACGGATATTCCGTATTCTGGATCACGGGGCCATCTACCTTTTGATTGCGGGAACCTACACACCCTACAGCCTCATCTGCCTGGGGGGGACCATAGGCTGGGTGTATGTCGGGCTTGAATGGGGGCTGGCTGCGGCGGGAATTAGCCTGTACGCAGCAGGAATTAAATTCATAAAAAAGATCGAGTTGGCAATCTACATCGTCATGGGCTGGTCCATCGTGGCTGTATCGGCACGGCTATTCCGCTCCACTTCTCCGGGCGCCCTGGTATTCCTTGCTGCAGGAGGGCTCGCCTACACGCTGGGGACGATCTGGTACAGCCGCCACCACCGCCGTCTTTCCCACGTCATCTGGCATGTTTTTGTCCTTGCCGGAGCGATCCTCCACTGGTTTTCCGTATGGCTGATATTGGCCTGAGCAGATGTCAGAAAAGGCGCTCATAGGGGGGAAGATCATAGACAGCCTCCTCGGTAAAGTCCCCCAAAGGCCGCTGTTCTTCCAGGAGAAGATCATCCAGCAGCCAGGCGCCACTTCCGGAGGCCGCCGCAGACCCGGCCGCGGCTTCCTGGGCCGGTTCAAAACGTACGTACAGTTCCCCGGCAATTCCCTGTTCCCGCCCTATAAAACGGACCAGGAAGGAGTAAGACCCGTCGGCCTCTTCCCGGCCCTCTCCAAGACGGTACTTGCGGGGCTCCACCAGGGCAACGGTGGAAAACAGCCCGTTCCGGCTTGAGGCGTCAAAGCGGGAAAAAACCGCGGCGCTCCTGTTCCCCGCCACCAGCGCGGAGAGGACCTGCGTGGCGGCAAGCCGGGCCCCGTCGCTTACATTCCCCCGCGCCAGGCTGCCGATAATCAGATCACGGGGGTAGCGGGGACTTTCGCCCCGCTGCGGCCGCCACAGGGCTTCGGGGATCGAATCGGATCCCGCGGAGATCTCCTGGGCCCCCAAGGGCGCGGAAACCAACAACAGGCACAACACGGCTATCAACATCATCATGAGGCTCCCGACCCTCGCAGTTTGCTGCACTTTACGCATAAAACCTCCACGACAAACTGCCAAAACAGCCCCGTAATCATGGCTGTTAGCAAATCTTATACAATCGAGGCTGTTCCAAAACTTCAGTTTTTGGAACAACTACCTTGATTTTTCATTATAACAAAAAACACGTGAAGTCTCACGTAAAAATCTGATCGAAAGCCCCCCCATAATACCTCAAAATCAACAACCCCGCCGCAAGCGGTCGGGGTATGTTGTTCTCTAATGGTGGTTGCACTCGGGGTTTAATACCTTTTTAACCGCCCCAAGGGCTAAACTTGACCCTTAAATGAATCTTACACACCCAGGGGCGGGGTATTAAACCCCTCGGCACGAATAAAAAGTTGGATAAAATAATCTATGAAAAATAAAAACGCACGGGTCGCGCATTGCCTTTTTGGAGCTTATGAACTCCCTCCTCCTTAATGTGTTGACGGTGAAGACTTAACTTGTAAATGGCGGTTCGGGGGGGAAGGCCTGCGGGGTTCTTCTAAAAGTTTTAAGGGGAACGGATCTGCCCGCAACACCGGCAGGATCCAGGAACGGCGCCCTCCGTTCCTGGTTCAGGTTCAAATCCAGTATGTCCTGAACCAGGAAGGCGATAAAAACTGTCAGTGCGGCAAAAATCGAGATAAGGCAGATGGTTTTGTTGTCCATGTACTGGCGTTCTTCGGGGATCACCACTTCTCCGGGGAAAAGCGGAACTTTCCGGTTCTGTCCGAGGCCCACAATGCGGACAAATTTCTCATTTTCCTCCCCAAAACCCAGATCACGGGCATAAACGCGGATCGTATCGCTGTCGTACAACAGGGCGTTTTTCGTATTTTCCAGTTCCATGTTGATCCGCTTAAGGTCTTTCATATTTGTTTCCTGTCTGGCCAACTCCTCCAGAAGCTCGTTGTAGGCCGAAATTCCCCTTTCTCCTGCAAAAAGGCTTACGGTTGTGTAAACCACTACCAAAACCCAAAGGGCCACACAGTACTTTACCACTCTCATTACATCATTTACGGTCGGCGGGGCAGGCTTCTTAACTCACTTCTTAACTCACATTGACATGGGAAACCCCCTAAGCTACCATTTCTTACTGAGGATATTGGTGTAGAAGACCGATAAGGTAATAGCAAACGGTAATGAAAGGGGAGGATCGGCGAGGGTGTCCGCTCATAATCGGCTCTCTGAAAGCTCGCCGGGGGGATACATGAAGAATAAACCGTCAATATATCAGGACCGGGGAACTATAGGTTCGGTCAAGGAATTGGATGAATACGGAGTATGGGTAAAGAGTGAACCGCAGATTCTCGATTCCGACAGTACCGAAACGGGTAGTGAGCTGTCCCTTCCCGATCTGGATGGACTGCCCGATTTCTCCATTGACCTTGACAGTTCCTCCGGTTCCGGTACTGAGGATTTTTCAATTCCGGAAGGTGATTTTAACCCGGAAGGCGACTTTAACCTTGATAATTTTGATATGGATACGGAACCGGACGGAACGGACGGTTTGTTCGCCGATTCCCCGGAAGATAAGGATTCAAGTTCCTCCGGGGAAGGCGATATGTCGTTCTCTGGGGGCGAAGACGGGCAGGCGGTTCCGGCAGGCGGGGACTTAGAGGCTTCCCGGGACATTTCCGCTCAAGTATCCGAGGAACCGGCCTCCGGGGAGGGTTTTGTCGATATATCGCTGGAAGATCTGCTGGATGGGGTGGAGGACGAGGAACCTGGTGAACAGAAGGCGGCTGAGGGACCTGAACAGGATGCCGGTCCGTCTTCCGCGGGGCTGGACATGTCTACCCAGCTTCTTATGAAAATTGCCGGGGAACTTTCATCGATTCGTCAGGAGTTAAGCGCCCTTAAGCAGGAATTTTCGATGGCACGGGGCGGCCTTGAAACGGAACACGGCGAATCTCATGGTTTTTTTGACAATAACGGCGCCGACGACAAGATAGCCCTTACCGGAGACGAGCTTAACAACATTATCAATACCGCGGATTTTACCGAGGAGACCGGGGCGGACGCCACAGGGCTTGACTTAGCGGGGGATTTTTCCGGGGGAGACAGTCTGGATACCCTTGAGGATGTTTCCCTTGAAGCGGAGACCCTCAACACGAATACCGGGCTGCCGGATGAGAGCCTTCCCGGCGAATCCCCTTCCGGGGAGGCCCTTTCCGGTGAAGACGAACTGGAACTTCCGGAGATCTCTTTGGATGAAACGGAGGATCTGCCGGAGATCTCCCTGGATGAGACGGAGGATCTGCCGGAGATCTCCCTGGATGAAACGGAGGATCTGCCGGAGATCTCCCTGGATGAGACGGAGGATCTGCTTGCGCTGGACCCGGAAACAATTACGGAAGGGGAAACGGACGCGGAGTCGGCCTTTCCCGATATTTCCCTTGATCTCCCCCCGGAGGGGGAGGAGATCGGTCTGGAGGACTTTGAGGAAGGGTCTCTGGACCTGAGCGGCGCGGTAATCGACGAGCCTGACCTTGGGACGCAGATTCAGGAAAACCCGCCGCTGGAACCGGTCCTGGAGGACATCGCCGTTTTTGAGGAAAGTCCCGAAGTCCTTGAAGGTATCGCCGGCCCTGGGGAAGTTTCCGGAGACGATGCGGCCCTGGTTCCCGAAGCCGGTGGAATCCCCCCTGAAGATGCAGGGGAAGATGCGGTGGAGGATGCTTTTGAAGAACCGCTGTTGGAGAGTTTTGAGGAGCTGGCGGCAGAAATTGAGGATGAAGCAGGAATTGAGGCTGAAGAAGTAGAAATTGAGGATGAAAAAGAGATCGCCAGGGCCGAGGAAAGCGCCGCGGAGATCCCCGTCCCCAGTGAGGGCGGTTCCCGCGGGGAGGATCTGGAGCAGATCATTCCGGAAGGTTTTCTTGTCGAGGAGATTGACGACGAGGGGGAGGCGGGTTTTGGCGGCGCCGGGCTCGATACCCTTGAAGAGGGGATTTCCCTTGACGAGATCCCCGAAGATATTCTGCCGGAGGAAGAAGGGCAGGCGGAAGACGCAGCGGAACCGGAAACAGCCGGTCTGCCGGGAAACTTCAGGAAGGAATTGAAACAGGTCCTTTCGTACATGGATCAACTGCTGGAATCGTTGCCGGAAGAAAAAATCGAGGAATTCGCCCAATCGGAGTACTTCGATACCTACAAAAAGCTGTTTAAGGATCTGGGGTTGACCTAATGGGGCTTTTGAGCAAAGCCGCCAGGATACAAGCCCTCGCCCCGGCCTGCGTTGAACCGGACAACGAGAGTCCCGTTGAAATTCCCCCTGAATACGCCTTGGTCTGTAAACTTCCCGGAGAGTTACAAAACGAGATCATCAAGTACTGTAATACCTTTCCCTCGGTTCATGGCATTGTCCTTGGGTATCCGCAGAACTACGATGAGAAAAAAGAGGGGGAATCGTTTTGCGGGCAGGTAAGCCGTATTGTCGCCACGCTTGGCAGCGCGGTTCCCCTTTCGTCCCGCCATATTCTTGTGTTGTTTTCGAATACAATTGACCGGGAGCTTCTGGCCCACCGTCTTTCCAAAAGTCTGGAAACGGAAGCCCCGGTGGTGTTCCAGGCGGATAATGTGAACCTGGTGGTGGAATATATCCGGCCCTTTCTGTAATGACCGCCCTCCATTCCCGGTACAATCCCCAGGCGGAAGCCGGGCGGTACCTGGATGCCCTTTCCATTCCCCCGCATATCCGCTGTTTTATTTTGATAGAGCCGGGTCTGGGCTACATGATCCCCATTTTATCAGAACGGTTCCCCGCCGCGCGTATTATCGCCCTCCATGTTTCGGCTTCCAGGGACCGCGGCGCGCTGTCTGTGGAAAACGGGAACACGGTGTACTGGGATCCGGGGCTGCGGCTTGCGGCGGAAGAATTTCTGGGGCGGGAATTTGAGGAGCTGGCAAAGGACGGGGGGGGCTTTGGGCCCGGCGGGGAAGCCTTTGGGCCGGAATTGATAAAAATAATCGAATGGCGGCCCAGCCGGGATTTCTACGGGGATTCATACGTCAAGCTCCTCGCCGCTGCCGCCGCTGCTATCAGGCGTTTCGACGCGGAACGCCGTACCCTCATGGCCTTTGGACACCGGTGGTTCCGTAATTTTTTCAAGAATCTGCGTCTCCTCCGCCGTTTTCCGGTGCTTCAGGATATTCGGGAAAGCGCCGTCCCCATCCTGGTTACCGGATCGGGCCCTTCCCTTGAAGAGAGTCTTCCCCTTATCAGGGAGCTGGGGGAACAGTGCTTTATCATTGCCGCCTCATCCTCCGTCATGGCCCTCCGCGGGATTGTCCCGGACCTTGTTGTGAGTACCGACGGCGGCGGCTGGGCCCTACTGCACCTCTACGAGCTGTTCCGGGCCGCCGGTAAAATCGCCGGTTTTACCGGCGGCAGCAGAACTCGCGGCCTTGCCGTTAGCCTTACCGCGAGCCTCCCCTCCCAATGCGGCGGCCTCCCGATCCTGGGAATCGCCGACGGCAGCCTCTGGCAGGGCCTTATCCTGCGGGGCCTGGGTATTCCCCACCTGGTCCTGCCCCAGCGGGGAACCGTTACGGCCACAGCTGTGGACCTGGCGCTGGCCCTGGGTCAGGACTGGGGTCAGGGTCAGGGTCAGGACTGGGGCCAAGGCCGGGCCCAGGGCCGGGGCCAGGGTCAGGACTGGGGCCAGGGTCAGGGGAAAATAATAATCGCCGGGATGGACCTGGACACCCAGGGTATCCGTACCCACGCACGGCCCTACAGCTTCGACCGGCTCTGGCGGGAGGGGGCTTCCCGGTTCCGGGCTGAGTACAGTCAGAGTTTTTTCCGCCAGATGGCAGCGCGGGAGGGGGGAAGTTACCGGATCTACGCCGAATGGTTCGCCTCCCGGCTCGATTCCTACGGCGGGAGGCTCTGTACCCTGGGAAACAACAACCCCCTTTTTGCGGGCCTTCCCCGTATAACGGCGCAGGATCTGCCCCTGTCCCCCGGGGCGGAAGCGGCCCCCGCGCGAAACATCCTGCCGGAGAACGCCGTCTCCTGCGCCGGGCCGGGCCGGGCCCTGGAGATCCTCATGGCCGCCCTTGAAGACCCAAACAGCCGGGGAACCATCGTTGGGGAACTGGCCCCCCTGCTCCTTTCCGGCACAAGCCTTCACGAAACAGAGGGGGGCCGGGGCGCAGACCCGGCCCGGATTGTGGACGCGATTCGGGCCGAGGCGGAATCCCTGGTACGGCCCTACCTCCCCGGTGAAATTTGATGAGCGGCCCCGATCCTTACGCCCTCTTTGAGGGGAACATCGGCTGTCTCCGGGACCGGGACCGGGAACTGGCGGAACGTCTTGCCGCCCTGCGGCCCGACTTTTCCGCCCCACTCCACTACCGTTTCATGGAAGCCCGGAACGGCGATCCGGTCCCCGCCCTTATCGACAGATCCTGCCCGGCGGGGCAGGACAGGAGGACGGAACAGGCTACGGCCCGGCCGCTCCACTCCCTGTTCGATCCCCGCCGCGAGGGGGAACGGCTTATCTCCACGCTGGACGGGGAAGATTTCCTTGTTTTCCTTGGGATGGGGGGAGCCTACCAGGTGGAGGCGGCTCTGGTGCGGACGGAAACCGACCGGATCCTCGTCGTCGAGTTCGGACTGCGGGGCTTTGCGGAACTCCTTGGCCTGCGGGACCTGCGCAGTCTTTTCGCGGACCCGCGGCTGCGGCTGCTTGTTGATCCCCGGCCCGGCGTTCTGGAACGTCTGATCCCGGATCTTTACCTTCCGGCCCTGGGAACAGCCATCAGAACCCTGCCCCTGCGGCCCAGGGTGGAGGCGGCCGGCGCGGAATTCGCTTCGGCAGCCGCGGATATCCGCGCCGCCATAGGCCGGATCTCCGCGGACTATTCGGTTCAGGCCCACTTCGGAATCAGGCTGTTCAAGAACACCCTGCGTAACCTCCTTTGGGCCGGAACTGGAGAAGTCCCCCTGCCCCGGATACAGCGGGCCGCGGTCTGCGGAGCCGGTCCTTCTCTGGATTCCCAAATACCCCGTATCGCAGAGGCCAGAAGAAAGGGGAGGGCGCCCTTCCTCATCGCCACGGATACCAGCCTTCCTGCCCTTTTGAACGGAGCCCTTGAACCGGATGCGGTGATCTCCATTGACTGCCAGCACATCAGTTACCGTCACTTCATCCCCCCCCGGCGTTCCAATCTCTGCAAAACTATTCCCCTGTTCCTGGACCTGGCAAGCCCGCCCTCCCTGGCATCTCTGGCGGAGCGGCCGGTCTTTTTTTCCGCCGGTCATCCCCTGAGCGCCTACATCGCCTCCCGGTGGCGGCCTTTCCCGCTTATCGACGGTTCCGGGGGCAACGTTACCCATGCGGCGGTCTCGCTGGCGGAAACCCTGGGAGCCGCCGAGATTGAGCTTTACGGCGCGGATTTTTCATACCCCCTGGGGAGGACCTACGCGCGGGGAACCTATATCTTCCCCTACTTTGAAACCTGTCAGAACCGCCTTGAACCGCTGGAAACATTTTTTTCGCGGTTCCTCTACCGCAGCCCGCTGGAAAAAAGAACCCCCCCCGCAGGCCCTGCGGAGGGAACATGGTACTACGAGACGGAAACCCTTATCCGCTACAGAAACTCCCTGGAAGCCGCAGGAAAACGGATGGAGGCCCGGCTGCTCCCCGCCGCCGGGCTTGGCGCGCCCATTGCCGGATACCCGGCAGCCCCACAGCAGCGGGGCGCCGCCGGGGCCGGGGGATCCGGCAGGCCGGCCACGGGGCCCCGGCAGGTCGCGGGGTCCCGGCAGATCACAGAGCCCTTACCGGCACGGGAATTCCTTAGCCGCTACCGGGAACAGATACGGGCCCTGCCGCCGCCGCTCCCCGGAAAACCTGCCGGGGCCTACCTTGCGGGCCTTGGAAACGAAGGGCGGCAGGTCCTCGCCACACTCCTCCCCCTGGCCGCGGCGCTCAGGCGGAAAGAACCGGAACGGGTCGGTGTGGAGATAATCGGGCGGATCAGGGACTACGCTACCGGCGCCATAGACCGGGTTCTGGCGGACTGATCCGCCGGGCGTCCGGCCAAATGGCGTAGTTATTTGGCCGGACGCACACGTAAAAAATATTCATTTCCAGCCGATGGCCGCGTAGCCTACAAAAGAGCCGGGAACCCCGCCCCCGTCAAGATCGGCGCTGGTACCGTAGGCCAGGAGTTTTGGAACGGGCCGCCCGGCGGATGTCCGGTTTCCGCCGGGAACATAGTTCTGAACAAAGCCCAGAACCCCCAGCGCCGCGCCGGCTGAACAGGCGGATCGTTCCCCCTCCGCCCGGTCAAGAACCGCGCGGGGATCGCCTGAAAGGACCGCTTCGATAAAACGGCGGTCGTTTACCTCTCGCACCCAGGCCAGGGCCCCCTCCCCCTGCCCCCGCGGGCTGAAGCCGTAGTTCTGCCCGTAATGGGTTAAATCGGTGGAACCTGCAACCACAAGCTTCCGCCCCAGGGTCCCGGCCAGCTCCGCAAGTATCTTCCCCGTTTCGCAGGAGGATGAAACGGCGGGAAGCCGCAGGGCCAGAAGCCGGGCACGGGGGAAAAAGAAACGGGCCATGGGGAGCAGAACCTCCACCGTGTTATCCTGGTAAAGATCCGGCATCCAGCCGGTAGAACGGGAAGCCCCGGTCCCGGACAGGGCCGAACAGAAGGCGTCCCGCAGTTCTCCGTCAATCTCCATAAGCCCCAGGGGAGTACGAAACGCGTCCTCCGTAGCCACAAGAACCGGCGAGGCCGCGGCAAGGTGGCCCCCCAGGATCGCCAGGGTTTCCGCCCCGCTGTCCAGCGAGGCGAAGGCTGCGGCGGCGATTGCCCCCGAATAGTACCACCCCGCATGGGGGGACAGGGCGGCAAGACCCTGATCGTTCCGCCCCGTGCCAAAACCGGTTTCACCGGGTTCCGGCTTCCGGGTTTTCCACGATTCCAAAAAACGGGTAATCGCCCCGGCGTTTTGAGGGTACCAGCCGGGTGGCAGGGAGGGTTCTCGTATCGTCATAGGTCCAATATTAGCGGCCCCCCGGTTCATGAACAAGCGCCCTTAACTCAAGTCTTAATAACGCCGAAATAGATAGTGATTATGTCAGGCAAAAAAGATGAGGGGAAAACCCCGGTTGTAAGTACGATAATTGCCGCCCTCTGCGTCATGCTTTACATTGGGGGTCTGTCTTACGGGGCGCTGAGTATCTACAACAGCGTTATTGATCGCCGGGCCTTGGCGGACAGGGAATTCGACAATATTGCGGACCTTGTTTCCGCGGCGGGGGTCCTGGGGTTTATGGACGAACCCTTCATTAAGACCATCCAGGATTCTATCGACGGTTCGCAGACTCTTTTGGGGGTGGTAATAACCAGTTCACAGGGCGAATTTGCCTTTGAGCGGGAACGGGGAACGGTGATCACCTGGGTAAACGATTCCCCGCGTTTTATACCCCGTTTTGCGGTCAGTAACCCGCCCAAATACCTGCCCCTGCGGGTCGAAGGCCAGCGGAATGTGAATATTCAGGCGGTCTCAGGTTACATAGATTACGATTACTGCATCGGCGTCCTCAAGAAAACCCTCATGGTGGTTTTGTCGGCACTGGTTCTGGCCTTCTTTACCCTGCTGATGGATACTCTGCTGATAAAAAACCGGGAACCCGTTCCCCGGGAAATGCCGCAGGGGGCATATAAAAAACCGGCCACAGAAAATTCCGGGGAGACCCCCGTAAAAGCGCCTGACAGCGCCGTACAGGCGGAAGAACCGCAGGATCCCCCCGCGGAAACCCAGGTTCCGGATGACTGGATGCCGCCGGACGATGCCGGTACTGACAGCGATGACAACGATGATAATGATAACAACGATGATAACGATACTGATGAACTGCCTGATTTCGATCTTACTGATAATGATGATAATGATGATGAACTGCCTGGTTTTGATCTTACTGACGATGATGAACTACCGGATTCTGATCAGAAAACACCTCAGGGCCTTTTCTCCCCCCGTAGCGGCACAGGCTGGGAGGCTTATACAAACGACCGGCTTGATTCAGAACTGCACCGCTGCGCTTCCACCGAACAGGACCTTGCGCTGATCGTCGCGGTGGTTAAAGAACCGGCAAAACTCGACGCGGAACAGTTTCAGCTTTTCTGCCGGGAGGCGGTACAGTACTTTGAACACCGGGACCTGATCTTTGAATATCAGGATCAGGGCATTTCGGTTATCTGCCCCGGCTTTAGCCTGGAACAGGCTTTCGCCGCGTCGGAAGAATTCAATAACCGTGTCCTTGGTCAACTTTCCCGGCCGGCCGGTTCAAAAGTCGACTTTCGCTTCGGCATCAGTTCCAGATCGGGACGCTTAATCGACGCGGGACAGATCTCATTCGAAGCAGCGGAGGCGCTCAAAAAAGCCGTGGACGATAGGGAGTCCCATATTGTAGCCTTCAAAAGCGATCCTGAAAAATACCGGCACTACATCACCAGACGCCATTAACAGCCTGTTCCCTATTTCTTAAAATATTCCGGCGGGCGGAAGATCCTGTCCAGGGCCCAGGCTGCAAGCGCATACCCGTAGGCGGGTTCCGTAACTCCCCCGCGGCCTTCCAGCGGCCCGAAGATCCACGCCTGCCGCTGCCCGTCCTCGCCGGGGGGACCAAGGTGCAGGCTGAGGACACGGCCGTCCCCAAGTTCCAGGATCAGGGCCTGCTCCCCTGAGAGAACCGGGGGAGGAACGAAATCATCCCCGGTCGTAGCAAGAATCCCGCTGATATACGAATCTACGCGGCTTTTTTCTATGTCGCCGGGATCGGGGGATCGATCCCCCGCGTCGATCCGCCAGCCGTTTCCCACGCGGCTTATCAGCATCGTAAGCCCCTCCGTCCAGGCGTCCTGCAAAGCCTGGGCGGGAAGGAACACGGTAAGACGCTGGACTAAATCCGGCGTAACACGGCCCTCCCCGGTTTCGGGAAAGAGCCGCAGATCGTACCAGGACCCAGGCTCGTTATCAATATAGGCGCTCAGGCCCCCGTCGCCGGATCGAACTTCGCTGCCGCCCGCCTTTCGCATGTACAAACTCCCGCCGCCTGAGTCGGACGTTCCAATCAGCAGGTCCAGCAGGGGAAGCCCCGCGCCGCCCCGCAGCGTAATCCGGGAGGCCGTTGTCTCGGACAGACCGAAAAGCCCGTGGCCTGCAGAAGAATCCGAGCGGCGGGGGTAGGATGCCCGCCGGGACAACAGATCCAACAGTTCATCCACCCGCGCCTCCCGCGCGGGGTACTCAATACCCTCACGAAGCGCCACCCAGCGTCCGTTCCGGCGCAGAAGACTCAGGGCCCCCATGCTCCGGCCGGACTCACCCCCGTTAAAGTCAACACGGTCAACGGAATCACGCAGCCCGGGATCCAGCCAAGTGTAGGCGTCGGAACGGCGGCCGCTCCGTTCCGGATCAAACACGAGCGTCAAAATATAACCACAGGTCAGTACCGCGGCCAGGCACAAAAGAACCGTAACTTTTTGCCTATACCGCATTACCGGGCCCCCTGCCGCGACCGGCCTTCTTGCCGCGTTTCCACGCGAAGAGGATTCCGGCCCCAATCAGGGCCAGCGGAAGAAACACCACGTTAAGACCCTGGGCAAAACTCATGGCGGCACGTTTCCTCACCGGGTCAACAATGCCATCCAGACGGCCAATTCTACCGGAACGGCCGCGAATCGCTATCAATTCATCATCATTGCCCAGCCAGTCCAGGGCCTTTACCAGAAAATCGAGGTTGTAGTCAGCCAGCGTGTAGTTCAGCAGATCACCGGCCATATCCGTGTCGGAAACCACGATGATCCGGGAAGGAAGCGCGGCGGCGGGCAGATCGGGAAGCTCCCCGGAACTCCCCTCCCGCTCAGGTTTCGCAACACCGCTGAACCAGGAGGGGAAGGTCCCCGAAAGGCTCAGGGCAAAGATCATCTGCCCCCGGTTTTCCGTTTCTTCCATCCGGTACGCGGTTTCGGGATTGGTGGCAAAATCGCCGCTAAGCGCCCAGCCCTCCGGCGTTCCGGTTACAAGTATCTCCGCCTCCACCGACTGCGGTGGGGTAAGGGCCAGGTGGCTGGGCCAGTACAGGTCCAAACCGGAAAAATCAGCGGTTACCGGATGAGCGGCGTTGGTATTTTCCGCAAGTATGCCGAACCAGTGGGGGTAGAGGACCGTCCTGAACTGCAGGGAACCGTTGGGGGCCTGCAGTTGGTACTGCAGGGTACGGGCGTTCCGGTCCAGCGCCAGTTCCGGCTGTACCGTGGCGCCGTAAAAAGAGACCATCGCCAAAAGCCCCCGGTCCTCTATGACCCGCGCCTCCAAACCGCCTTCACTGTCCACAAAGACCCCTTCCAGGGCAAAGAAAACCTTCCCCCCGTTCTGGATGTAGTGATCGATCCGGTACAGGGACCACTCATCCAGGTCCTCCGCCCCCCCCAGAACCAGCAGCGCCGGCAGGGAGGAAGGTATCTCCTCCCCCGCGCCGAAAAGCCTGACCCGGTAGCCTGCCTGACTCAGCGCCGAGGCCAGGGGCTGGTAGTGGGTATCCCAGCTACGGTAGGCGTCCCCCACAAGGACCCCGATCTGCCGCTCGCTTCCCCGCAGCAGGGCTCGGATCCGGGACGTAATGTCGTATTCCAGGGTATTCAGGGAAAAAACCACGGGAAGCGTGTCATAGCGGTCAAGGTACTCGATAACGATCCCCGTGTAGACCGTAGCCACACCGGCCTGATCCTGTTCCACGGTGGCGATTTGCTGGGGCAGGACCCCCAGACGTTCCGCCTCCGCCGCAGTATCCGCACCTGTGGGGTCCCGCAGGTTGACCCGTATACTCCCCCCCGACCAGGACGCGTATTCCCTCAGTATGTCTTCGATCTCCGCGGGCATGGGGTACATTGAAGCCAGCCTGCCGGAAATGTAGTAGGTAATCCGCAGTTCCTCCCCGGAAGGTATTTCGTTCCGCAGATTCCGCGAGACCGCGGAGAGGGTATGGGAACGGTCCCTGGTAAGGTCCAGCCGGAACCAGATCCGCCGGGACAGGAGGAAACACAGCGCCAGAATCGTCAACGAAAGGGCGCAGAGTACCTTAGCCTGGGTCCTGGTCATCCCCTGCCCCTCATTCCAGGAATTTGTGGCGCTTCACGCATACAAGCTGTTAACTCCACTTCCTGAAGATCAGCACCCTGGTGGTAAGGAACAGAAACAACAGGGTACTCAGGATGAAGAAGGCCAGGTCCCGGCTGTCCAGAATTCCCCTGAAAAAACTTTCAAAATGAAAGTTAAGGGACAGGAAGTTCAGGGCCTCTGCCAAAGCCTGCGGCAGATTCAGAATCTGATTCACCCGGTCGATCAGCGTAACGACAAGCAGCGCCACAGCGCTTCCCAGGAAAGCCCCCGCCTGGTTTCTGGAAAACGAGGAAAAGAAAAGCCCCAGCGCCGTAGCCGAGGCCCCCAGCAACGTAATACCGGCGTATTCCCCCAGGATGATCCCCCCGTCAAAATCCCCCAGGACCAGAAGCGAAAGGGGAAGCGGAACCGTAAAGAGCAGAAACACCAGCAAAACCGCAAAGGCGGCAATAAATTTCCCCAGCGCCAAATTCCATTCGGAAAAAGGCATCGTTAGCAGCAGTTCCATAGTCCCAAGCCGCCGCTCTTCCGCCCAGCATCTCATCGTTATCGCCGGAATAACGATGATAAAGGCCAGGGGAAAGGCGGCAAACCAGTCGCGGAGGCTCGCCGTATCCCTGGCGAAGAAACGCTGAAAGTAAAACAACCGGATATTCACAAAGAGCAGAAAAAATACCCCCATGCCGTAAAAGACCGGGGAAATACCGTAGGAGTAGAGCTCCTTACGGACCAGCGCGGCGGTACTTCTGAATCCGCCGGCAGCGACTTTCACCGGCCATCCTCCGGGGCGACAGGCTTTCCGCCGGGCTTAAGCCCCTCACCCGTGGCGATCTCCTTGCCCGTGGTAATGTCTTTACCTGCGGCGATCTCCTCACCACAGGTGAGGTGGACAAAAATATCCTCAAGGCTTAACGAACGGCGGTTCATCATCAGTATCTTAAAACCCTCCCGGACCGCCCAGTCGAAGATCGCCTCCCCCTCGACCCCCCTGGCGCCGGGGACAAAAAACGAAAGCCGCGCCGTACCGTCTTCCGCCTCCTCGATCCGGGGCCGGGAATATACGAAGCCCAGACGGTCAAGCCCGGCCTGAATCGCCCTCCCTTTAAGGCAAATTTCCCAGGTATCCCCCCCCTTTATGTCGCCGGCAATTTCCTCCGGCCTGCCCTGGGCGACAATTTTCCCCCGATTGATGATAAGCACCTGATCGGCCACCGCCTCCAGCTCCTGCAAAATATGGGTAGACAGGATCACGGTCTTCCGCTTTCCAAGTTCCCGGATAAGGGAGCGAATCCCGATGATCTGGTTGGGGTCCAGCCCCGCGGTAGGCTCGTCCAGGATCAGAATGGGGGGATCGTGGAGCATGGCCTGGGCCAGGCCGGTCCGCTGCCTAAAGCCCTTGGACAGGGTCTCTATCCGCCGGAAACGGCAGCCGGAAAGCCCGCAGGCTTCCATACTTAAATCAAGGACCGCCCGGCGCTTATGCCGGGGGACAAACCGGGCGCCGGCAATAAAGTTGAGGTACTCCTCCACCGTCAGCTCCCCGTAAAGGGGCGCCGTCTCCGGGAGATACCCGATACGCCGCTTCAGTTCCACCGGGTCTTCCGTTACCGAAATACCGTCCACCAGGGCGCTGCCCCCGCTGGGAAAATGGTAACCCGTCAGGATCTTCATGATAGTAGTCTTCCCCGCCCCGTTAGGCCCCAGAAAACCCAGGACCTGGTGCCGGTCCACCCGAAAGGAAACCCCGTCCACCGCCTTTACACTGCCATAGTACTTGCTTAGATCCTGTACCTCGATCATAAAATCCATCTTTATCAGGAGTTTTCGGAGCTTCAGCCTAAAACCCGGCGCGGACAAGCCCCAACAGTCCGGTACAGGCACTATGTTAACACAGAAAACCCGGCAAAGTTACCGTCAGCGGTACTCTATCGGGAAGATCATACGATCCCTGGTAAGCACCGTAGCGGGAAATATCTCACGGGCTTCAGTCAGAAGCTGTTTAAGATCGTAATCGGTGTAACGGGGACTGTAGTGGATAAGGGCAAGTTTCCTTACCTGTGCGGCCGCGGCTATCCGGGCCGCCTGTTCCGAAGTCATGTGCCGCTTCTCCCGTGCACTGTCCACAAGATCCCGGCAAAACATCCCCTCGCAGACAAAGAGATCGGAACCGACTACCTGATCGGCAATATCGGGAAAACCCAGCGTATCGGTAACAAACGAGAACTTCCTCCCCGGCCGGGCCTCCCCCAGCACCTCCCCCGGCTGTACCAGCGTTCCGCCGGCAAGCTCCACCGCCTGCCCGGACTGCAGCTTCGACCAGAGAGGCCCGCGTGGCACCCCCAGAGACTCCGCCCGTTCCGGGTGAAACTCCCCAGGCCGGGTATCCTCCTCCAGCGTGTAGCCGTAACAGGGCTTCGTATGCCGCAACGGAAAGGCCCGCACCTGAAAATCCTCCCCCCGGTAGACCACCCCCGGCCCCGTGATCTCCTGGACCACAATCTCGTAGTTGATGTACATGTCCAAAACCCGGCGACTTTCCTCGATGTACTCCGCTATCCGCGGGGGACCGATAATGTAGAGCGGGTCATCCCGGTCCACCTGGGAGGAAAGCATCAAAAGCCCCGGTATACCGGTTACGTGATCCGCGTGCGTATGACTGACAAAGATGACAGATATCTTTTTCCAGCGCAGATTAAGCCGCCTCAAAGACACCTGGGTACCCTCCCCGCAATCAAAAAGAAACAGATCCCCCTCCCGCCGCAGCAGGACAGAGGTAAGATGCCGGTTCGGCAGGGGCATCATACCCCCGCAGCCCAGAATAAAGGCTTCAAGATTCATAGGGAGGCAGTATAGCCGGTTTGAAAGGCAATTTTCCAGCCAGCCCAAAACCCACTTGACACAGCGCACGGTTTTTAGTATGTATATAACACTACAGTACAAAGTTATCACGGTAACAATTGATACCTTTACACAGAAGTAGGAATAGCCATCTTAGCTCAGTTGGCAGAGCGCGTGACTTGTAATCTCGAGGTCTTCGGTTCAATTCCGAAAGATGGCTGGTCACCCGCGGTTAGGCTACGGGGATGGTGAAAAACCGGAATTTTGAAAATCCGGTCCCCTGGGGAGTTTCCAGAGTGGTCAAATGGGGCAGACTGTAAATCTGTTGGCTTTAGCCTTCGAAGGTTCGAATCCTCCACTCCCCAAAGAAGCGGCTTTCCGTGAGGAAAGCCGTTGTTGTTTTTAGATGAGGATTCGAAGGGTTTAGCCCGCCGGCCGAAGGGAGGGAAAGGCGCCAGGACGGCGCCGACAGGGCAAAACCCCGGCCCGGAAGCCCGAAACAGGAGGTTGAAGGCTTCCGGGCGAATCCTCCACTCCCCAAATCACGTAATTCCTTACAGGATAATGAATTACGTGTTCTTTATTTGAGAATGAAAATTGAATTGCGTGGCATCGTGCTCTTATCGTGCTTTTATTTTTTGGAGGACTGCCATGCCCCGCACGTAAAAACCGTTCTTTACCCGCAGAAGGAACGACTCGAAGACATTCCTGTTTTCAATTAACCCGGCTTCCGGGCTTCCCC
>JAITJW010000086.1 GCA_031278715.1 Treponema sp. | reverse complement strand
GAACCCCCCGGCGGCGCCCAGGACGACCCTGATGCCGTGGCGGCCCGCATCAAAACCACCCTGATCAAAGACCTGGCGAACCTCTCAAGCCGCAGCCTCCCGGTCCTTGTCCGCTACCGCAACCAGAAGATCCGCAAAGCCGGCCACTGGAAGGAATAGCAGCCTGTTGTAACCCCGGCATTTGCCGTTCTATTGATTTTTTTCCCGAAAAATCCAAGCGCCATGCATAGCCGCCCCTATATATAGGTGGAGGCAGCTATGACACAGTTCTTGATGATCTTCCTCGGCCTGACGGCTCTTCTGCCCTCCTGCGGAGGGGGGAGCAAAGCGGCAGAGGAATACGACAAGCTTAGAAACGGGAACCTTGCAGGGGAAGAGTTGGTTTTGGCGCTGGAGGATTTTGAACTCCGCTATCCGGAACACCTCTACATTAAGGTGGACCTGGGGACCTACTACCTTGCCAAGGGAGAGGAGGGCCGGGCCTGGGATTACCTGCGCCGGGCACAGACAATCGCGGGACAGAACCCGGTCCGGGAAAATTTCTTGGACGGGGATGAGAACTACCTTTCCATCATGTACGGGGCACTGGGGCAGATCTGCCTTAACCGTGGGGAGTACGACCAGGCCCTGGAATACGCAGAACAGGCAATCGAAAGCGCCGGAGAAAACGCCGAGGCCTACCGTTCCCTCAAAGGCCACATTCTCATCGCCCTGCAGGACTACGCCGGGGCCCTTGATATCTTTGACGGAGTTTTTTCGGGTAATGCCCCCGGTTTTACCGTAGACACCGGGGCGCAGGATATTCTGGCCTACCTGCTTCTTCTGACCCAGGCTGAACGATCCGCCGATGCGGTGGCGGTACTGAACCGTTATTTCCAGACCGGCGCCTTTTTCCCCAGTCTGGGTATCTTTGCCGCTGCAGTGTACCGCTCCGCAGGGGAGATGGAACGGGCGGCCTACGCAATTTACCTGGAAGAGGAATACCGCGCCGGGTACGGGGAAGGGGAAGACAGGAGACTTGAAGTTCCGCCGCCGGGGGGGGATTTTTTTGCCGGGGAATACCTGGCCATAAAAGAGGAGATAAACAGGGGCAGCCTGTCGGAGGATCAGTTCCGCCGCTACATTGAACTGGAATCCTACTTCCGGCTGTTCCCCAGCTACTACTGGAATCTCTGGCTGGGGGCCCGTCTACTCTACCCGGAAAGTTACGGGAATTTCGCAGCTGTTCTGCAGAAGATCATCAGTCTGGACAACGACGGCCCTTTCGCCAAACAAGCCTGGCAAGAACTTGGCGCCCTGTTCGGCTATTAAACCGGTATGGGGCCGGGTATTAAGACGTGTATTAGGACGGTTGACAAACATGGACTGTATTAAAGCAGGTATGGTTACATTCCTCGTCGCGTTCCTTTACGCTTGCGGTCCTGGGAATTTCTCCGGGGGGAGGGCCAGGGCGGAGGAGGTCTATGTTGCTGCCACGGAAGCCTATTCACAGGAACACTATGCGGAGGCTTTGGAATACCTGCGTGAAAGTCTCAGGCTTGATCCGAATTTCTACCAGGCCCGTCTGCTTGAAGGAAAGGTTCTCTTCTTCCAGAACAGAATACCAGATGCAGCAAAACTGTTTGCGAAGCTTGCGGCCAAATATCCTGAATACACCGAGGCCCGCCTGTGGAACCTGCGCTGCCTGGTGATGGCGGCATCCCCCTCTCCCGCCGATTCTGGTTCTTCCCCTGGTTCTTCCACCGGCTCCCCTGGTTCCGCGGCTTCCGCCGAAAAACTGGCGGCTGCACGGGACGCGCTGGACCGGGAGTTGTCGTTTAATCCCACGGATTGGCGTGTCCTTTACCTCTACGTCCTGCTGGCAGGAAATACCGGGGACTGGGAAAAGCGGCTTTCCATGGGGCGCCGCGCGGAAGCGGCCCTGAGCGATTCCGCCAAGGTATACCTTGACATGGCCCTAAGCTGGTACAGCCTGGGTCTTGAGGAACGGGCAAACCTGTTTCTTGAAAAAGCCAGGATTGTATCGGGGAACAATACATCTCTTACCCGACTGGCGGAATTGACAGGGGAATTCCTCAGTGCGCAGCCGGAAAAACCCGGAGAAATCCGGAAAGGAGATTGACATGAAGAAAATCCAACCCAAAAAACGGACCGTATTGCCGGTTCTGACAGTATTACTGTTCCTATCATGCGCCATTCTGTCATGCGCCAGCGGATCGGGAGGGGGGTACTGGAATCCCTACCCCGGTACGCCTGCCCCCTGGGATTACCGTACCGGTGAAATAACGGTTACGGTGGACCACGTACCGGAAGAAGGTATCGCCTCCCAGATACGGGTCATAGCGGAAACGCTGCTGACCGGCAGGGGAAAAAACACAATACAGGCCGCTACTCACCTGCTGATCGATATCCGTGTGGAACAGCGTTCCTTTCTTCACAATGTAGAGCTTCTTAACACCATTTATATTGACTGTCTTATCCGGGACGGGGAAGGGCACGTGTTCGGACGGGAATACGAATACCGTACCGGAAAGGGCAGCATCATCTCCGCCAGGGAACAGGAACGTCTGTGCCGGATCGTTCTGAAGCGGATTCTTGCAAGCCGCCGGAACCGTTACCGGAAATCAACGGAGGCCGGGAAAAACGATGAATAAAACCAGGCCGGTTCCGGGCGGGCAGAGCAGAAAGACCGGGCACGGCAAGGCGCTGCTTCTTGCCCTGATGCTGTGCGCCGGCATGGGTGGAATCCGGGCCCAGGAACTGATCATAGGTTCAGCCGCGGAAGCAGTAGAATTCGCCATTCGTAATTCTCAAACCTGGACCCTGCGGCGGCAAAACACCCTTCTCAACATGGGGGCGGCAAAAATGGGAATTCAGGATTTTCTCCCCTCACTTGGTTTTTCCCTGTCGGAATCCGCCAATCCGGCAATCCTGTCGGGGGACTCCCGAATCAAGTCTCTGCGCTTCTCCCTGTCCCAGCAAATCTTCGACGGGGGGAAAACAAAACTGGCCTGGGAAGCCGGGCGGCTGGCCGCGCTTTACGGTCTTGAGGAATTCGAGGGGGAATACCGGAACTTCCTTTCCACAGTCATGTCCCTGTACTGCCAGTACCTCCTGCTGCAGGAGATGACCAGGATACGGGAAGACCTGCTGGTTCAGGCGGGTGAACAACTTGCCATCGTTAAACGGGAAACGGAACTGGGGCTGGGGCTGGAAACCGATTATCTTGAATACGAAAACTCCTATCTGGAAATTGAACAGGAACGGGATCAGGGGCTGCGGGATCTGGCGGTCCTGGAACGGCGCTTCAAGACGGCGCTGAATCTTGAGGAGGGGGCCGGCCTTGGCCTTAGCGGCGAACTTTCCGGCCCGGAAGCTTATTTCTACTACGAACCGTTTCTTGACTTCCTGTGGGCGCTGGTACGGGACTCCAGCACAGCGATAAAAAAGCTTAACTACGAAGTGGAATACGGACGGAAACAGTACAACTATTCAAAGCGATGGTTTTTACCCTCCATCAGCCTTGAGGGAAGCGTTTCTTTTTCCGGCGATTCTTATCCCCTGACCGAACCGAACTATTCACTGCAGCTCAGTTTCGACTTTTCCGGTCCAGATTTTCTTTCCACCGGATTATCAAGCGGGAGCAGTTTTGACCGGGAGGGGCCCCGACAGCTTAGCAACGGCCTTTCCCTGGATCTTCAACCCCTGCCCGCCTATTCCATGACCCAAAAACAAGCCGAACTGAACATGGTCGAATCGGCGCTGCGGCTCCGGCAGGCTGAACAGGAACTGCGGGAATCCCTGTACGAACTTGTTATCTCCCATGACAACACACTGCGTTCCGCTTACAACACGGAACAGCGGATCGTCCTTATGGAAAAGCGGCTTTCGTTTTCTCAATTACAGCTTGAACGGGGAGAAAAAAAGAGAATTGACTACCTGAAGGAACTTAGCAGTCTGGCCCAGGCAAAAATTTCCCTTGCCGATTACCTTACCCAGGCGGCGGCTTTGGAACGAAATTTGGAAATTCAAACCGGTTTCCCCTTTGGAGGTTTGGCCGATGCCTGCCGGAATCATTAAAACAACCGCCGGTGTCCTTGTCATGGGGATCTGTCTTTTTTCCTGCACCGGAAAAACAGAGGAAAGCGGCGGCCAGGTTCTTACGGTCCAGAGTTCTCCGGTACAGATAATGGTACTACAGGATGAACTGAGCAGCTTTGGGACCATCAGCTACAAGGCAAAAAACGACATTACGGTTCAGGTTGAGGGAACCATCAGTTCCATCCTGGTCCGGGAAGGGGACTGGGTAAGGAAAGACGCGCCAATAGCCCTGCTGAAAAACGTTCAGCTGGAAATCCAAAAAGATCAGACGATCATTGCCCTTGAACAGGCCCGCACGGGTCTTTCCCTTGCGCAGACCAGACTGGAAGAGGCCCGGCTTTCCGCGGAAAGCCGCCTCCTGTCCCTGGAACGGGGGAGACTCCAGCTGGGCCAAAAAGAACTGGAGCTGGAGGAGGCCCGGTCCACGCTGAAAAAACGGCGGGAACTCTGGGAGATCGGCGGATTGAGCGACGAAGCCTACCGGAATCTGGAACTGTCGGTCCTGTCCCAGGAGGCGGAGATCAACATGCTGAAAAAAGAACTGGAAATCGCCGCGCTGGGGCTGCGGGAACTGGACCTGGAAGCGGCGGGGTTCAGTACGGCCGCCGGGGATGAAGAACGGAAAAACCAGTTTATCAGCCTGAACACCCGGAGCGCCCAGGCGGAACTTGAAGCAGCCCTGGCGAATCTGCAGAACGCGGAAAAGAGTCTGGATTCCGTAGAGCGGCTTATCGAGGAACTTACCATCCGCGCTTCCGTACCAGGGATACTGGGGGCCCTGTATTTTGAAAACGGGGAATTTGCCGGGAGAAACGAGAAACTGGCCACGATTATGGACATTTCCCGTGTTTTTGCCGTCTTTTTTATCCAGGAACAGGATATTCGGGGCCTCAGTCCCGGATCGGCCCTCCATATTGATATTCCCTCCCTGGATTTAGCCTATGATGCGGATATCACGGAGATCTCCCCGGTGGCGGATCCCCAGAGCGGCAACTTTTCTGTCAAAGCGGAACTGCCCAACACCGGCGCCCGTATAAGGCCGGGAATGTTCATCAAATGCCGCATCCCCCGTGGGGAGGAAAAGCACTATCCGGCGATCCCCGAAACTTCTCTGCTGCGCAGGGATACGGGGGAAGAAGGCCAGGTTTTCTGTGTTGTCAAGGGCATAGCGGTACTGCGGGAAGTAAAAATCGCGGCACGGCGGGAGGGGATATTGTGGATTTCCTCCGGTCTCAAGGAGGGGGACCTGGTGATCGACAAACCTTCCCCCTACCTAAAGGAGGGTCTCTATGTGGAATACCGGTAAAGCCCGCCCAGCAAAGCTGAGCTGCTCAGCTTTGCTGGGCTACCCAGCTCTGCTGGGCTACCCAGCTTTGCTGGGCTGCCTGGTTTTGCTGGGCTGCTCAGCTTTGCTGAGCTGCCTGGTTTTGCTGAGCTGCTCAGCTCCGCTGAGCTTTGAGTACCTCAACATTTCCTGTTCCGTAAACGAAGGGGAAACGTATTATTCTGAAGAAAGTGTCCGGCTGGAATTTTCCATAGAGCCAAACCACGGGGAAACGGAACGCAATCTGATCCTCAGCGAAGGGGGCCTGAGCAAGACTCCGGTCTTTTCCTGGAATGACAGGGAACTTTCCCTAAGCCCCCCCGGCGGCTGGAAAAAAGGCGAATATTACCGCATCAGTCTGGAAGGGCGGATCCACATGGAAGACGGCCGGGCCTATACCGCACGGATACTGCGATCCTTCATCTACGGCAGCGGGGGGGACGAATTCACCCTTGTATCATCGGGTATGGAGGAAGGCTGCCTTGTACTAAAATTTTCCAGGGCGCCGGGAATTAGTTCTTTTACGGGTAACTTTTCCATAAGTCCCGATACGGAGTACTTCTGTGATTTCCTGGGGGAAACAGTACGGGTACAGCCGAAATCCCCCTGGCAGATCAATACCCGTTATACCTGGACTATCAAGGATATGGAAAGCGCCGACGGGTGTACCATGAAAAAAGAATATTCGGCCTCTTTTCAGGGGCCCGATGATTCGGAAATTCCCTATCCCCTGGAACTCTGTCCCGTTTCAAAGCGGCCCTCCCCTCCCCACCTGTGGAAACGGGGGACGGCCCTGGAGGGCAATCTGGAAGACGGGGAGGGCATAGGATTTGTATTCTCCAAGCCCATGGATCAGGCGTCCCTCCGTTCAGGCATTTCTTTCTACCCTGCGATCAAGGGCTATTTCGAGGAGGCCGGGGAAGATTCGATCATCTTCTTCCCGGAGGAAAACTACCGGCCACAGACGGAGTACCGGATCACCCTCTCCTCCGCCATAAAAGATTCCCTGGGCCTTGGTCTTTTTGAGGAATACCGGTATTACGTTTCTATCTCCCGGCCCTTCCTTGAAATAGAGAAACTGAGTCTTGATTCAAACCAGCAGGCCCTGGAGTCCGGGGGTATCCCGCAGGATCACTTCCTGCAGCCCGCCGCCGTACCGGGTCTGGAACTGCAAATAGCCTTTTCACTGGCTATTCCTCCTGCCGCCCGCAAGGCCGCCGCGGACTCCGTCTCCCTGTCCGTCCTCTTTCCCGCGTCCGCCCACAATCCCAATCTTGTTTCAGTTCAATGGCAGGACGGCGGCGCCCTTCTGTCCATGCGCTATACGGACCTGAGTCCCTCCGCCGGGGAAACGGACAACTACTATCAAATAAAAATCCTGTCGGGGGAACAGGGACCGGCGGGCAGTTCCGGGGAATACCTCAAGGAGGATTTATGGTACGTGATCAGAGTCCGCTGACAGCCTGCTGCTGGGCCGCGGTACTGGTTCTGTTTTTTTCAGGCTGTCCTCAATGGCTGTTTCCGCCCCTGCAGGTGCTTTCCTGTTCACTGGAAGAAGGGGGGCTCCACGTAGTTTTTTCCGCAGCCCCGGCGGAGATTTCGATACACAAGGCTTTTTCGATGACCGAGGACGGACAGGCCCTTGAGGGACGCTTTGTTTTTGAGGGGGAAAATCTGTGGTTCTACCCGGTAAACGGGATCGGGGAAAACCGGGAATACATGGTCATTATCGGTGTTATAGCGGAGGATCACCGGGGTAATTCGCTGGCGGAGGAGTACCGCCGGGATTTTTTTACCCGTGCGGAACGGGAAGCCCCCGGAATAGAGGCTGTTATTCCGGCGGAGGGGAGTACCCTGACGCAGACGCCGGCGGAGATACGTCTTAGTTTTTCCGAAGCTGTCGATCCTCCCTCCCTTGAAGAAGCTATGAAGATCAGCCCTGCCTTCCCCTACGTGCTTCAATGGGAGGCGGATTACCGGGAACTCCTTATCCGGCCCCTCAAGCCGCTGGACTTCGGAAAGCGCTACACCATCTCGATCTCCACCGCCCTGCGGGATCGATCCCGCAACAACATGGTTCTCCCCTTTACCAGCAGTTTTTTTCTGGAAGGCGGCCGTTTTTCGCCCTGTTTCAGCCTTGAGTGGGCAGGCGCCACAGGAACGGGTCCCCTGAGCCCCGACGTAGTAAACAGGGGGCTCCCTCCGGATGCAGAACTGCAGATCCGGTTTGACATGGAAGTAGAAACAGAAATGCTGGCAGGTTTTGTCGAACTACAGCCCTCCCTGGGCATAAGCATAACTACGGAGAGAGGTTCCCGTTCCGAAGCCGCCATCCATGTTGCCCGGCAGCCGGAATGGGGAGAAACCTGTACCCTGATTATCAGGAAAGGTATTACGGCGATAAGGGGAGGGAAAACCACGGAGGACCTGGCCTATTCCCTGGTTTTCGACGCGGCGGAATGTATGCCGCCTGAATTCATAAAAGGTTTTTTCAGGGATTCAGGACAGGTTCTGTCCCAGGAGACGGATTTTGATTACCTTAACCTTGATGTTCTGGAATTCCCACCCACTCAAACGGCGGTGGCGGCGGATATGTGCCTTGTCTTTACGATCCCGGTTGCGGCGTCTTCACTTTCGCTTTCCTCCGCCATGACGGCTTTTTCCATAACTCCTTCCAACAGCTGTGCCTATATTTCGATAAAGACGTTAAAAATTCTGGACGAGGACGCGTATCGATTAAGCGGTTTCAACGATCCCCTCCTTGAAGCGGGGACAGGGAAAAAACTATGCGCCCTGATCTACGGTCTTGAAATTGAAAACACCGAAAACCAGGGGTTGATTGTCTTTTCGATTGCTTCTTCCCTTGAAGATTCCCTGGGAAACCAGCTGGGGGAAGACATAAAAATTACCTGGAACAAGCAATGAAATTCCGCCGTATCAATGCTTTTACCGCTCAGTCCGGCAGGGCGCGGCGCTCAGGGCCGGACTTGCCGGATAAGGGTTTGCCATGATTAAAAACCTCATCGCTTTTTCCGCCCGCCATCCCCTTTCAATACTTTCCGCCCTGGCAGGTCTAGCCCTTTTGGGGCTGGCAAGCGCGTTTGTCATCCCCCTGGATTTTCTGCCCCTTATGGAGGAACGGATCCTTATCGTAAGTACCGAATACCCCTCCGTCAGTGCGGAGGAGATGCGGAGCATGGTAACGATCCCCCTGGAAGACGCCTTTGCCAGTCTGGGTGGTCTTAAATCCCTTTCCTCGGTAAGCCGGGAGGGACTCTCCCTGCTGCGGATCGAACTCCACTGGGGAACCGGCACGGACCTTGCCCTGGCGGAGTGCCGGGAGATTATCGACATTGTGTACGAAGGGCTCCCCTCTCTGTGTTCCAAGCCAAAGGTAAGCCGGGGAAGCGGGAGCGGGGATGATACCATTACGATCATCCTTGTCCCCCTGGACGCGGACCTGCGAAACGCCCGGCATGTCGCAGAGACCGATATTAAACCCAGGCTGCAGCGGCTCAACGGCGCGGCACTGGTTACGGTCTTGGGGGGAGAGGAGGAGGAAATACAGGTCAATTTTCAAAAACAGGGGCTTGAATCCCGGAATCTAAGTCTTTCCGCAGCCGCGCAGATCATCGCCGCCGCCAACTTTGAGTACCCCGGCGGAACCATCACGGAGGGGGACAGCGAGTACACCGTAAAAACGTCAGGGCTGTACCGGAGTTTGGAAGAGATCAGGCAGACCCCCCTTGCCTGGGATCAGGGGGGGCTGCTGCGGGTGGGGGATATCGCGGAAGTTTCCCGGGGGACCGGGCGGCAGGACACCTTTTTCCTCTACCGCTCTGCGGAGGCGGGGATCCCGCGGATCACGGACTGTATTCGCATCGGGATACAAAAGCGGCAGGACGCCGCGCCCCTTCCCCTCTCCCTCAGCGTACGCAAAGAGATCGTAACGCTTCAATCCCTGTACAGCGGCTACCGTTTTGAAATCGCCGGGGATATGTCGGAACAAATCGTAGAATCCCTGCGGTCCCTGCTCTTCTCCGCGCTGGCGGCGATTCTCGCCGCCGCCCTGGTAGTGTTCTTCTTCCTAAAATCGGTAAAGCTCTCCCTTGTTATTACCGGTATTATCCCCCTTTCCGCCCTGTTTTCGGTACTAAGCCTGGGAATAACGGGGAGATCCCTCAACCTCATGTCCCTTTCGGGGCTTGCCATCGGTATCGGCATGGTAATCGACGCCGGCACGGTGGCCATTGAACAGATCGACGCGGAGATGAGGCGCAGCCTGAAAACCGGCGTTTGCGACGGAGGAAACGGTAATTACTGGCCTGAACCGGTGATCCGGGGGGTAAGCGCCGTGGCCCTGTCCTCCGGAGCATCTGCGTTAAGTACGGTCATTGTCTTTATCCCCGTGTTTTTTATTCCCGGACTCCTGGGGGAACTCTTTGGCGATATGGCCCTTGCGGTGATCTCATCAATTTCGTTTTCCTGTATCCTCTCCTTTACCTACATCCCGGCCCTGGTAAGTCTCTTAAAACCGGCGCTCCGCGCGGAAGCAGCGGGGGAAGCGGGGGGAGCGGCAGCCCGCCTGAACACGGCCCTTGAAAAACGCTACCGGGGCATCCTCCGCTTTCTGTTCAGAAAACCCCGTTACAGTCTTATCCCCCTGGGGGCCTGCCTTGCCCTTGGAGCCCTGTCCCTGGGCCTGTCCGAATTCACGCTGCTGCCGGAACTGTCCTCCCCTTCCCTTTCCTGGGAACTGAGCTTTGCCCCCGGTACCTCCCTGGAAAAAATGCGCCGTACCGCCCTGGAACTTGGCCGGGGTCTTGAAGCTATCGGAGAAATAAAGGCGCTGGAGATCAGCGGCGGACTGGACAGTGAGGATCTCTCCCGGCTGGCCGATCCGGGTGAAATTGCCGAAAAAATTGTATTCACCGGCCGGCTGCGGGGAAAGGCGGAGGAAGCGCGGATCTCCATCATGGAACACTTCCGCGGAACTCCCTACGAACCGGTGTTTTTACGGGGCCGGGACCTCCTGAGTACGGTTCTTGAGGGCGGGGGGACGGAGATACTCGTCCGTTCCGATGACCCCGAAGAAGCCAGGGCCAAAGCGGAGGCGGTACTGAGGGCCCTGGAGGATCGGGGTGGACAAGAGGTCGCGCAGGACTACCTGCCCCGCGTTATCCAAACCAGCCCCGCGCTTATCCCCGACCGTCTGGCCCTGGCCCGTTTTTCCCTGAGCGCCCAGTTCCTTGCCCGGACCACCAGGGACGTTCTTGAGGGGATCCGTGAGACTTACTACGAAGGGGGAAAGGAGATCCCCCTGGTCATCAGACTGCGGAAAGAAGACCTTCGATCCCCGGAAAATATCGGGGATACCATGATAAGTCTGGAAAGCGGTTCGATTCCCCTACGGCTCCTGGGCAGCATGGGGGAGGAGGAGAGGGAAACCGTACTGTACCGTTACAACCGCCGTGACGCCAAAATCTTCAATTTCCCCCTGCCCGGGGAACTTCAAGAGGAATTCGCCCTCGTTTCTCCCAGAGGGGAAGAAACCGGGGAGATGATCCGCCTCTCCTTCCTGCTTCTGATCATTACTCTCTGCCTCTTGTACCTCTCAATGGGCGCGCAGTTCGAGTCGTTCCTGATTCCCCTGATCCTCCTCCTTGCCATCCCCCCCTCGTTTGCCGGGGCCTTTTTCCTCCTGCTTGTCAGTTCGGTTAAGCCGGACATCAACAGCATGATCGCCTTAGTGATCCTCTTCGGTATCTCGATCAACAACTCTATTCTTCTCTACGAATCCTGCCTTGGCCCGGGCCGTAATGATATTACTCAAAGCAATGTCCAGGGCATTGCCCGCGGGCGGCATGTGGCAGGAATCATCGAAAACTGCGTAAAAAAACTGCGGGCCATCATGATCACCAACATTACGACTATCGCGGCCCTGATCCCCTTTGCGTTTGATCCGCTGGGAGTCAATTCCCAGGTTTCACTGTCCATCGCCCTGATTGGGGGCCTTTTATTTTCACTGGCGCTGGTACTGCCGGTTTTTCCCCTGTGCATCGGCAGATTTCCCGCCGGCAGCGGGAAATCCGCCGTCGATGGAACAGGGGGCTCCCCATGAGGCCGGAAAAACCGGGACCAGGCCCCAGGGTCTTCATCTTTATTATCATCAACGTCCTCTGCGCTTTCTGTATCCGCGAGGGCGGCATGATCCGATCCCAGCCTGAATCGTACTACGTGTACCGGATCCGCTTTGAGTACTTCGGTATGGATGCCCCCGGAATGGAAAGGCTGGTTGCCGCCCCTCTGGAAGAACGTATCTCCGCCCTGGGAAATATTGCAGAGATACGGACCGTGTGCGAATACGCCCTGGCAGAAACAACGGTGTTCTTTAACCGGGAATCCTCAAGGGGTCTGGGCGGATTGGCGGCAACAGAAAATTCGCAAAAAAAGAAAATCTACCTGGCCCTGCGGGACACGGTAGACTCCCTGTACCGAGAACTTCCCCCGGCGGTACAAAGGCCCCGTATCTACGAGTCATCGGGCGGGCGGCGTCCTTTTTTCAGCGCCGCCGTCCAGGTAGAACAGGGTGAGGATCTGAACCAGGTACGGGGCTACCTGGAACACAGCATCAGAAAAGAACTGGAGAACCTTGAGGGTGTCGGAGAAGTAACGGTTACCGGGGGTTCAACTACCGAAGTCCATATTGAATTTGATCCCGGACGGGGCGCGCAGATCGGCCTTGATCCCGCGGCGCTGGGGGCCATTGTACAGGACGCCAACGTGCTGAGCCCCGGAGGACTGTACTACGGGGAAGATGCCGACATCCCCCTCCTCATCAAAACCCGGATCGAGAACCTGGATGAGATCAAGGGACTTCCCGTCAAGGCGGGGGAGGAGATCAGTACCCTTGAGTACTTCGCGGATATCGGCTTTGCCCCCCGTGAACAGCGGGAAATATTCACGCTGAACGGGGAAGAATGTGTGGGAATTTCGGTTATGGCTGTTCCGGGGGCAAATCTTACAAGCCTGTCAGGGCAATGTACTGAAATTCTTAAAAGCGCGAAGCTGCCCGGGACCACGGAAACAGCGGGAACCCTCGACTGGCAGATACTTCGGGACGAAGGCGAAGTAACGGCAACGATGATCCGCGGACTGGCCGGCGCACTTGTCCAGAGTCTTATCGCCGTGATGATCATCATCCCCCTTTTTTTCAGGGAACTGCGGACGATCCTCCTTATCACCCTCTTCCTTCCGGTGAATGTCCTCTGGTCCCTGGCCTTACTGCGAATCCTGGGTTTCGGCGCCGATCAATACCTGCTTTCGGGTATATCCATCTCCCTGGGCCTGGTAATCGATCCACTGCTCGTCATCGCCTGTAAGGACGGCAGGGTAAGTTCCCTGTCCAAAAGCATTACTGCATCGACCTTTACCACCCTCCTTGTGATCGTCCCCCTCTGTTTTTTGGAGGGCATTGTCCCCGGTATCAGGAGTACCGCCCTGGCGATTATAGCTATGGTGAGCAGTTCCCTCATCCTGGGGCTGGTTTTTTTTCCAGGTTTTCTGAACCCGTCCGGCCTGCCGGAGGCTGGGAGAAGATCGGGCCGGAAAACGCCGCTCCTGTTCCGCCGCCTCCGGGAAACATGGATACGACTGGGTTACTTCTCAAGTTCCTGCGCCCTGTCCCGCCGCCGGATCAGCCTTGGCCTGTACGTCTCCCTCTGCCTTGCGGCCTTTGTTCTCTTTTTTATTTCAGGCAAGAACCTTAACCTGGAATTCCGGCTCCCCCTGCTCTACGCGTCCGTTGAATTTGAAAACGGCATAAGCAACGCCGCGGTACACCGGAACCTGGAAGCGTTTGGCCGGGCCCTGCGGAACATCGGGGGCCTTGAGTTTGTAGGACTGGAATGTCGGAACGGGACCGGGGAATTTGAAATAGGCTTTGACGAAGGGATAATCTCACGGGAGAAACTGGCCGAAGCGATCTCCGCCCTGGCCCCCCTGGCCGGGGAAGGATTTCTCTACGTTCCCGATGCCGGGGCCGGTTTCAGATCCGGCCTTTACGAGGTGGAAGTTACCGCCATCAGCGCCGATGCCAATCGTACCCGGGAATTGGCAAAAGAGGGGGCGGCAATCACGGAAAAGCTGGGGGGAGTCGTACAGACCGTACTGAACTTCAAGGAACCGGCGGCCCTTATCGTACTCAGGCCCGACAGGGAGATCCTTGCCAGATCCGGTCTCTCGATTCAGGAACTGGGCTCCTCACTGCACTGGTTCCTCTACGGGCCGGTAACCGGGAAGTGGTTACGGGGGAGTTGGGAAACGGACATTCGTGTCATGGGAAAAGACCTGGCAAAGGGCGGACGGGAGCGGATCGGGAACCTGGTCCTGCCCTCCCCCTCAGGCCCCATCAGGCTGGAAAGCGCCGGTTCCCTGAACGAGGAACCGGGCTCCGGCGCCATCTACCGCCGGGATGGAAGGCGGGTAAGTTACTTCACGGTCCACATCGCTGCCGGAAGCGCCGGGGAGGCCGCAGAGCTGTTAAGGAACAGCCTCAACGGAGAACGGGACGAGGGGGAACGGGAAGCAGGTTCAGGGTTCCTCCTCTCCCGTGAATTTGAACTGCTGAACAGCCGGTATTTTTTGGTCTTTCTTGTCTTCATGGGGAGTTTTGCGGGGATCTTCCTGGTTCTTTTGGGGATGACGGAAAAATGGACAAGCGCGCTGCGGATCAGTTCCATCATTCCCGTATCCTGTGCCCTTCCCCTGCTGGTTAAAGCCCTCGGCCGGGCCCCTCTGGAAATGGGAGACGCGGTGGCCCTGGTGGTAATTGCAGGGCTTTCCGTCAACAACGGTGTTTTCATAGAGGAATCCCGTTTTTCCGCGGTCCGCTTCAAAATTCGGGACAAAGTAATCCCCATCCTGGCAACATCCCTGACCGGAATTGCCGGGGCCATACCCCTGGCCCTGCTGGGGGGAGAGGGTTTTTCCGCGGCCCTGTCCCGGAGCATCCTCTGGGGGATAACCGGTTCCCTTCTTGCCTCACTTTTTTTGTTTCCCGCCCTCTACACAGGACCAAAACTCCGGCCCCATGATCTTTGTTTGCCCAAACTTTAACCATACAGAGCTATTCCCAAAACTCGGTTAGTTTTGGGAATGGCTTTGGAAAAAGGCTATTTAATGGTTGGAGTTTTTAATAATTTACCTGCAGGAACATACGCCGTTTCGGTCTATCAGGATACCAATGAAAATGAACAATTAGATCAACAACCCCGCCGCAAGCGGCTAAACTTGACCCTTCACTGAATCGTACACACCCAGGGGCGGGGAAAAGCCTGGGGGAAACGCTTGTAGAGTCCGCCTCCGCGGGCGGCGTGGGGAAAATGGGGATTAAACTGTTTCGGGGGGTCCTGTCGGGGGTAGAAAACCCATGCGGGGCATGACTTTTCTACCCCCGACACCCCGCCCCACAACTAGTTCCCCTGTTTTCCCCGCGCTCCCTGGTCAGCACAAGGAGAGAGATACGTGGAATGTAAAACAATCGTGGCATCGGCATAAAACGGTCATGAATCAGTCTCGCAGATACCTCCTGCATGCCTAAAACAGGGGTTAAGGGTCTTCGGGGGTCCTGTCAGAGGGACCATACCATGCCCGCCGCTAAGGAGGGCCACCGGGGGGGCCTGATGTGCGCCCGGCATGGGGAGTAACTAGGCGGTGAAGGTGATACGGCCCGCCCGGATCAAGGCGCCCTTAGCGCCGCTTTTTCCCCAAAAAGGCACGGGCGGCCGCGCCGATACCCTGGATCCAAAACGGTTCCATCCGTCTGCGTACCTCGTCCAGAGATCTGATAATCTCAAGATGCTGGGGGCAGTGGGTCTCGCACTTGCCGCATTTGACGCAGAGGCTTGGGCTGCTTGATCGCTCGGAGGTCAGCGCGGTACTGGTGATAAACTGCTGCATCCCTGCCACATAGCCGATTGCGTACGAGGTGTTGTAGGCGGCAAAACAGCCGGGGATGTTCACCCCGCGGGGGCAGGGCATACAGTAATTACAGCCGGTACAGCGGATCCTGTAGGAACGGTTAAGCAGTTCAAGAACCTGCCGGTATACCTTCGCCTCCGCCTCTCCCAGCATCCCCGGACCTGCCCTGTCCGCCAGCTTCAGGTTCTCCTCCAGTTGGGACAGTTCGCCCATGCCGGAAAGGAGCAGGGTTACTTCACTCTGGTTCCACACCCAGTTAAGGCCCCAGGCGGCAGGAGACAAAGCGGGGTTTGCCTCCCTGAATATCCGCTCCGCCCCCGGGGGAAGTCCTCCCGCCAGCTTCCCCCCCAGCAGAGGTTCCATGATCATGACCGGCATGTTCCTGGCCGCGGCGCGGAGCCCTGTTACCCCGGCCTGAAAATTTTCGTCCGAGTAGTTGTACTGAATCTGACAGAATTCCCAATCGTAGTCTTCAAGCAGTTTCAAAAATTCGTCCCGGCTGCCGTGGTATGAAAACCCAATCTGCCGGATCCGTCCACTTTTCTTTTTTTCGGCGATCCATTCCTCAATACCCCAGGACTTCAGTTTGTTCCAGAGTTCCGTATCGGTAAGCATGTGCATAAGGTAGTAGTCAATATACCCGGTACGCAGGCGCGCCAGTTCCTGATCGAAGTATTTATCAAAATCTGCCCGGCCCCGGAGCATAACCACCGGGAGCTTGGTGGCAATATAGACCTTTTCCCTGACCCGGTACTTGTCCAGGATGCCGCCCAGGGCGTCTTCGCTGCCGGGATACAGCCAGGCGGTATCGAAGTAGTTTACCCCGCCTTCAACGGAGCGCATAACCAGCTCCTCAGTCTTTTTCATGTCAATGGCCCCCAGCAGCCGGGGAAAACGCATACAACCCAGGCCCAGGATCGAAAGTTTATTCCCCGACCGCGAATCGATTCTGTACTGCACCGGCAGCCTCCTGTTTCTGAGTATACATAAATTCGCCGTAATTGAGTATAATATCCGCGTTAAAATACGATCCGAAATTTCTATAGGAGAACATGATGAAAACCACATTGAAGATCGAAGGGATGTCCTGCGAACACTGCGTGCAGCACGTAAAGGAGGCGCTGGAAGGCATTGGGGGGGTTAAATCCGCCAAGGTAAGTCTTAAAAAGAACAGCGCTGATGTAAAACATGACGAAAATGTCGGCCTGGCCGTCATGGAAAAGGCGGTGGAAGAAGCGGGCTACAAGGTTATCGCCTAGCAGTTTGTTGCACTTGTTTTGCCGCCCCCTTATGCAAAAAATCCGCAAGGCTGCCGGCCAGTGCAGGGGCCGAGGGGCTTTAGGCCCCCGAACGCGACCGTTAGGCGCGATGGGGGCTGAAAATACAGTATTGTGGAGCTATTCCCAAAACTAACCGAGTTTTGGGAATAGCTCTATTTTCAGGGCCGATGTATATTGGCCGTAAATTGTGCAAACAATCTTGAGGACGGCATGTACGATTTTACAAGCAGAATTGACCGCTCCAGCGGCTCGGATAAATGGGACGAGATGAAAAAAAAGAACCCCGCCGCAGGCAGGGACATTGTTCCACTTTCCCTGGCGGACATGGAATTCAAAATGGCCCCGGAAATTATCGGGGGCTTAAAGGACTGTCTGGATAAGCTTGTTTTGGGCTATACGAGCCCCACGGAAAGCTACTACCAGGCGGTACGATCCTGGATGAAAAACCGCCACTCCTGGGACATCAGGGACGAGTGGCTTGTCAATTCCAACGGGGTGGTGGCGGCGCTTTACAACTGTGTTAAATCTTTTGCCGCCCCCGGTGAGGGGGTTATTATTATGCCCCCGGTTTACTATCCGTTTTTCATGGCCATAGAGCGGAATAAACGCAGGCTTGTTACCAATAGGCTGCTCATCAGGAACGGCCGGTACGAAATCGACTTTGACGATCTTGAGGCGAAGGCGTCGGACCCGAATAACAAGCTTCTCCTCTTTTGCAGCCCCCATAATCCTGTGGGCCGGGTTTGGGAGGAAGGGGAACTCAAAAAACTGGGCGATATATGCCTGCGGCACGGTGTGAAGATCGTATCCGACGAAGTTCATTTTGATCTTGTCATGCCCGGATTCAGGCACACCGTCCTTGCCTCCCTGGGGGAGGACTACGCTCAGAACACGATCACCTGTACCGCCCCCAGCAAGACTTTCAATCTGGCGGGTATGCGTTCTTCCAACATCATTATTCCGGACAGTGGACTGCGGCAGAAGTATCTGGAGGAAATCGGCCACAGTATGAGCCGCCCCGCGCTGAACATCCTGGGTTACCGGGCCTGCGAGATCGCCTATACCCGCTGCGGAGCCTGGCTGGACGAGCTTATTACGGTTATTGACAACAACAGAAAAACTGTTGAGGAATTCATGGCCCGCAGAATCCCTGGTATCAGGGTATTCCCCCTGGAGGGGACTTATCTTCAATGGTGGGACTGCCGCGCCCTGGGCATGGATTACCGGGAACTGGAAAATTTCATGGTCACCAGGGCCCAGCTTTTTCTTGACGAGGGGTATGTCTTCGGTGAGGAAGGCCGTGGTTATGAGCGGATCAACCTGGCCTGCCCGACTGCAGTACTTCAGGCGGCCCTGGAACGGCTGGCCGCTTCCCTGGCAGCTTGAAGTGCGGTATGCCTTGTCAGGGCCGGCGCGTTTACGGGGGCCCCTTTCTAAACCGGGCCACGTACATGGGTCCCCAGCCGCCGGAACTATCGCCTCCGGCCTCAGCGGAGACGTCGGGAAGGATGATCCTGCCGTACCGGGTAGCTTCCCCCTCGGTAAAGTCCGGCGGGTCCAGGAACGCGGCGTCTTCCCGGCCAGCCCGGCCGTATTTTTCCAGGAGCCGTCCGGCCACCCCGTCGTTCTCCCGTGGGTCCAGGGCGCAGGTAGCGTAGACCAGTGAGCCGCCGGGTTTAAGGAGCAGGAACGCAGCGGAAAGCAGGGCCCACTGCCGGCCTGACAGGAAGCGGGGCCGGGCCTCTGTCCAGCGGGAGAGTTCCGGGGCGTTGCCCAGAACGTGCCGTTCCGCGGAACAGGGGGCATCCAGGAGGATACCGTCGAACCGGCCCCATTCGTCTTTTCTGCTCCCCAGAGCGGCGGCGTCAAACCCGGAAACCCGTACCCGCTCCCGTTGTTCGGGCGCCAGGTGTTCATCCAGTACCGCGTGGAGCCGTCTGCGCCGCGGCGCTGAGATTTCATTGGCCACAAGCCGCTGGCCCCCCCGCAGACGGCCCGCGATAACCAGTGTCTTGCCTCCCGGAGCGGCGCAGGCGTCGAGTATCTCCCCTCCGGCCGCGGACGGAATGTCGTTTTCTGCACGCGGCAGCCTGAGAGACCGGGCCGCCAGTACGGAGGCGTAATCCAGTGTATAGGCCCTTCTGAGCCCCTCGTCAAAGGCAACACTTCGGACGGGGCCCAGAAGACTTTCCCGCAGAGTCTCCCAGCGGCTGCCGTAGATGTCCCGGTAGTGGGCCTCAAAAGCAGGGTTTTGGGTCATTGCTTATCCTGTCATAAAAAGGGGATCGGTGGAATTACATTGACAAATTGGTTTTTCTCCCGCAAATTTATATAATATGACTCAGTCTCTGGAAGATTACCTTGAAATGGTCAGTTTTTTGTCGGACGAGGGAGAAGTCCGGGTAACCGACATTGCCGCCCGCCTTGGGGTTAGTAAACCTTCGGTGCTTACCGCCCTAAAAACCCTGGAATCGCAGGGCCTCCTGGAACATGAACGTTATCGCACGGTAAGCCTTACCCAGCGGGGAATTGCCCAGGCCCAGGAGATTCGGGAGCGCCACAGCCTTTTGACCAGTTTTCTTATTGATATTGTGGGGGTAGCTTCGGAAAACGCTGAAAAGGATGCCTGCAAAATGGAACACCTGCTTTCTGAAGAAACGCTGAAAAAAATAAGAAGCCTCGTCAAAGCAAAAAAGAAGATACTGGAGCCATTCCCAAAACTCGGCTAGTTTTGGGAATGGCTAATCTAAGGTTGCGTTCCCAAAAACTGAAGTTTTGGGAAAGCCTCACTGTAGAAACTTTTCCCAGTTACGCCAACTGCCGTACCTGGCCCAGGGCATTGTGAAACCAGGGTCTCCCGTGGTATTTTGACATTATGAGTCTCTTTTGTCTCCTCTGGCTGCCCCTGTTTTACCTGTTTTGGCGTTCCGTTTCTTCTGCGGGGGAATCCGGGTATGGGGGAGTATGGGCCCTGCTGTTGGGGAGTGCGGCCGCAATTTTTCAGTTTTTTTACGGGGCTTTTATAAAGCCCGGTGGCTTTGGGTTTTCCCGGTGGCTTTCCGGCTGTGTCGATCTGGTTGTCGTGCCGGTTTTGCTTCCGCTGCTGGTATACCTGCTGTTGGCCGTTTTCAGGGTAGTATCGGGAACGGTGGATTTTACCGGTTTTGCCCTGCTCTGGATCATCCCTATGGGGGCGCTGCGCGCGGTGAACTGGGGGGCTCAGGGGGATCCTATCCTGCTGGTGCTGGTACCCCTGCTGTGGACCGCCGTTGCTGTAGGGCTTCCCTTTTTGGGGGGCATTATCCTGCGGGGCCCCTGGCCCGCCCGTATTCCGGCCGGCCTGGCCGGCTTGGCGCTGCCCTTTCTTGCCGCCACAGTCTACTGGGCTTTTTTCCGCCAGGAACACAGGCTGGGCGTTCCCCTCCTGGCCCTTGGCATGGTCCCCCTTGTAGCCTCCTGCGTTAAGATGGCCTGGAACAACCGTTAGCAGCCTGTTGCAACTGAATACCATTTTAAGCCTGAGACGCAACAAACTCCTGGCGCCGGATCAGCCCAGGTACTTGCGGAGGGTCCTCCGCACTGCCCCCGGTCCGGCAAGAAGTTCCGCGAAACAGGCTTCGATCCGTTCACCTAATCCTGCCTCGTAGAGATTGACGGCGAAAATTTTGCTGTTGGAAAGAATTCCCCGCAGCTTTCCGGCGGCGGTGGCGGGAAGTCCCGCTTGTACTCCCTCAAGTTCCCGCCGGAGTTCTGCCAGCAGGGGATCGGGGCTTGGGGTAAAAACATTCCCCCTGTCGTCAATGCCCAAAAGGTAGCGGCACCAAGCGGCGATAACCAGGGGAATAAGGGTAAGTTTGTCCAGGTCCAGATCATCCCGGGCGGCGTAGAGTTTGATCGTTTCACCAAAACGGATACCAAGTTTTTGGGAGCTGTCGGTGGCGATACGCTGGGGGGTGTCGGGGATATTGGCGTTGGGGAGTCGTTTGCTAAGCACTTCCTCAAGAAAATCCGCGGGTTTGATGATTCCGGGGTCAACGACTACGGACATTCCTTCGTCGCGGCCGATCCTCGTTACCAGGGCGGCCAGGTCCGGGTCCTCCATTTCACTGGCGATGCTCTGGTAGCCTAAAAGACAGCCGAAAATGGCCAGGGCTGTGTGCAGCGGGTTAAGGCAGGTACAGACTTTCATCCGCTCGGCCATGTCCACCGTCTGCCGGTCCGTAATATAAACCCCGGCCTTTTCCAGGGGGGGTCTGCCGTTGGGGAACCGATCCTCGATGACCAAATATTCGGCTTCCTCGGTGTTTACAAAGGGGGCGGTAACGGAATTTTTTGCGGTTCTGATGATCTCCATGCCGCTCAAAACTGTCCCAAGTTCCCGCTGTACCCGTTCCGAGGGGTAGGGGGTGATTTTGTCGATCATGCTGAGGGGGAACGACACCGATGCGGGGCTGGAAAGCCAGTCCACAAAGCCCTGTTCCAGATGCCCGCGGTCCTTCCATTCACGGGCTACCGTAAGAACCGCGTCCTTGAGCCGGTCCCCGTTGTGGGAAAAGTTATCGGTACTTACCAGCGCAAGGGGCGCGGCCCCCGCCAGCCAGCGTTCCCGGCAGAGGGCGCAGAGTTTGGTCATGGCATGGACCGGGGCACCGGGGCCCGCATCGAATTCCCCGCGAATTTCCGGCCGGAAAGCGCCGTCCAGGGCCCACAGATCGTAGCCTTTTTCCGTAATGGACAGGGATACCATCTGAAGGGAAGGGGCGCGGAAGATAGTCTTGAGCCGTTCCCAGGACCCGGCCTTATCCGTGGCAAGGGCTTCGGTTACGCTGGCGATAAGTTCCTTTTCCAGCTCCCCGCCGGCCTTCATGACCACCCGGATTCCCAGGTTGTCGTGTGGTTCGTAGACCCGGTGGATGATCTCGTAGTCAAAGGGTTCGGCCGCGATAATACCCCGGCTGTCGAAGCCCCCCTCGATGATCCGCTGGGCCAGCGCCGCATGGTAGCCTTTGAAAAGGTTACCGGAACTGAGGTGAACCCAGGCCGGGGCTGCGCGGGTTTTTTCCCGGACAGCCTCAATGTCAAAGGTGGGTACCCGGATCCCCGCCTGTTCAAATTGCGCCTGTTTTTCTTTCAGGCAGCGTAGGGTTAATTCCAGCATGATTCCCCCTGTTCTTTAGAAACACTACAACGTGAATACGCCCGGCTGCAATGGTACCCAAAAGGGGTACCTCGAAGGAACGCTTCCCCGTTATCCAGCTCCATTAACATAATGTAATGAATATGGTACCCTTCGGCTATGCGAAGCCTGCCATTCTGGTTCACGGTCATGCTTTGCGCCGTTTTCCCCCTTGCGGCCCGGGATGTGGGTGTAACGATTCTGGATGGGGAACTTGGAATGCCCTTGGAAGGGGCGGAAATTCGTTCCTACGACGGGACAAGTTATCAGGGGGACGGGGAGGGCCGGGTTGTTTTGACCGTACCGGATGACAGGGCTGTTGTTATCCGCGGTACGTATCCGGGGTATGATTCTGAACGTCTCACGATTGATACGGAATATGACGAATTTGTGCTGGAACTCCACCTGACCGGGACTCTGGAAGCTGAAGAACTGGTTCTGGAAGAGAGCCGCGACAGGGAGCCGGAGGATGCGGCGGACATCGACACGGTCCCGGAGGAGGGGGAAATTCAAGGGACCGGGGAACCTGAGATTATCGAAGATACGACAAACCCAATCGAACCGCCGCCACAGGCCGGGTATTCGGGGCCTTTTAACGCCGCTCCCGGTCTCCGGGAAGGGCGGCCTGGGGACCTTGTGGCGGTGATGGACGGTTTCTACATCAAAACCCCCTACCACTGGGGCGGAGAAGTTTCGATATTCGATCCGCGGATACTTGAAAGCGCCCGGCTTACCCACGGTGTGTTTTCAGTCGCTTCCGGTCATGCCGTTTCGGGGCTTCTGGAGCTTGCCATAAAAAAGCCTTCCCCTGAGCATCTGGAAATTGAGTTGGATCTGTCCACCGCTATGGCCGTTGCCGGTCTCTCCTTCCCCCTTGCCGGACGCGGTGGCCTGATGTTCACAGGCAGGCTGAGTTACTACGATCCCGTAATCCTGGCGGCACGGGGGCTTTTCGGGGTTTCCGGACTGGAGTTTCTAAAGCCCGCGGTATCCATTTCCACGGCCCCCTATATCCGCGACCTTGCCCTTAGTTCCGCTTACCGTGTTACCGATAAGCTGGAACTAAGCCTTACCGGGTTCTTAGGCGCCGACGGTGTGGCGTACCGGGAACAGGCGGATCCCCTGGGCAGTCTTGAGATTGCAGGGGACCGGCTAAGCTACCAGGTTTTTGGTCGTTTGGGCCTGAGCTACAATCCCCGGAACGATATGAGCTTTAACGCGGGCCTGGGGGCCGCTTACCGGCGTTCAGAACTGGAGGGCCGTACCGGGGGGGGGAGTATCTTCCTGGCCGACGCCCTAAGCACCGTTCAGGGGAGGGCGGAACTTGAATGGAACCTGGGCCGGGGTCTTTTGATGTCGCTGGGGCTTGAGGGGCTCTACCTTTACCCGGAAGGGGAAGTTGAAGTTCCGGTCGGGATAAAACCGCCCGGGGTCGATTACACGCGGCTCCAAAGCCTTTCCGGGGCGGCGTACGTTCTGGCGAACTACACGAGTCCCGGGCGGCGTTTTGGGGCGGAACTTGGGCTGCGGC
The DNA here is from genome assembly GCA_031278715.1 of Treponema sp. Taxonomy (GTDB): domain Bacteria; phylum Spirochaetota; class Spirochaetia; order Treponematales; family Breznakiellaceae; genus JAISFT01. The sequence goes on along the minus strand of JAITJW010000086.1, from coordinate 9,183 downwards.
TGGATCACGTTTTTGTTACCGGGCAGGATTTCTCCGGCGACCGGCCCGTCCTCTCCCCCCGGCTTAACCTTGATTTCGGCCTCCTGGAAAACAGGGGGCCCTTGGATTCCCTGTCCCTCGTTTTGGGGCTGGGGCTTTTTTCCGCCGCCAATGCCATATCGGACAGCCGGTGGGCGCAGGACTTGTTTGGCGAGGATGCCCGGCGGCCAGACCAGGCCCTTACCGGCGCGGGGGGGCTGCGCCTTGAGTTTTCCGGCGCGTTCAGCCTTGATGTTGAGGGCTACTACACGCATGTTACCAGGCGGACTTACGCGTTTTTTGACGCCGCTTCCTCCGGCTGGGGCTTATACGCCGACGGGCAGGGGCGTCTATGGGGCCTTGATCTTAGGCTTGCAAAACTTGAAAGCCGTTTCCTTGACGGATGGATCGCCTATTCGTTCAGCCGGGCCCGTTACCGGGAGCCGGGGCTGCCGGAGGACCCCTTCGTCAACATCGTCAATGCCGTGTCCAGGGACTGGCATCAGCTCCCGTTTCACCGTTTCCACGCGCTCTATGTGGCCCTAAACATTAGACCCGCGCAGCGGTTTGTCCTGGGGACCCGCCTTGGCTTCGTCTCCTACGCCCTTGTGGACCCGGACGAACGGTCCTTTTCCATCCCCGCGGACATCAAATTTTCTTTTCTCAGCCACAGCCTCCACGGAAAGGCCCGGTGGGAATTCTACGTGGCCGTAGGGAACGTGTTTTCCGCCGATCCTGCGGGGAATACTACGTTTAATCCCTATACCGGTAAAGAAGATACCTGGAGCATGAGTCTTTCCTACGATATGCCTGTTCCCGTTCCCTCGTTTGGGTTCAGGTGGAGCTATTGATGCGGGGCCTGACGATGGACCGGGGCGTCGCTGCCGGGCGGCTTGTGATCCCCGCGGGATTCGGGAACACTGAAACGTGATAAACCAAGGAGTGAACGATGATGGAGACAGGCAATTCATTTTCCCTTATGGAACTGTTCCGTATGGGGGGGCTGTTTATGTGGCCCCTTCTTTTCTTCTCCGTAGCGGTGATCGCCATATCCCTGGAACGGGCTATCTACCTGGGCTGCCACAATCTGCGCATGGACGATCTGGGGGTCGTTCTTTCAGACTATATCCGGGAGGGGAGACTTGCAGAAGGGCGGGAGTACCTGGCCCCCCTGGTTAAGCGGCGTATGGGAGCCGAAATACTTCTTACGCTCATCGACCGGGCCGGCCTGGGAGAACAGCGCATGGAACGGGCGGTGGAGATCCAGGCCCTTTCCTGCATCAATTCACTGGAAAACGGCCTTAATTTTCTTACCTCCCTGGGTTCCATCTCCCAGCTGACAGGATTCCTGGGAACCGTTTCAGGGATGATAGGGGCTTTCAGATCTATTTCCCTGGCCACGGAGGTGAACGCCCAGATCGTGGCCAGCGGCATTTACGAAGCCCTGATCACTACGGCGTTCGGTCTTGCCATCGCCATTATCGCGGTGATCTCCCATTCAATTTTTTCCCACATCGTAGACAGGTTCTCCGCCGATGTGGAACAGATATGTTCCACCCTCATTGCCGAAATGACAAGCCCCCGACAGAAAGATTCTGTGCGGGAAATGCGGTTCCACGATGATCATTAGGCGGCGGAAAAGAAAAGCCCTGGGGGATTCGGGGGCCTCCAGCGATATTGCCTTTCTCCTTATCATCTATTTTATCGTGATTGCGGGTTTTAACGTTAATAAAGGTTTTCTGTTGACGCTGCCCGCAAAGGATTCGCAGCGCCTTATCCTCAGGGACGAATTGTTCCGTTTTTATTTGGACTCAGGCGGGGGGCTTATGCTAAGGGGGGAGCCCTGCGATCTTGCCGCCGCGGAACGGGAGATACGGCAGGGTATGGCGCTGTATCCCAATACGGCGGTACTCCTGACGGTGGATCCGCTGACCCCCTGGCAGGCCGTAGTGGATTTTGTTGAGCTGGCCCAGGACCTTGAGGTGGATTCTTTTTCTTTTGTCATGGGGGAACCCCCTGGGGAACTTCTGTGAAACTACACCGTCCGCCGCGCAAAGATTTTCTTATCCTCCTTTCCTCCATGTCGGATGTAGCGTTTCTGCTTCTCATTTTTATCATGGTGGTTTCCCTGCTCAACTACCGGCGGGAAGTAAAAATAGAATACCCGGAGGCCCGCAGAGTCTCCCGGACCAGCGCGGAAAAGAACCTTGAAATTTGGATCGACCGGGAAGGCCAGGTGTACGTGGACGGACTGGTGAGCGATCTTGAGGAAGTACAAAACGCGGTGGACGAAATTTACCGCAACGCCCCGGATACCCGGCTTCATATTATCGCCGACAGAAACACGCCCTACCGCCACCTTAACGCGGTTATCTCTGTCCTTCAGCTTCTCCAATACCGGGTAGTCAGTTTTGTGGTAAAGGACGGCCAGGGATGAGGAAACTCAGGCTTGCCCTTTTTATTCTGGTTGCGGAGATACACGCCCTGGCAATTCTGTCCCTTGGCTTCGATACGCAGCCGATCATTGGGGAGGAGAAACCTGTCCGGGTAATGAAACTTGTGGACCTGGCCGAATACGTTCCGCCGTCCCCTGAGCCATCACCGCCCAAGCCTCCGGCGCCTGAAGTTCTGTCGCTCCCTGAGATACCACCGCCTGAACCTCCGGTGCCCGAACCGCCTGAACCTCCGGCGCCCGAACCGCCTGAACCTCCGGCGCCCGAACCGCCTGAACCTCCGGCGCCCGAACCGCCCGAGCCTCCGGCCTCCGAACCGCCCCCCCCTGAACCCTTGCCCGTGATTCAGGAAGAGCCCCCGCCGGACAACGCTGTGGAGATTATTGCCGAACAGATGATCGAAACCGAGGAGGAACCGGAGGATCAAATCCTGGTGGAAATTCCCGCCGGGGAACTGGCCGGGGCCGGGAAAGAACCGGAGGATCAAAGCCCGGCAGACGCCGGTAATGTTGCCGGCGCCGCACCGCTGTCGGATACCGCCGGCCGGGAAGAGGAGTACCTTCCCGCCCATAGAATTTCCGTTCTGCCCGTGTTCCCGGAAGACACGATCCTCGACGCCCTTGTCTACCCCCCCATCGCCAAACGGTCCGGCATCGAGGGACGGGTAGTACTGGATCTGTTTATTGACCGGACGGGGCTTATCAGGCGGATCGATATTTTACTGGAAGATCCTTCCGGCCAGGGCTTTGGGGAGGCGGCCAGGGAGGCGTTTCAGGGTATTATCTGCGAACCGGCCAAGGCCAACGGACAGGACGTTTCCGCCCGGATCCGTTACCCGGTAAGGTTTAGGCTGCGCTAGCAGCCTGTTGCACGTGTTGCGCTGACCAAATGGCTGAGCAGCCGTTGCATGGGGGTTATGTATGCGGTATGTCTTACTATCCGAAAAAGGACCTTCGGTGTCCATGCTCTGTTTGGGGACCGGATCCTTTGGGACCGGCCTTCCCAGGGCCGCCGCGTTTGAACAGCTGGATCGCTTTTACGAGCGGGGAGGTACTTTTCTGGATACCGCACGGGTGTACGCCGCCTGGATACCCGGAGGAGACCAGGCCAGTGAGAAAACCATAGGCGCATGGATGAAAGAACGAAAACTCCGGGACAGAATCGTTATTTCCACCAAGGGCGCCCACCCGGATCTGAAGACGATGGACATAGCCAGGATGGGAAAAGCCCAGGTCCGCGGGGACCTGGAAGAGAGCCTTGTCGCCCTGGGAACCGATTGTATCGATCTCTACTTCCTTCACCGGGATGATCCGGCCGTCCCGGTAACGGAAATACTCGGTATGCTTGAGGAATTCAAAAAAGAAGGGAAACTGCGACACTACGGCTGTTCAAACTGGAAGCTGGAACGCCTTAAAGCCGCAGACCGGGAGGCCCGCCGGCTGGGCTGTGAAGGCTTTATCAGTAACCAGCTTTTATGGTCCATCGCGGATATTAACATGTCGGGGATAGGGGATAAAACGATGGTCGCTATGGACGGCGAAACGTTTGCCTATCATGCCGCGTCCGGGAAATCCGTCATGGCCTACACGTCCGCCTGCAGAGGCTATGTTGCCAAAAAACGGCAGGGTCTGCCGCTTGCCCCCGGTTTGGAGGCCGTATACGGTAACCCTTCAAACGAACTCCTTCTGAAAGACTTCCCCGTCTGGGAAACAGCCCTCCGGGCCGGCACCGCCTCCATCGTATTGGCCTACATCATGGCTGCGCCCTTCCCGTCGGTCCCCATCGCTTCTTTTAGTTCCCTTGCCCAGCTTGACCAGGGATTGGCCGCCGCGGACACCGACATTCCTGGGGATCTTTTTGAAGAAATCCTGCGTTCCCGCCGTTTCCTCTACCCATGAGGATCGGGGCCGCCGGAGTCATAACGTAAGACTGTTCCGTAGAGGAGGGATATTTATAACTGATGAAACGCAAAAAAACAACCGTTAGAGATGTTGCCAGAGCCAGCGGCGTTTCCGCCTCTACCGTTTCCCGGGTTCTTTCAGGGGGCAATTATCCAGTAAGTGCAGCGATCCGCAGTACAGTCCTCAGAGCCGCCGGGGAAATGAACTATAAACCGAATTTAGTTTATCGTCCACGGAAGAATGTTGACAATGAAATTGCGGCCCTCATCCCCACTTTTTCAAATCCATTTTTTACTTCCGTTGTTATCGGGTTTGAAGACACAATCAAGGGGGAAAATTTTCATACCCTGGTTTATGATGTAAACAACTGGCTTGGCAACAACTCCCCAAATACGCTCATTTACAATATTTTGAGAAAAAAGGTTAAAGGCGTTCTTATCGCCTCTCCGGTCATGTATCAGGCCGCCAGGGAATTCAGAAATGATTTTCTTTCCAGGAATATTAAAGTTGTGATAGCCGACTGTCCCAAACCGGACATTATGTTCAATAATGTATATTACGACTACAAAAAAGGTTCTTATTTGGCAACCGAATACCTTATCAGCCAGGGGCACCGGAAAATTGTCTATGCCGGCCTGAAACTGGAGCGGGAAAGCCGGGAGCTGCGGCTTGAGGGTTTCCGTGACGCCATGAAGGACCATGGGATTCCCTGCAATGAAAAGCAGATCCTGATATTAAGCGGCCAAAATGCGGATGAAAACATCCAGATCGAATCCGGAGAAGCACTGGCCCGTCAGGTTCTTAGTCTCAGGGAACGGCCAACGGCGGTAGCGGTAATTAACGATATTGTGGCCTTTGGCATGTTCCGGGGTTTTCACCGGGCGCATGTCAAGATTCCTGAAGAAATTTCGATCATCGGCTTTGACGACAGCGTATTCTGCGAGATGTCTTATCCTGCCCTCACTACCGTCAGGGTCCAGTCTGAACAAATGGGCAGAATGGCCGCCATGCTCCTTTTAAACGAAATCAACGGAGCTTCTCATAATCCGGTGGGCCTTTCCCTGGAACCCTGCATCGTAGAGCGGGACTCGGTGGCAAAAATTTTGTCCGGATAGAAAAAGTTGTAGAAAGCGACATCCCCCAAACCCCGATACATGAAACTCGGTTAGTTTTGGGAATGACTAATCTAAGGTTGCGTTCCCAAAAACTGAAGTTTTGGGAAAGCCTCTCTGGATTGAATTTTTTTCACATTTTTTTCACATTTTTTCACTTTTTGCTTGACAGGCTGTTTATCCGGGTATACCATGACACGAACAGATGAAACAAAAGGTAAAATATATAGAAATATATAGAAACAAATGTTCGTATGGGGACAGGAGGCTGACAGATGGAAAAACTGCGTATAGCGATTTTGGGGCAAGGCCGCAGCGGCAGGGACATTCACGGTAAATTTCTTTCAGACGACAAATCGGGAAAATATGAAATTGTCTGTGTCGCCGAACCTATGCAGCGCCGCCGTGAACGGGCAAAAGAAGAATATAACTGCACTGCCGTGGCGGATTATAAAGAACTTTTTGCCAGGAAAGATATAGACCTGGTGGTAAACGCAACGCCAAGCCATTTGCATCCTCCTGTCACAGAGGAATTCCTTGACCACGGCTTCAATGTACTCTGTGAAAAACCCTTTGCCCGTACCGCCGCACAGGTGGATTCCATGATAACAGCGGCAAAACGGAATGGAAAACTTTTGGCCGTATTCCAGCAGTCCCGGTTTGCTCCCTACTTTGTCCAGATTAAAAAAATTCTGGAAAGCGGCGTACTGGGGCGGATCATCCAGATAGCCATCCAGTTCGACGGTTACGGCCGCCGCTGGGACTGGCAGTGCTGTAATGAATTTTGCGGCGGAAATTTGTACAACACCGGCCCCCACCCCATGGATCAGGCCCTCCATCTTTTAAATTACCCTTACATGCCCCAGGTGTTTTGCCGGATGGACAGGGTCAACACCTTTGGCGACGCTGAGGATTTTGTCAAAATTATCCTGAATGCCCCCGGCCGCCCCCTTGTCGATCTGCAAATATCATCCTGTAACGCCTATTCCGATTTTGTCTATCATATCCAGGGTTCCAGAGGAACCCTCAAGGGCGGCCTGACGGAAATCAAATGGCGCTGGTTTAATGAAGGGGAAGCTCCTCCGCAAAAATTGATCAAGACGCCTCTCTGTGGGGAAGACGATCTGCCAAAATACCCCGCCGAAGAACTTACATGGCACGAGGACCTATGGAAAATTGACGGGGCAGGAACCTTTACTACCGCGGTAGACGGTCTCTATCAGACGGTATACGACAGCCTTACAAAAGGCCTTCCCCTGGTGGTTACCCCGGAACAGGTACGCCAGCAGATTCAGGTTATGGAAGAATGTCATAGGCAAAACCCATTTGGAGACCAATTATGACAAGCAGAGAGATTATTCGCCGGGTATTGGAATTTGATAATCCGCCAAGAGTAGGGTACAGTTTCAACGCGCCTAATCAAAGCGATTTCAGCGGCTTCTGGTTAGCCGCCGCTCCAAAAATAACGGCGGACAATCCTTATAGGGAATGGGGACATTACCCGGAACTTTTAGAGAAGGTTCCTGGTTTTACCGGTGAAGTACGCCGGCAGGACGGCAATATCTTCGGACGGGTCAATCAGAAAACCGCGGGACAGTGTATACGGGGGTTTCTGGAAGACGGTTGGGAAAACCTTGACAGGTATATCGAACTCTACCTTAGTCCGTTCCACCGTGAAGACAATTACGATCTTGAAAAGATACAAAGCTGGACCGAAAAGAACCGGGATAAATTTACCCTGTCTTCCATTGTTTCGTTGCAGGCCGCCGCTAGGGATGCCCGGAAAATAGACAATATGCTGGCGGATACCATTACGGAAACTGAAAATTTAAAATATCTGGTTAACGCCTGTACTGATGCGGCAATCTGTCAAACCGAAATACTGCACCGCTTTGGCGTAGACTGTGTAATGATTTGCGACGATTGGGGTTTACAGGACCGGCTGTATATAAACCCCGAAAGTTGGCGTGAAATCTGGAAGGGCGCGTATGCCCGGCTTATACGCCGGCTCCATGAACAGGGAATGAAATTTTTTCTCCATTCCTGCGGCATGATCCGTTCTATTATAGACGATCTTATTGAAATCGGAGTAGACGTTTTTCAGTTTGATCAGCCGGCTATCTATAATTACGATGATTTAAGCGGCGTCATGCGGGGAAAAGCAACCCTGTATTCACAGGCGGACATTCAAAATGTCCTGCCAAAAGCGGACAAAAAATTTATCCAGGCCGAGGCAAAACGAATGATGGATGTCTTTCACCACAATGGCGGGTTTATCGCCAGGGATTATGCAAACTATGCAGACATTAATATAAAGGATGAATGGGCGGCTTGGGCCCGGGAAGTATTTACCGGCACAGTTATTGCGGCTTAGGAGGCAGTATGAAAAGCGCCAATCAGTCTATCCGTGAATATGCCAAACAATACGCTGAATTGGCCCGCAGTCCCGCCCAGGACGAGAAACGGCGTCTGTGGAGGCGGCTTAACAGTTTTCATTTTGAAAAACCGCTGATATATATGAGAAGTGTCCCCTATTATGAGTTTTTTGATTTTTCGGTGGTAAAAAATGAAGACCCCTTCCTCAACGGAATCGAGCGGAATCTGGCAACCGTGGTGCTTTATCAGCAAAAGCTGAAAGACGATTTTATTTTTGAACCCTGGGTAAAGGTTAACGCGGTTTTTTCTCTGCCGGGGGTAAACCGGTGGGGCGTTCCCTGCGGCATGGGGGAAAAGCCCAAAGATCACGGGGCCGCAGCCTTCAAACCGCCTATTGTTACCGAAGAGGATTTGGCAAAGGTACAGCCGGCGGAGAGCATAATCGACGAGAAGGCTACTGCGGAACGGATCGAAAAAGCTCAGGACGCGATAGGAAATATTCTGGATGTAGTTCCCGACAGGCAGGGTCTTTTTAGCTGCATGTGGAACCGGGACATATCTACAGACCTGGCAAAACTTCGCGGCCTTGAACAGTTTATGTGGGATATATACGACCGGCCCGAATGGCTGCATCGCCTTATCGCCTTAATGAGGGATACGGTGCTGAAAGACATTGAAAAGACGGAACAGGAGGGAAACTTCCGGCGCTACAATAACGAAAACCAGGCCATGTCCTACTGCGAGGAACTCCCCGTTCCCGATGCGTCCCTGACAGGCCGTAAGACCCGGGAACTGTGGGGCTTTATGGCCTCCCAGGAATTCACCGGCGTAGGCCCGGATTTATATGAAGAATTTATGCTGAACTACCAGATGCCCATTATGGAACGTTTCGGCATGATCGCCTACGGCTGCTGCGAGGATATGACCGCCAAAATTCCTGTTTTGCGGAAAATAAAAAACCTGCGGCGCGTTGCCATAACCCCATTCTCGGATGTGCGTAAATGCGCCGAACAGATTGGCAAAGATTATGTGGTTTCATATCGTCCCAATCCCTCCAGCATGATAGCCAACGGTCTGGACGAAGACCTGGTGCGGGGCATCCTAAAACGGGATTTTGAGATACTGAAGGAAAACCACTGTATTATCGACGTTACCCTTAAAGATGTGGAAACCATCGCGGGAAAGCCGGAAAACATGATCCGCTGGGTAGAGATAGTCCGTCAAATGGGAGAAGAAATATTTTGATAATGAGGAGCATGCAATGAAAATCGGGTTTATTGACTACTATCTGGATAATTGGCATTTCGCAAATTATCCCAAGCT
>JAITJW010000032.1 GCA_031278715.1 Treponema sp. | reverse complement strand
AAAAGAACCAGCGTTAACAGGGATATAATTATTATATTCCTTCGACGTTTTGGATTAGCCATACTAATCCCCCTTTATGAGATGAATAACAAAAACGCCGCCGATAACCCTGACAGGATTTTCGGCGGCGTCAAAACGACATGAAAAAAATATATTATTGCTGGGGGGGGGGGGGGGGGGGGCAGATTGAGCTATTGACAACAAAGCGGAAACCAGGCTATGATACCTGCTCTGGCCTGGTTCAACGAGGCGATTACTGTCCTGCTTAGGCTGGACTTGCCGCTTTACCGCCGTACTATACATTTCCGCTCCCTGTGAAATCCGTCCGGTACAAAACTACACGATTCCGAAAGAAAGACATACCAATTTTACCCGATGTTTGGATGGTCTGTCAACGGTTTTTTTACTTTTTTGCAAGATTTTGTGCTTTCTTTCAAAGATATCGGTCTCAGGGGGCAGGATAAACGCATGGGCGGGTCTTAAAGAACCAGGGAGGAACCAGGGGATTGGGGGCCTGTCAGAGGGGCCATACCATGCGGGGCATGGCGCGGTTCCCTCTGACACCCCACCCTACCCCTCTCCCCCTGGTTCCTCACAGCCCGTGATACTCTCCTTTATGCGCTTATCCTGGTTTTGCGGGGCCTTTACTTTTTTCTGGATACTGGTCATACTAGGGGCCCTGTGGGGTTTTAGGCCCCGGCCAGGACCCTGGGGGCCGAGGCCCCGATTGTTGAAGGAAGGATTGATATGTCACGGACCTGCGATATTTGCGGAAAACATACGGTTACCGGCAATAATGTTAGCCACGCGAAGAATAGGACCCGCCGGACCTGGAAACCCAACCTGGTGAAGGTAAAGACGGAGATTGGGGGGACTTCGCTTACGCTGAAGATCTGCACCCGCTGCCTTAAAAGCGATATCATCGCCAAGAAAGTGTAGGGTTGGGCCGGCTATACGCCTGGTTTGAGCCGATTCGGGCCTCGATGCCCAATTATCCCCCCAGTGAACGCAGAACCGACAGGGCTTGCGCCGCGTCATGTTCCATGTCGGCGGTCGTTCCCTCAATACTCATGGTTCCGGCATAGCCGGCGTTTTTAAGGGCGGTAAGGAAGTCTTCGACTTCCCTGGTTTTAGCCAGGGGGTATCCCCGTCCCTCAAGCAAGGCGATATGGGTATGGCTTAAGTCCTTTACGGCTGTTATGGTATCCATCGGTTCATGCTCCCGCAGCATGTGGTAAAGATCGGCCAGAAGCCCGACAGTATCCGGCGCCACGGCGGCCTGGAGCATGGCCCCTTCGGTAAGGGAGTTGATACAATTCGTCTCTTCCCGGTTAAGGGGTTCTATGGCGATGGTGATGCCGTAGCCTGCCGCGATGCCGGCAATCCGTTTTGTCATGCCGATAAGTTCCGCGTAGCCTTCGCGGAACGTGCAGGTCTGCGGGATGGAGCGGCTTTTGCCGCTGCCGAAGACCGCAAGGGTTCCCCCCAATAGCTTTACCCGGGCGAATGCCTTTTCCAGGTAGTCGTCAATGATCTTTTGGTCCGTAGCGGCGCCGATAAGGTTGATGTTCCGGGGAAATAAAACATTTACCCGTTCCACCCGCAAGGGGCCTGCCTTGAGGCGTGTCAGGATTTTCTCAAATTCCCCATCGCTGTAAGCGGCAATTGAAGAGGCGGCACATTCAATGTAGTCAAAACCAAGCCGTTCTACCAATTCCAGGTGTTCCAGGGAAGCGCAAAGGCCGTATTTCATAATTACCTCCTGATCTTAATTAAGGCATGTACTGTATTCTTTGGCTATACGTCCAGTTCGAGGCCGTCATAGGCCGGTTTCATGACTGTGCTGCCCAGACCGTGTTGCTTGCGGTAGTTCCTGCAGTATGCCGCGATGTCCCGGTGGGAGTAGTCGTGGCAGATGTGGGTTAAAAAGTTCCGCGGGGCCCCGGTCTGTGCCGCCGCGTCGAGGGCCTGTTCAAAGTTGAAGTGGGTGGGGTGGGGCCGTGCGCGCAGGCCCCCGATGATAAGCACTCCGGGCCTGCCGATAAGGGACCGGGAGGAGGCGGGGATTTCACTGGTGTCGGTCAGGTAGACTGCGGCGGCCGATCCTTCGTCAACGCGCCAGCCCAGGATGGAAAGGGTCCCGTGCATGACCGGTACGGGGCTGAAGCGGAGGCTGCCGATGGTGATGGGGCCGGTGTCGGCCACTGTGGGGACAAGCCGGGGTTTGCCGCCCCCCTGCTGGGTTTCCCTGAACACGTATGAAAAACGTTCCCGCAGCTCGTCGATGGTCTCCCGGTTTCCGTACACCGGCAGGGGTGTTTCCCGGCTCAGGGGGCGCAGGTCGTCCATGCCGTGGATATGATCTGCATGGGAATGGGTGAGGAATACCGCATCCAGCCGTCCGATCCCGGCCCGTAGTGCCTGGAGTCTGAATTCGGGCCCGGTGTCTATGACTACCTGTTCCCCGCCGGCTCCCCGGATAAGCAGGGAGGAGCGCAGTCGCCGGTCCCGCCGGTCTACGGAGCGGCACACGGGGCAATTGCAGCCCAGTACGGGAATTCCATCGGATGTACCGGAACCAAGGATGTTGAGTTTCATGCGGGTAAACCGATTCCACCTGTCATGATGTTAACTATGATGGAAAACGGTTTATCTTGCTATGGCGGTGTTTTTGGCGTAACCTTACTCATCGGAGGGGATATGTCGAATCCTGAACTGCTGGCGACCCTGGATTATATTCTGAACCGTTGCGATGAGGGGGCCATTGAGGCGGTGGCCGCGGCGGTACTGCGCCGCCGGCGGGATCTTACCGTGTTCGGGGGGGTGGTGAACCTGCCCGATCCCCACAAGATGGCGCAGGAATTTTCCTCCCGGCTTGATATAGGCGGGGCCATTGACGGTCTTAGGGCGTCGGTACGGGACATGGCTGTGCGGATCATCAAGCAGGAAGCGCCGGATCTGAGCGACGAGCGGGTGGAGGATCTGGTCAGGACCTGGATACCGGAACGGACGGGCCCGGCCCCGGCCCGGGAAGGAGTTCCGCAGGGCACAGCGGGGGCCCTGCAAGGTAAGGCTGCCTTGCCGGAGGACCTTCTGCGTTCCATGATCGACCAGTTTGTGGCCTTTTCCCGTGGGACTATGGACGAGGGGGAAGACCAGGGGCTGAGGGCTGAACTGGGCCCCTGGCCGGAACGCTACTGGAAAGCCTTTCCGCCGGTTATACGGCTTCTTATTACCGATTACCTCAAGGGTGAAACCGGCGAAAAGGACTTCCGCGGCAAACTTGAGACCGCCCTTTCGATGGGTTTTTAGTCTCCCGGGTTTACACCGGGTTTAGTACACCCAGGTTTAGTCTCCTCCTATGCGGATCGTATCGAACCAGGCGGCGTTGTACAGTTCCAGGGTTTCCCCCAGGTCGTATTTTAGCTCCGTGCGGGCAAGTTCCCCGGCTTCGTAGTGGGAAACGCCTTTTTTGTACTGCCGGGCGGGGATGTTGACGGTGGCGGGGAAACCAAAGTAGTCGCAGAATTCCGCGTAAATCTCCGGACGGTGGATGAAGTCGATGAATTTGTAGGCCAGGTCGATGTGTTTGGACCCTTTGAGGATGCACATGCTGTCGATATAGGAGGGGCCGCCTTCGGGAGGTATAAAGAAGACCGTGTTGTTCCTTAGTTGTTCATTGTCGCCAATCTCCTCAAAGACCACCTCCGGATAGCCCTGAACTACCCAGAATTCCCCATCGGCGTAGCCCTTGCCGAAGGCTTCGGCATCGAATTTAACCAGATTGGGCTTCCACTTGTTGTTGATAAGGTCCCTGGCCGCGTTGATCTCCGCGGGGTTTTTGGTGTTTACCGAGTAGCCCAGGAATTTCAGCGCGTCCCCCATCACTTCCCGCATATCGTCCAGCATGGTCATGCGGCCTGCCAGATCGGTCCGGGCGAAGATCGACCAGCTCTGTTCAAAATCGGGAACCCTGGCGGTGTTTACCGCGATTCCCGCGGCGCCGAAGTAGTAGGGCACCGAATACTCCATAGTGGGATCGTAGGTGGCCTTTTGCAGGACTGCGGGGTCCACGTTTTCCAGGTTGGACAGTTTGGATTTGTCGATCTGCTCGAACATGTTTTGGCTTATCATGATGGAAACAAAATCCTGGGAGGGGAATACGATGTCGTAGCCTGAACCGCCGGCCTTGATCTTGGCGTACATGTCCTCGTTACTGGCAAATTCGTCGTAGATTACCGTAACGCCGTATTCCTGCTCAAACTGCTTAATGACTGAATCCGGGGTGTAGTAGGTCCAGTTGTAGATGTACAGCTTGTTCTGGTCCGATTTGCTCCCGGAACAGCCCAGGACGGGAAGCAGCAACACCAGTGCGGCGGCCCAAACTGCCGCCTTGTTTTTGGTCTTTTTCATAATTGACCTCCTTGATGGTTGGGCGCTTGTATGTACATGCAAGCGCCTATATAAAAACCCGCGGGTTTTTATGAACGTCAAAGGGACTTCCCCGTACATCATGGTTTTGGGAAAGCCCTCCTGCAGGGTAACATCACTTTGCCGCGATGTACTTGAGAAAATTCCTGAGACTGTAGGTTAATAGCACCGTACCCAGGATCATCACCACCGAAAGGGCGTTGATGACCGGCGATATGCCGAAACGGATTGCCGAGTAGATGTAGAGGGGCAGGGTAGAGGAGCCGGGCCCCGCCACAAAGTAGGTGATAACAAAGTCCTCCAGGGAAATGGTGATGGCGGTAAGAAAACCGGAGACAATACCGGGCATACAGATGGGAACCGTTATTTTGCGCAGGGTCTGGACTTCGTTGGCCCCCAGGTCCCGTGCGGCTTCGATGATGGAAAAGTCGAATTCGTCCAGCCGGGCCGTAACCATGAGGAACACAAAGGGCAGGTTAAACGTGGTATGGGCGATGTAGATCGTCAGGAGCCCCAGCTTGATACCGACCCCCGCGAAAAAGATGGAAAGGGAAACCCCGATGATGATCTCCGGCAGGATCATCGGCAGGAAGGAGATGATCTGCACGTAGTTTCGTGTTTTGAAACGGTACCAGGCTACCCCGACAGCGCCGAAAGTTCCCAGCACCGTGGCTGTCCCCGCGGAGGTAACGGCGATAAGGATGCTGTTCCAAAAGGCCCGCCACAGGTCCCGTGAATTGAAGAAGAGCTGTTCGTACCAGATAAACGAAAAACCGGTCCAGCCCATGCCTTTGGAGGCGTTAAAAGAGTAGAGGATCAGCACGAAGAGGGGCAGGAACAGGAACACAATGGCCGCGATAAAAATGGTCTGGGAAAAGGAAAATGGCCGCCGGAAGGCCCGTTTGGCATGACGTGACGCTTCCGATACGCTGCTTCCCAGCCGCAGTGACGTGATAACCGAGCGGACAACGTTTTTTATGTTCATTTTGCCCCCCCAGGTTCGTCGGTCCGGGCCTTTACCTCCCGGCGCTGTACGTTCATCATCAGCATGACTCCTACGGTGGTAATGACCGTCAGCACCATCGAGATGGCGGAGGCCAAAGGCCAGTCCCGGTACTTGGTAAGCCGGTCGGCGATAACGTTCCCCAGCATATAGGAGTCCTTCCCCCCCACGAGCAACGGCACCGCGTAGGCCCCGAAGATCGGGATAAACGTGAAAAGAACCGCGGTGTAAATGCCGCTTTTGATGTTGGGAAGGAGTACCCGGAGGATGGAAACGGCTTTGTTGGCCCCCAGGTCCCGTGCCGCTTCAAGCAGGGAAAAGTCGAATTTGTCGATAGTGGAAAACAGGGGCAGGATAGCGTAGGGAAGGTACATATACACCAACACCAGTACCACGACCCGCTGGTTGTAGAGAAAGTGGATGTAGTCGTCGATAAGGCCGATGCGCATCAGGAACTCGTTCAGGAATCCGTTGTTCCCCAGGATGTTCATCCACGCGAATACCCGGATAAGGAAGTTGGTCCAGAAGGGGACGATGATAAGGAGCAGCAGGAATGTCTGGCCGCGGCTGCGGGCCATGTAGTAACCGCAGGGCATGGCGATGAGAATCGTGATAACCGTGGCGGTTACGGAGGTAAGGATAGTCCGGGCGGTGATGACAAGAAAGCTGGGGTTCCCCAGGTTTTTATAGGCATCCAGCGAAAACTGCGGCTCCACCCCGCCGTAAAGCCCCCTTTTGAGAAAGCTGTAAACTACGATGATAATGATGGGGGCCAGAAAGAAGGCAGTGAACCATACGGCCATAGGCGAAGTGTACAGCGGGCCGTAGTTACGCCTGACGGAACCGGCGCTCACGATTTTTCCACCTCGACAATGTAGCCGTCGTTGGCGCTCCATGAAATAAAAACGTCGTCTTTCCAGATAATGTCGGGCCCCTCGTCGTAATATTTGGCGTGCTGTTTGACCACCCGGATCATCACGTCGTTGCGGACTTTTACGTAGAATTTGGTCTGGAATCCCGAATAGATGGGTTCATCCACGATCCCCTGGAACAGGTTGATGTCTTCCCGTTTGGTACTGGGCCGCTCCTTGGAAATGACGATCTTTTCCGGCCGTACCGTAAAACTTACCTTTTGGCCGGGGACTACCTGGTCCACGGTTGTTACCTTGATCCGACCCAGGCCGGGGACTTCCAGGTCGGCCATGTACTCCGTATTGCTTCCCGTTCCGGCTGCGGAGGAGGGCTGGGTGAGTTTTTCAACCCCGGACACCGTGGCGCCGAACAGATTCGTTTCGCCGATAAAACGGGCCACAAAGTCCGTGGCGGGGCTTTCGTAGATCTCGTGGGGAGTACCGACCTGAAGCACGTCGCCCTGGTTCATCACGGCGATACGGTCGGAGACCGAAAGGGCCTCCTGCTGGTCATGGGTAACGTAGATGAAGGTGATGCCGATCTTGTCGTGGATCTGATCCAGTTCGATAAGCATGTGCTGGCGCAGCTTGGCGTCCAGCGCTGACAGGGGTTCGTCCAGGAGGAGTACCCTGGGCTCGTTGATCAGGGCCCTGGCAATGGCAACCCGCTGTTTTTGGCCGCCGGAAAGCTGGTTCGGTTTTTTGTGGGCGTGCCCCTCTAACTGGACCAGCTTAAGGTAGCTGTTTACCCTGGGGGGCACCTCGTTCCTGGGGATGTGTTTGATACGCAGGGAAAAGGCCACATTCTCAAAAACCGAGAGATGGGGAAACAGGGCGTAGTTTTGAAACACCGTGTTGACCTGCCGCCGGTTAGGAGGAAGGGGAAGCACGTCGATGTTGTCAATAAGCGCCGCCCCTGCATCGGGGCTTTCAAATCCCGCGATGATCCGTAACAGGGTGGTTTTACCACAGCCCGAAGGCCCCAGGAGGGAAAAAAATTCGCCGCCCTGGATGGCCAGGTTGATATTATTCAAAGCCCTAAAATCGCCAAAGGATTTTGAAACCCCTTTGATGACAACGTCGCTCCCTTTCAATCTGTTTCTTTTACCTCCAGACCCTCTTTTATGATTCTAAAGGGTACAATGCGGATTTTACCAACTAAAGTCAATCGTTCATCTGGCAGGGCCGGTGTACACCGCGGGATCTTGTAGCCGGAAGGCCGTGGGGTAAATTTTTTTGCGGAATTACGCGGTTTTGTGTTGCCATTCATAAGGATCGGTGGTAATATAGCAGGCGTGATGTAGACGAAATGGGCGGATGGTCGTCTGTTTCAGAAGCCGGCGGGGGCTTAGACCAAAGGTTCCGCCCCGGGCGGCCAAAAGGTGGATAGCAGCGTGAAGTCCTACACTACACTACACTACACTACACTACACTACACTACACTACACTAATGTAGTCTCTTTTCCAACGGTTTGTGGCCGTTTTGGGAACCCGTCAGGTTCCCAAAACGGCCATTTTTTTTCCTCTTTTTTCTCGTTTCCCCCCAACCCCCAACCCGTGGCCAATGGCGGACCGGAAACGCCGGGGGTCCTGCTGTGTACCGGCAGCACACACCAGGATCCCGGCGCCCGGCCGCGGCACATATTTTATTTGACAGGAGTTGTATGATGAAAAACAAACTGTGCGTGGCGGGGCTGCTTGCGGCCCTGGCTTGCGGCCTGGTCCTCAGCGGCTGCGAGAACAAGATCCTGGATGTGAAGATAGTCTCTGACAAGGCAAACGCCGTCAGCGAGGTTAAGGCCACCCTGACAACGGATACGACCAATGTCATCGTATCCTGGGACGCCGTGGAGAATGCCAGTGGATATGTCGTATATCTCAAGCAGGGTAGCAGCAAATCGGTGAACCAGATTGGTTACGGCCAAAATCAGTCCGTCTACGCGGAAGCCGACGGTACTCCTTCGGCAAATACCGATGCCGACAAGTGGTCCTACCTTTTGAATACTTCAGGGATGCCGGCCGGGGAGTACACGCTTGGGGTTAGAACTTCCTCGATTGAATATAACGTAGGTTACTCCGACATTAAGTGGTCTAACACCGTAACCAAGCCCTAAAACACCATTCCCGCCGCCCGCAGGCTGCCGGCGCGGGGGCGCGGAACCCTGTGGGGCCGTCCGCCTGTAGGCGGACGGCCCCTGTTTTTTAGGGAGCTGAGCCAGTTCCAAAACTTCAGCGTTTGGAACAGCCTCCTTGAATTTAGTGGAAAAACCGGACTTTGACCGGTTTTTCCAAGAGCTTGGTACAAAACCAGCCGGGTTTTGTACCAAGCTCGGCTTACTGTCAGGTTTTACGGTCAGGCGCTTTCCGCCGGGTAGGGCCACAGGGAACCGTCCGGGCCTTTAAGCAGGCAGACCGGGCCGCCGGGACGGTTTTCGGTTCCGGCGATGCTCTGTTCCGAAAGGCGGATCTTGCCGCCGCCGCCGGGAAGGTCCACGGCATAGGGGGGGAGTTCTGCCGTTTTACCCCCCGCTGTTGTCCAGCGTTCCTCCAGTTCCCGGTACAGGGCCAGGCCCCGTCCCAGGGGGACCCGGAAATGGGCTGTGCCGGGGGCCAGGTCAAGCTGGAAGAGGTAGTAGGGCTTAAGGCCCAGGTCCAGGCAGTCCCGAAACAGCGCGGCCAGGGTTTCCGCCGAGTCGTTGATCCCCTTAAGGAGTACGGTCTGGACCAGCACGGGAATACCTGCGGCGCTCAGGAAGCCCAGGGCCCGCCGGGCCTCCGCGTCCAGTTCCCGCGGGTGGTTGATGTGGACCGAGACGCGCAGGGGTTTCCAGGCCGACATCATTGCCGCGGTAGCAGGGCCAAGCCGCGGCGGCTCGGTAATGGGGACACGGGTACAGACCCGGAGCGCCAGGGTCCCCGCCGCCCGGCGGAGTTTTGCAAAGAGGCCCTCCAGGGTCCTGTCCGGGGCCGTAAGGGGATCCTCGCCGGAGACCAGGAGTTCCCGGATTTCCGGACGGGCCGCCAGGTAGGAGAGGACGGGTTCCAGTTCCCCCTCCGTGATAAACGAGGTGCCGCCGCTCATCCTGACCCGGCGGAAGCAATAGCGGCAGTACCCCGCGCAGGCCCCTCCCGCCAAAAGCAGGACCCGGTCGGGGTACTGGTGGACCAGCCGGGGAGAGACCCGGTAGCGGCCCTCCCCCAGGGGGTCCGGCAGGGCAAAGGGGCCGGTTTCGGAGAGGGCCTCCCTGGGGTCCGGGAAGAACTGGCGCCTGATGGGGTCATCCGCCTCCGGCCGGGCCAGGGATGCAAAGTGGGGCGTTACCGCGAAGGGGAGCCGCCCCGCGGCATCAAGCCCCCCTGCAAAGGCCCGCTCAGCGGCGCTTGCCGAATCCCGCAGTTCCGCCGGCAGTTTGTCGATGGATCTGATGAGGGCGCCTGTTCGGCTCATAGCGGTCGTTATTCCGGCCGTACCATAACCGGCGTCATCCGCGCGGATTCAAGCGGAACACATCAGAAGGGCCATGACTTTGGCGTCTCCCAGAATGTTGTCGATAAGGGCGTATTCGTTGGGCTGGTGGGCGGTTTCGTCGATGCGGCACCAGACCGCGGAATCAATACCCTCGTTCCGCAGGTAGGCCCCCACGGTTCCCCCGCCGATGCCGACGGGCCTGGTTTTGACCCCGTAGACTTCCCCGATACAGCGGGAAAGGCTCTGTACCAGGGGGGCTTCCGCGGAAGTGGAGAGGGATTCGATACACTGGGGGATGCTATAGGAAACGCTTACCCCGTAGGCGGCTTCAATACCTGCCTTGATACGATCCACTTCCGCCAGTACCTGTTTGACGGGGTAACAGGGCAGGATACGCATATCCATGCAGAACACGTCTTCTCCGGGGATGGTGTTGATGTTGGGGACATTGGCCTCTTTTTTCGTGGGCTGGAACGTGGAGTAATCGGGGTCGAACAGGGGATCACGGGCGGAGAATTTCTGTGAAAGCCCGCGGTACAGGGCCACCGCCAGATCCGAGGCCGCAAGGAAGGCATTGGCCCCCTGGTCGGGCCGGGAGCCGTGGGCCTGTTTCCCTTTGGTGGTAAAGCGGATCCAGACCAGGTTCTTTTCCGCAATCTCGATGGAAGCCCCCGTACTGTCGCCCCCGTCGGGGATAAGGACACTGTCGTTCTTACGGAACAGTTCCAGGTGGTTTTTGACCAGCCAGGCTATGCCGTAGGCGCTGCCGTTTTCTTCGTCCGCTGCAAAGAGCAGTTTTACCGTGCGCCGTGGCCGGACCCCTGCGCTTTTCAGGGCCAGAACCGCCAGGACCGATGAACAAAGCCCTTGCTGGTTGTCCTCCACCCCCCGGCCAATGATGCGGCGGCCCAGGACCCTGCCCTCCGGGCTTGTTCCGCTTTGCCGCTCGACAAGCTGCCAGGGATCCTGCTCCCACAGCGAAGCCTCTCCGGGGGGCACCACGTCGAGGTGACTCATGATCCACAGCCGCCCCCCGTCCTCCGCAGCCGGCAGGGTAGCGTCGCCACCCGGTAGGGTGGCGATCAGGTTGGGCCGGATGCCGCCGGCGGCCCGGCTGTCCGGGGCATCGTAGCGTTCCAGTTTTTCAATGCCGTGGGAGCGAAGCCAGGATTCCAAAAAAAGACATTTATCCAATTCACCATGCCCCCCGGAATCAGGAGAAACGGCGGGCCGTTTGGTTAATTCGGTTTCCAGCTCCAAAAGAAGGGGAACACTGGAATCGATGTAGTGGAACAGGCGATCTTTCATACCGCCAGTATGTTACAGGATCGAAGAGATTTTAACTACCAGCAGCCTGTTGCACTGACCAAACTCCTACGCCGCAGGATTGCCCCGTGTCTGTTTCTGCATGGCTGAAAGGCGGGCGTACAAGCCGCCGCGGTTCATAAGTTCTTCGTGAGTACCCTGTTCGGCGACTTTACCGTTTTCCAGAACCAGGATGGTGTCCGCCCGCCTGATAGTAGAAAGTCTGTGGGCGATCACAATAATTGTACGACTGCCGGAGAGTCTGTTCACGGCCTCCTGGATTTCACCTTCGGTACCGGTGTCAACGGCGCTGGTGGCTTCATCCAGAATCAGGATCGGTGTGTCCCGCAGAATGGCCCTGGCGATGGCGATACGCTGTTTTTGTCCGCCGGAAAGCCGCACACCCCGTTCACCGACTATGGTGTCGTAACCCTGGGGCATGGCCCTGATAAACGAATCGGCGCACGCGGCCAGGGCCGCCTGCCTGATCTGTTCCGGCCCGGCTTTGGGAGACCCATAGGCGATATTCATGGCAATGCTGCCGTTAAAAAGAAAGGTATCCTGAAGCACCATAGAGATATTGCTGCGCAGGGAGTTCAGGGTAAGGCTGCGTATGTCCCGGCCATCAACGTAAATGGCCCCTTCCTGGGGTTCGTAAAACCGTTCCAGAAGGGAAAGCACCGTTGTTTTTCCGACACCCGTGGGCCCCACAATGGCCAGCATACGGCCGGCCGGTGCGGTAAAACTTACGCCGTCCAGAACAAGGTCGTCTCCGGCACTGTACCGGAATTTTACGTTTTCAAAACGTACTTCCCCTGTACAGGATTTCAACTTCTGGGCCCCGGGGGTCTCCTTTACGTCGGATTCAGCGTCCAGAAGGTCAAAAACCCGCACCGCGCCGGCGTAGGTGTTCTGGACATCCTCGGCAAGGCGCGCCAGGGTGGCCAGGGGCTGATAAAAAAGGCTGAGGTACATGACGAAGCCCACTACATCCGCCAGGGGCAGGTTACCCCGGCTTGCCATGTAACCGCCAAGGCCCACTACGATAACGGTTCCCAGGGAGGTGAGCAACTCTATTCCCGGATGGTAAAGACCCGATGCGATATTGGCGCGTATGTTAACCCGTGAATATATCCTGGTATGTTCGCTCATTTTGATCCGCTCGTTTTCTTCCTGCACGAAGGTCTGGATCTCCTTCATTCCCTGAAGATTGTCCTGCAAAACGCCGTTCAGGTCGCCCAGAACCTTCTGGTTTACCATAAACAACGGCTGTACTTTTTTTGAAAAAAGGGTACTCACCATTATTACAAACGGGACGGGGATAAGGGTAAGCAGGGCAAGGGGCGGGTTGATAACGAAAAGCATGATAGCAACGCTCAGTACTACCAGGGCGTTGGAAACAAGGTCCGGCAGCGCGTGGGCCACGAGGATCTCGAACTGGCGGGTGTCGTTGACTATCCGGCTTAACAGTTCACCGGTCTGCCGGTTGTGAAAGAATTTCAGCGAAAGACTCTGCACCTTGTTGTAAACCGTCAGGGTCAATTCGGGAACAAAGCTCCAGGCGGCAATATGGCTTACCGCAATGCTGAGGAAACGGCAAACTGCCCGGACCAGGTAGGCGGCGGACAGGATGATCACATACATGAGGATCATGTGTTCACTGAGGGAGCCGTTCCCGGAGGGCGACGTTCCGGAAGACGATGCAACCAAGGCCCCGGTAAGGCGGCGCACAATTTCGGGTGTTACAAGATTCAACAGGGCGGCGCCCACAATGCCGGTTGCCGCAAGCGCAAGGGTTCCCCAGTGTGCGCGGGCCATCTGTAAAATACGCAGGATCAGTTTCATATTCCGGTAAGTATAACCTCTTGGCCCGGAAAAGTAATACCCCGGGTAACAGCCCCAGGGTGTTATGGACAAAGGCAGGACCATCATGTATAGTTTGAACATGACTGGACGTGAACGCTTTTTGAAAGCCCTGAGACGGGAGAAGATCGAAGGCCATGTGCCCCATTTTGAACTGGTGTTTTATTTGACGATGGAGGTTCTTGGGAAAGTTCACCCGTCCCACCGGAACTATTCCCAGTGGAACCAGTCGAGCGCCAGGGAGAAAGAAGCCCACCTCCAGGACATGGCCTATTGCTATACGGAAATAGCCAGACGTTACCACCACAGCGCTATTTTTGTGCATCCTAACCCCGGCGATTTTGACAATGTTGTGCGGCTTCTCCGGATTATCAGGGAAACCACCGGTATGGAGTACTACATCTGCATGCACGGCGACACGACCTGCGGCATCCCCGACGGGGATCATATGATGGATTTTTCGGCACGGCTGTACGAGGATCCCCAGGGTATTGTGGCCGAACAGGAAGGAACCATGCACCGGGCCCTGGACTTTGCCGAGCGGCTGAAATGTCTTGACGGCGGCGCCCTTTTGGACGGTTTTGCCCTGTGTTCGGATTACTGTTTTAATGTGAATCCCTTTTTTACCCCCGATATTTTTGGCGATGTAATTGCCCCGGTGCTTTCAAAGACCATCGAAGGGTACCGGGCCCTGGGCTACACCGTGATAAAACACACGGACGGCAATATCATGCCCATTGCAGACCAGCTTGTCCAATGCCGCCCCGATGCGCTTCACTCCCTGGACCCCCAGGGCGGCGTTGATCTTAAAGTGATGAAAGAGAAGTACGGCGGAGAAGTGGCCCTTATCGGCAATGTGAACTGCGGCCTGCTCCAAACCGGCACGGATGAAGAAGTAGCAGCCGATGTACGCCGCGCGCTGCACGACGGTATGCCCGCTTACGGTTATATTTTTTCCACTTCCAACTGCGTATACACCGGTCTGGCCCTGAGCCGTTACGAGCTTATGAATTCGATCTGGTGGGAAGAAGGGGTGTACCCTGAATACGCGGCCAATTCGATTCTTTAACACCACCGGCCCCTGCCGGCCGGACTTGAACGGTTGCTAGAGGAGGGGAAGCGGCAGGCGCTCCGGTACCGGGAGAGTTTCTCCCCCTGCCCGGCGGGAGGGAAGGGCAGGAGAGGTGCATCGTGTTATGACACGATAAAGAAGATAGGTAGTTATGGACAACATTATTCATCAATCCCTGGACGGAACCTGGAAACTGGCAGTGATCCATCAGGCGGACTTTGTAACTATGGAACTCCCCACAACATACGCCGCGGTTACGGCGGCGTCTTCCATTGACGGTACCGTACCGGGTAATTTTGAAATCGACCTGGAGAAGGCGGGGAAGATCCCCGATCCCTTCTTCGGCGCAAACATGCTGGACATGTTCAAATACGAAGACTGCCACGTCCTCTACGCCCGCCGCTTTAGCTACAGCCCCCGGGCGGGAACCAGCCCCGAATTCGTCTTTGAAGGCATCGACACTATCGCCGACATCTACCTGAACGGCGCGTTCCTGGCCCATACGGACAATATGTACGTAACCCACCGCATAGACGGCTCGGCCATCAGAGAGGGGGAGAACGAGATCGTCGTCCACATCCTTCCGGCCTGTATCGAGGCCCGCAAAAACGCCGTGTCCGCGGGGAATGGCCACCTCGCCTACAACTACGAGTGTCTGCGCCTTCGTAAAGCGCCCTCCATGTTCGGCTGGGATATTACGCCACGCCTCGTGTCCGCCGGGATCTACCGTTCCGCAGGTATCTACCGGCGGCCTGCGGAAAGTTTTAAGCAGTGCTACCTTATGACAGCCGCCGTGGACCCGGTGCGCAAAACCGCGCAGGTGGAACTTTTTTATGAAACCGCTATCGGCGATAATCCTGTTTCGGATTATTCGATTACCGTAAAGGGGAAATGCGGCCCCTCCGAATTCTCCCGCTCCACAAGGCTCTGGTTTCCCACAGGAAAACTCAGGCTGGACATTAAAGACGCGGAACTCTGGTGGCCAAGAGGTTATGGCAAACCGAAGCTTTACGACATCGAAGTAACACTCGAAAAAAACGGTCAGGTTCTGGAAAGCTATCAATGTAAAACCGGCCTGCGTACAGTAAAACTAATCCGTACCGGAACTACCGACATCTCCCACAACGGCGCTTTTCACTTCGTCGTTAACGGCAGGAAAGTTTTTGTCATGGGAACCAACTGGGTACCGGTAGACGCTTACCACTCCCGTGACAAAGAACGTATCCCCGCTATTATGGAGCTTCTTAACGACATCGGCTGCAACGCAGTACGCTGCTGGGGCGGTAACATCTACGAAGACCCCCTCTTCTACCAGTACTGCGATGAAATGGGGATCATGGTATGGCAGGACTTCGCTATGGCCTGTGCGGTACATCCCACGGACAACGACTTCAAAGGGGTCATGTACCGGGAAGCGGTCCAGGTTATCCGCCTGCTCAGACAGCACCCCTCCATCGTCCTGTGGTCCGGGGACAATGAATGCGATCAGTCCATCGCCGGCGACGGCTACGGCAGGAACCCCAACCTCAACCGTCTTACCAGGGAGGTGTACCCCGACGCAGTGTACAACGAAGACCCCACCAGGCCCTTCCTGCCCTCCTCACCCCACATCGACGAAGAAGCGGCGAAGCTCCCTGGGGAATACCTTTCGGAAAACCACCTCTGGGGCCCCCGGGATTACTTCAAGAGCGAATTCTACAAAGGCTCCCTAAGCCACTTTGCCAGCGAGATGGGCTACCACGGCTCGGTTTCGGTCAAGTCCATGAGGCGTTTCATATCCCCGGATAAACTCTGGCCCTGGCAGGATAACGACGAATGGCTTGTCCACGCGGCGTCCCCGGAGACCGGCAGGGATGGTCCCTACGTGTACCGTATCGAGCTTATGGCCAAGCAGATACGGGAACTGTTCGGCGTCATTCCTGACGACCCGGAAGATTTTGTACTGGCAAGCCAGATCTCCCAGGCAGAGGCGAAGAAATTTTTCGTGGAACTCTTCCGCGTCCAGAGCTACCGTTCGGGTATCATCTGGTGGAACCTTATCGACGGCTGGCCCCAGTTTAGCGATGCGGTGGTGGACTACAACTTTTACAAGAAGCTGGCCTACTACTACCTGCGCCAAAGCCAGCGCCCCCTCATCCTCACCTTTGCCGAACCCAGGGACTGGAAACTCAGACTCTGCGCCTCCAACCTCTGCGGGACAGGCCCCCTGGAATTCAGCTACCGGGTCAGGGATTTCGCGTCCGGGGAGACGGTCCTTTCCGGCACGGGGACCTGCAGCGACCAGGAGACCTTTGAGCTGGCCGCCCTTCCCTACAGCCAGGGTGAAAAGAAGATCTACCTTATCGAATGGGAAAGCCTTGCTTTCCCAGGCGTCGCTTTGCCAAACGGCGCTTTCCCAAGCGTCGCTTTGCCAAGCGTCGCTTTGCCAAGCGGCACGTATTCGGGGAAGAACCACTACCTGGCGGGGAACCCGCCCTTTGAACTTGCCTTCTACCGGGACTTCCTTAAAGAAACCTACGGAGACTGGTACCGGGAGATATTTGAATGAAAGAAGCGCTAAGTTCGTGGATATATCATCGACCTGGACATCAGCAAGTACGCGGACCGGAGGTCCGACGACAGCATACCACACGATAAACTCCGGAAGGTAAAAACCATGAGTGAGAATTTTGGTCTCTTAACAAGAAGGCTGCTGGGTTTGCGAGAACTGAGAAACTTCCGAGTTGCGTTACTTTTGTCTTGCCTTATTTTATTAGTTAGCACTGTAAGCGGCCTTGGTGCCAGTTTTCTAATGGGCCAGTTCACGGATTTGGTACTGGAGAGCAATTGGGATAT
>JAITJW010000123.1 GCA_031278715.1 Treponema sp. | reverse complement strand
CCCCCCCCCCCACTAAATAATGAACAGAGAATAATTGACAGTGAACAATGAGCAGTAATAATGAACCGTTGAGGATTGGGGAGCAATGCGGCATTTTGCAAACAGCAGCGGGCAGCGTACACGGCCTATATCCTCCTTCACGGACGCTTGGGGCCCAAAGCCCCCCTCTGAATTATGGACATGCTACACCCTTCCGCGGCCATTGTCAAGTCAACGGTCAAGTTAGATTTTATTTTGAGGCATTACGGTCAAGTGTTCGCCTATATCAGGCAGACTCTGGCAAGGGTTACCGGGCGGGGCTTGTAATGTGTCGCAAGGCTCCCTACACTAATTTTTGCGGATAGTCGTGTTTTGTCAGGCCCCGGCTGCCGGAGTCTCCGGGAGGGGACGATACATGAAGCAAACCCTGGTTATCGGATCTACCGTCATAGATGTACTGCTCAGCGTACCCCGGCTTCCCCGCCGGGGGGAGGATATTAATATCACCGCGTCATCCTGCCGCGTGGGGGGCTGTGCTTACAATGTATACAGGATCCTGCGTCTGTTCGGAAGCCCTGCGCTGCTCTGTTCCCCGGTGGGGGGCGGCGTCTATGGCCGCATGGTGGAAGAACAGCTTACCGCGCAGGGTATCAGCCCTTTGGTAAAGCTGGAAGCGGAGAACGGCTGTTGTTACTGTCTTGTTGAGGAGGACGGGGAACGGAGTTTTTTGTCCCTCCACGGCGCGGAGTACCTCTTTTCCCGGACCTGGATGGACGGATTTGACTATTCCCGGACTGACAGTGTTTTTATCTGCGGTATCGAGGTGGAAGACCCCGCGGGGGACGAGATCGTCAGCTTTGTGTACGAGCGGCCCCGCCTGGATCTCTACTTTGCCCCCGGCCCCCGGATAAACCACATCGGGAAAGATCGCATGGCCCGTCTTTTGGCCCGCCGGAACAGCCTGGGGGAAGGTCCCATCCTCCACCTGAACGAAACCGAGGCCCTTGAATTTTCCGGCAGCAATACTGTTGAGGGGGCTGCGGATTCTCTTTTTCGGCAAACGGAAAACCGCCTGGTGATCACGGTGGGGGCACGGGGCTGTTACTACCGGGATGCGCAGGGCGGGGCCTTTGTCCCCGGCCTTCCCGCACGGGTACTCGACACGGTAGGCGCCGGGGATGCCCATTGCGGAACGATCATCGCCTGCTTAAAACAGGGGATGAACCTGCGGGCGGCCTGTGAAAGGGCCAACGCCATAGGCGCCGCAGTAGTAGAAGTGCCGGGGGCAAACCTGGACAGGCTGCCCCCCGCTTAACCCGCGGCGGGGCCGGTTTTCGTAACGATCAGGGCCCCGCCGGGGCCCCGGTCCGCAGTAACGCGGTCGCCTTCGACGATCTTCCCGGCAATAATGGCCTTGGCCAGGGGGTTTTCCAGCTCCCCCTGGATGGTCCGCTTGAGGGGCCGGGCTCCAAAGAGGGGGTCATAGCCCCGCTCGGCCAACAGTTCCCGTGCGGCAGGACTCAGGCTTAGGGCGATTCTCCGCTCCAGAAGACGGCGGACCAGGCGGCTGATCTGAATATCAACGATCTTGCGTATCTCCTCCCTGCCCAGGCGCTTGAAGATCACCGTTTCGTCGATGCGGTTCAGAAACTCCGGACGGAAGCTCTGCTTAAGAAGTTCCATCAGGGCGTCCCGGATATCCTCCTCTTTTTTGGCTTCCAGAATCAGGTCCGAACCAAGGTTGCTGGTCATGATAATGATGACGTTCTTAAAGTCCACCACCCGGCCCTGGCCGTCGGTAAGGCGGCCGTCGTCGAGGATCTGGAGGAACACATTGAATACCTCCGGGTGGGCCTTTTCGATCTCGTCAAAGAGGATGACGCTGTAGGGCCGCCGGCGCACCGCCTCCGTAAGCTGACCCCCCTGCTCGTAGCCCACATAACCCGGCGGCGCCCCGATAAGGCGGCTGACCGAATGTTTTTCCCCGTATTCGCTCATGTCGATACGGGTAAGGGCCTTCTCGTCGTTAAAGAGAAAATCCGCCAGGGTCTTGGCCAGCTCCGTTTTACCCACGCCGGTGGGACCCAGGAAAAGAAAGGACCCCAGGGGCCGGGCCGCGTCCGAAAGCCCCGCCTTGTTCCGGCGGATAGCGTCCGCCACGGCTTCCACCGCGGCCTGCTGGCCCACCACCCGCTGTTCCAGGACCCGCTCTAAATCGAGGTACTTCTGCAGTTCCCCGGAAAGCATCTTTGACACGGGGATCCCCGTCCAGGTGGACACCACCGCGGCAATGTCCTCTTCGCTTACCTCCTCCCGCAGCAGGGGCGCCCCGGCTCCTCCGGCCCCCTTCCCCGCGGCCCGCTCCTGTTCCATCTGGTCCGTCAGGACGGCAAGCTGCTTTTGGGACTCCGGGATACGGCCATGCCTAAGCTCCGCGGCCCTGGATAGATCGCCCTCCCGCTCGTAGCGGGCCTCCTCTATTTTAAGTTCCTCGATCCGCTGTTTCAGGTCCCGGATTTTCTGTATTTCGGCCTTTTCGGATTCCCAGCGGGCCTTCATGGCGTCCCGTTCAGCGCCAAGATCGGCGATTTCCTTTTCCAGCTTCCCCAGCCGTTCTTTGGACGAGGGGTCCTCCTCCCGGGACAGGGCCTGCCGCTCTATCGAAAGCTGCAGCAGCTTTCGTTCCAGCTTGTCCAGTTCCGTGGGCCGGGAATCCAGTTCCATTTTAAGACGGCTGGCGGCCTCGTCCACCAGATCGATAGCCTTGTCCGGCAAAAAGCGGCTCGTGATATAACGGTCCGACAGGCCGGCGGCGGCCACCAGGGCCTCGTCCCTGATCCGCACCCCGTGGTGAACCTCGTAGCGTTCCTTAAGGCCCCGCAGTATCGCGACGGTATCCTCTACGGAGGGCTCCGCGGTGTAGACCTGCTGGAAGCGCCGCTCCAGGGCCGCGTCTTTTTCAATATGCTTGCGGTACTCGTCCAGGGTGGTGGCGCCGATGCAGCGCAGCTCCCCCCGTGCCAGGGCGGGCTTTAACAGGTTGCTGGCGTCGGTCGCCCCCTCTGCGGCCCCGGCCCCCACCAGGGTGTGGAGCTCGTCAATAAAGAGGATGATCTTCCCGCCGGAAGCCTGGACCTCGTGGATCACCGCTTTAAGCCGCTCCTCGAACTCCCCGCGGAATTTCGCCCCCGCCACCAGGGCCCCCAGGTCCAGGGCCAGGAGCTTCTTGCCCTTTAAGCCCTCCGGCACGTCCCCCGCGATGATCCGCCGGGCCAGACCCTCGGCAATGGCGGTCTTCCCCACCCCCGGCTCCCCGATAAGCACGGGGTTGTTCTTGGTACGCCGGGAAAGGACCTGCATCACCCGGCGGATCTCCTCGTCCCGGCCAATAACGGGGTCAAGTTTCTCCTGCCGGGCCAGGGCGGTCAGGTCCCGGCAGTACTTGTCCAGAACCTGGTACTTATCTTCCGGGTTCTGATCGGTGATCCGGGTATTGCCCCGGACCTGCTTCAGGGCCCCCAGAATCGCCTTCTTCGTTACCCCCGCCTTCTTCAGAATCTCAGCGGCCCGGCCCTCCCCTTCGGCAATGGTGATAAGGATATGCTCGGTAGAGACAAATTCGTCCTTCAGGGCCCCCGCCTCGTCCTGGGCCTTCGCCAGAACCTTCGCGGCAGCGGAAGAAAAGAAAAGCTGCGCCGCCTCACCGTAGACCTTGGGAACCTGGGCCGCCAGAGCTTCGGCGGCAGCCTCAATCTGCCCCGGGTCCGCGCCAATCTGCCTGATAATGGGGGCCGCAATCCCCCCCTCCTGGCGCAGCAGGGCCAGAAGCAGGTGTTCTACCTCCACCTGGGAGTGATCCCCCCGCTGGGCAATGGCGGAAGCCTCGTTCAGGGCTTCCTGTGCTTTAATCGTAAGTTTTTCGTAATCCATGTTTTTGACCTTAAGCTAAGACAATTTTGAAACCAGAGGCTTTCCCAAAACAACCGAATAAGGCTTTCCCAACCCTTCAGTTTTTGGGAAAGCAAGCTTAGATTTAGAATTTCAGAAAAGCCCCTGAATACAAGATAAAAAAAGGCCGGACACAAGGCAAGCGACCCTGCGTAGGTCCAGGAATTCTCAGTTTCACGCATGAAACGGCAGGCGGAGGCCGCTTGCCTTCCGACCTTTTTCACTATAATTTGGAATTGCTTCAGCATATAAGACGTTGAGATAACGGGACTGCGCCGGAGCGGGAATTAAAGGGCCTACACGGCGGTGAAGTACGGTGTTTGGTTGGAGGTACGGTATGCTACGGGCAGCGCTTATCGGTTTGGGGGTCATCGGCAGGGTCCATAGTGCCGCGATAGAATCGCTGCAAAATGCCCGGCTGGCCGCGGTCTGTGATACGGATCTGTCGAAAAAGCCGGCGGTTCCGGCCGGAACCGTTTTCTATACCGATTACGAACAGATGCTTGAGCGGGAACGGCCCGATGTAGTGCATATCTGCCTGCCCCATTTTCTCCACTACCCGGTGGCGAAAAAGGCCGCGGAAGCGGGCTGTAATATCTTTGCCGAAAAACCCCTGGCCATGAACGGGGAAGAGGCCGCCGAATACCTGAAGCTTGAGGAGCAGTACGGAGTCAAGATATGCCTGTGTCTGCAGAACCGTCTTAACCCCAGCACGGAAACCCTCTGCCGGCTGCTGCGGAGCGGTGAGTACGGCGCGCTTACCGGCATTCGGGGTTCTGTGGCATGGTACCGTTCCAGGGACTACTACGAAGCCGGCCCCTGGCGCGGGATCATGGCCCAGGCCGGCGGCGGCTGCATGATCAACCAGGCGATCCACACGATAGACCTGATGCAGTATTTTGCGGGAAGCCCCGTTGTTACGGTCCGGGGAAGCACCGCTCAAATTCTGGATTACGGCCTTGAGGTAGAGGACACCGCCGCGGGGCGTTTTGTTTTCAAGAACGGGGCCCTGGGGCTTTTTACCGCATCAGTGGCAAATTACACCGATGAAAACGTAGAGCTGTCCATCCGCTGCCAGGGGGGACAGTTTCTTGTCCGGGACAAAAAACTTTTCCGCCTGCAGGGTACCGATCATGAACTGTTGGCCGCCGACGAGAACGAATTTGCCGGTAAGGCCGTGTACGGCAACAGTCACGTTAAACTTATCGACCTGTTCTACCGCGCGGTGGAAACCGGCGGGGGCTGGTATATCCATCCCGAAGAGGGACTCCCCTCCATCAGGATAATTGACGCCATAAGGGAAAGCGCCAGGACCGGGGAAACCGTCCGTCTTCTGTAGGATCACAATCAACAACCCCGCCGCAAGCGGTCGGGGTATGTTGTTCTCTAATGGTGGTTGCACTCGGCACGAATAAAAAAGCGGCGTTTCCAAGCTCAACCGGGCCTTGGGAGATGCACAAGGAGATGAGTAGCATGGCTAAAGAATCCGAAGGGATGAAATTCGCGCCCAAAGGAAAACCCAACCCGGTGGTCAAAAAGGGTGATTTTTCGTTTGCGGCTACCGGCCTGGATCACGGGCATATCTACGGTATATGCAATGGCCTTATCGAAGCCGGGGCGGTGTTAAAAAGCGTCTACGATCCGGACCCCGCAAAGGTGGAGGCATTCCGTAACCAGTATCCGGAAACCGCCGCCGCCCGGAGCGAGGAGGAGATCCTCTCCGATCCCGACATAAAGCTGGTGGCGGGGGCGGCGGTTACATCGGAACGCTGCGCCCTGGGCCTGCGGGTCATGTCGGCGGGAAAGGATTATTTTACCGACAAGGCCCCCCTTACTACGCTGGAACAGCTTGAGGCGGCAAAGGCCAAAGTGAAGGAGACAGGCAAAAAATACATGGTCTACTACAGCGAGCGGATCCACGTGGAAAGCGCCGTTTTTGCAGGGGATCTTATTGCCCAGGGCGCTATCGGCAGAGTTATTCAGGTGCTGGGCCTGGGCCCCCACCGCTTGGGGCATCCCTCTACGCGGCCTGCCTGGTTCTTCAGGAAGGAAAAATACGGCGGTATCCTCTGCGATATCGGAAGCCACCAGATTGAGCAGTTTTTGTTTTACGCCGGGGCAAAAGACGCGGTGGTTACCCACAGCCGGATTGGTAACTACAACTACCCCGATTATCCCGAATTGGAAGACTTTGGGGACGCCTGCCTTGTGGGGGACAACGGCGCCACCCAGTATTTCCGGGTAGACTGGTTTACCCCCGACGGCCTGCAAAGCTGGGGAGACGGCCGCGCCTTTATCCTTGGTACCGACGGTTTTATTGAGCAGCGGAAATACATGAACCTGGGACTTGAAAATTCCGGGGGCAGTTACGTATACCTGGCCAACGGGCGCGGGGAACATTATTACGATGTAAGCGGCAAGGTGGGGTATCCCTATTTTGGTCAGCTTATTCTGGACTGCCTTAACCGTACCGAAAACGCCATGACCCAGGAACACGCCTTTAAGGCGGCGGAGTTATGCGTCAAAGCCCAGATGCAGGCGATACGGGTTGCCGGGCCCCCGCCCGCCCCGGAATTCCGGCCCGCTCCGGGGCCCGCCCCAGGGCTTGTACAAGATCAGGGCTTGTAACCTTTCGATATGGCCTGGGAAAGCTTGAATTTAAGAAAGTTATTCTCTTTCTTGAGTTTGGCTATCTCCAGTTGCTGGGTCTTGACGGTTTCCACCAGGTCCCCCGGACTCAGGGTTCCGGAGTGCAGCAGGTCTTCCACGTACTCCATCCTGTTGTCAAAATCGATCTCGGCCTCCACCCCCGCTTCCTGGAAGCTGTTTTCAATCTCCTTGTCGTCCAGGGGCCCTGCTTCCTCACCGGCAGCCATGATCTTGTCGGCAATGCGGTAGATCCCCTGGGCGATGATGGATTGAGGTTTGTAGAGCAGCACCGGAAGCCGGGAGGCAAGGGCCGTGTCCTGAATACTGTCCCGGTACACTACCCCCAGATGCTCAATTTTCAGATCCAAATATTCCTCGCAGGAACGGCGGATCTTCATGGCCACATCGGCGTCTTTGGGATCGTCGATCAGGTTCATGATAAGTTTAGGGTGAAACCGTTCCAGGTGGCCCATGAAGTTGGCGTAGGAGGAAGGATCGCTGGCCTTGATTTCCGGCAGCATTTTGGGGATGTACAATCGCTGCGGACCGGAACCCTCTTTACGGGCCTGTTCCAGATAGGCCAGGGCGGGACTGCCCCTGGTAAAAACGGTGTACATCATCCTGAAGACAGTATTTTTCAGGAACACGTAGGCGTTGAGTACCGCGGTAACCGAAGGGGCGGTAACGACAATGCCCTGACCGGAAAGAAGAAAAAAATCCAGAATGGACTGATGGGTTCCCGCTCCAAGGTCAAGGATCAGGTAATCGGCCTCGTCCTTGAGGCCCAGAAGCCGCTTAACCAGGGTTTTACGCTGAGTTGTTTTAAGGTTGGCGGTTCCGGGGATCTCCTGATCCCCCGGAATAAAACGGAGTCCCCGGACATCGGTGTCGGCGATTAGCTCACCAAAGTCTTTACGGGTATCGTTTAGCCAGAGCCCAATTCCCATTTTGGGGGACTGGTGGCCAAGGACCAGGTGCAGGTTGGAGGCCCCAAGGTCCAGGTCCGCCAGCACAACCCGCTGGCCCGCCTGGGCAAAGGCCACGGATAAATTTGCCGCCAGGAGGGACTTACCTACCCCCCCTTTTCCGCTTGCTATCGGAATAATACGCATCAAAGACCCCCGTTATTTCCTGCGCCGGCTTCGGTATTAGCCGCCGTACGTTCTACGGCTGTTTTACCGGTTTCGGTGTCCTTTTCAGCGCGTTCTGTGCGCCGGGAGTACAGGATCAGAAAAATTCCGCCCCCCACCGACACAAGATCGCCCAGGGCAAT
Organism: Treponema sp.; assembly: GCA_031278715.1. Taxonomy (GTDB): domain Bacteria; phylum Spirochaetota; class Spirochaetia; order Treponematales; family Breznakiellaceae; genus JAISFT01. The sequence goes on along the minus strand of JAITJW010000123.1, from coordinate 637 downwards.
TGACAAAAGGTTCCCCACCAGCGCAGCCGCCTCCCGTAATAGGATTGCCTGAATTACCCTGTCCCGCCAGAAAAAACCACAGCTTATCAGAGTAATTACGGTTACGATCTTGCCGACGGTATACAGGGAAGCGTAGACGGAATAACGGCAAAAATCCACCAGTAAAAACAGGGCCATCAGGACAAACAGGGCATTGGCTGCTCCGAAAACCAAACCGGGAAATACGCCTCCCAGAATTTCTTCGGCCATGACGTGGATAAGAAGTACCAGGCGAACCACCTCGTACACCAGGAGTCCCCATCGCAAGGGCTGAAAACTATATGATTCACCGGTATTTTGAATATTCATAGCAAAAATTTAAGGATATACCCCGCCCCGGTCAAGCCGCCGTAGACCGGTTCTGCCGGGGGCCTGCCAGCAATTCAATGAATCTTACACACCCAGGGGCGGGGAAAAGTCCCTGCTGGTATACGAAACATGGCGGGGCAAGTTCAGACTGCTACACCTTAGCGTCTTGTTTTAGGCGCCCGGCACAGGGCCCACACCAGGCCGCCGCTAAGGATGGCCGCCGAGGGGACCGCTATCAGCGTAAAATTCCTCCAGAACTTTGAGCTTCTTTCGTATCTCGCCGATAAGG
>JAITJW010000071.1 GCA_031278715.1 Treponema sp. | reverse complement strand
CTATTCCCAAAACTCGGTTAGTTTTGGGAATAGCTTTGGAAAAAGCGGCCAAAAGTCCGCTTTTTCCTCTAAATCTAAGGTTGCTTTCCCAAAAACTGAAGTTTTGGGAAAGCCTCTATCATCACCGTTTTCTTTCCATTCTACTTTTTCGCTTTCCCGTGCGGCAAGTTCTTTTAGGTTGATGTTATAATTCATGGTTTGTAATTAGTGTCTGTCCACAAACTACGTTTTCGACTTTGCGGATAGACCTTGTATTTGCTCCCGTTTTGTACCAAAACGGTTCCAATGAAAATCGGGAGAACGAAAAACAGTTTGCTAAGTGAGCCTGTTCTAAAACTAATTGACTGTGCGCTCACGTTCCCGGTATAGCCGAGGCACGGTTTTGGACCAGTCTCTTGCAGTTTCTCAGGCTTTCAGCCTTGCGAAACTGCGGATTTTAAGCTTGCTGTTCCAAAACTGAAGTTTTGGAACAGCCTCAAGGTCAATTTCGCTAATGGCATTAACAATGTGGTTCTTTTCAGTGTCACTTATTCTCATTGGCTGTTTTCCATTCGCCGATGTTACGTTTTTCAAAATCAAAGTTTATGCCTACTTTGAACAGTTTTTTCCCGCTGCCTTTCCACTGCAGGAGGTATTCCCTGCTGTCAATCTGCTGTAAAGCTTCATCGGCGGTACCGTTCAGTTTAAATTCAAAGCAATAAACATATTTTTGCGTTTCTACCAGTACATCGATTCGACCATCGGCTGTCCTCAATTCTGACTGGCAGTTAAGGCCAAACATCCGGAATGTTAAATAGACTATGGTCTGGTAGTATTTTTCCTGTTTGATTTGTATGTCGTAGGGGATTGCGGCGAACAGTGAGCGGAGGGCGTTCAGGGCGTCTTCCACATGTCCTTTGATCAAAGATATGTTTATTTTTTGTGCGCAGGTATATGCTTCGTTGTTTTCAGCTTTGGTGTAATGTTCCAGGAGCGAATCCGCAAAAGAAGCGCGTACTTCTTCGTTTGGATAATCAAGGGTGAAAGTTTCTGCTTCCTGGTTATACCCGCTGATTGTAAGATAACCGGTTTGGTACAGTACCGGAAGTACGTCCATTTTATCAATGTTGAATTTTTGGAAATCACATATAGTTACTGTTTTTCTTTCCAGATCGAGTATGTCTATTTTCTGCTCAGCTATTAGTTTTATCAGGAATGTAGGCGTTGCTGTCGAATACCAGTAACTTCCAAATTTTCCCCGGTTAAAAAAATGATTCAGTAAACCATAGGGATTATAAACGGTCGCCGGCTTTTCTGAAAACCGGTAGCCGTTATAAAAATGCTTTAGTCTGTTCATGTATTCCTGGCTGCTCTGATCGGGGTTGGCGGCAACGCAGCCGTCGGCAACGCAGCCGTCGGCAATGTAGCCGTCGGCGGCATTGCCGATGACAATGCTGTTTATTTCGGGTTCAAAATTGGTTTCCAGTTCTTCCTGGGTAAAGCCGCATATATCGTAATAATCGGGATTAAGTGAAATATCCGTAAGATTATTCAGGTCTGAGAATACGCCTATTTGTGAAAATTTTGTAACGCCGGTTATTAAGACAAATCCTAAATATTCATCGGCGGATTTGAGTACACTGTAAAATCCTTTTAGGATGTTCTGCATGGTTATGTAAAGTTCGGGATTGTCGATGGTTGTAAGCAGGGGTTTGTCGTATTCGTCGATAAGTATTGTAAGGCGTTCATTGAATTTGTTTTTTGCGTCAATAATCAGGTTGATAAATATTTGAGGCAAGACGGTTCCGTGCAGGTTTAAATTCATTTTAGAAGCGGCGATTTCAAGGTTATTTTGGAGCATTACGTTAAGTATGTCCGTGCCTTCAGTATAATTGCCCGGATTTAGATCAAGTTTGATTACCGGGTATTTTTTCCACTGCCAGTCTGTGGTGTCTATTGCAAGGCCGGAAAAGAGTTCCCGGCGGCCTTCAAAGATGGCGGCCAGGGTGGAACAGAGAAGGGATTTTCCGAAACGGCGCGGGCGGGAAAGGAAAACCGGTCCTGCCGGGCCGGTGATGAGGCTGTAGATATGTCCGGTCTTATCGACGTAAACGAAGCCGCCTTCACGTAGTTTGGCAAAGTCCTGTATGCCCAGGGGCAGTCTGCGTTTCATGGGATGATTACTCCGTCTTCGATTTGTATGCGCCGGTCGCAGCGTTCCACGGTACTGAGGCGGTGGGCGATGATGATGAGGGTTTTGCTGCCGCTGACGTCGTAGATCTCGTCCATTATTTGGGATTCGGTCTGGTCATCCAGGGAAGAGGTGGCCTCGTCCAGGATGAGGACTTCGGGGTCGTTGTAGAGGGCCCGCGCGATGCCGATGCGCTGTTTTTGCCCGCCGCTTAGCTGGATGCCGCCTTCTCCGACCAGGGTGTCTGCGCCTTCTTTTTGTTCGAGGAAATCCCAGATTTTGGCTTTTTTAAGAACCTGGGCGATCTTTTCTTCGTCGTGTTCTGAACCGAAGGCGACGTTTTCCGCTACGGTGCCGTCGAAAAGGTAGATGTTCTGGGGTATGTAGCCGATCTTGCTCCGCCAGGAACGGATGTTGGTATGGTCAATCAATACATCGTCCACATAGATGTGTCCCCGTATTGGCCGGTAAATGCCGATGAGCAGGTCTACGAGGGTTGTTTTGCCGCTGCCGCTTTCCCCTACGAAGGCGATTTTTTCACCTATGCGTATTTCAAGTGAAATGTCTTTGAGGACATCGTCCCCTTTCAGGTAACGGAACCAGAGGTTTTCCCCGCGGATCGATTGGGTAAACGCTACCGGAGAGAAGCCTTCGTTATCGGTTTCAAGGTTAAGATCGTCGTAGATCATGTGCAGGGACTGCTGGGCATAGGCTATTAAATTGATGTATTCCAGCATGCGGTTTATTGCGGGCAGCATCCGGTACAGGGCAAGGGCGTACATGGAGATAACGGGGATAACCATAGCGGCGGAATTGTAGCGCCACAGGATGTAACAGACTGCCCCGATTAAAAGGGAGAAGCCCAGGTTTTCGAGTATGTTTTTGGGGATGGTTCCCAGTGTGGCGCTGAGTATGGATGTACGGGACAGGCTGGTGGTAGAATCGCTAAATACACGGAATATTTCATCTTCATTGCCTTTTAGTTTTATGAATTTGAAATTGCCGAATGTTTCCCACAGGGTTCTGCTGAGTTTTACGTTGGCGGCGTAGCGCCGTTCCCCCAGTTTTTTGCTGATTCGTACCAGGGTGACGAAGACTACGAGGACGAGAACGAGGAGGATGAAGGTGAGGACCAGGGTTATCTGCCAGTTAACGAGGAGCATGAAGCAGTAGAGAAACAGCACGGTACAGGCTTCTGAAAACAATCGTAACAGATTCAGCAGCAGATTACTGAGGTTGTGTGCTTCGCCGTTGATCATTTGCGCGAATACGGAGGGGTTTTTCTGGACGTAGACTTTGTAGGGGAGGGCAAGGTAGGTTTTGAACAGCCGGGTGGCGAAGTAACGGAAGGTTCCCAGGGAAAATTTGTTTATGGAGTAATTGTAAAGGATATTGTAAAGGGACCTGAAAACATAAAAGACGATGATGGCTACGCCGAAGAAGATGATGAAGGTGTTTTTGTTGTTGAAGGCGAAAAGATCAAAAAAGTATTTATACCAGCCGGAATCTACCGCGTCGGGGTTTGAGGCGATGGAAATAAAGGGCATGACGACCGAAACGCCGGCGGTTTCAACCACGGATAGCACGATAGACATGATAAACAGGATTACCAGGTAGAATTTTCGTTTGCGTTCCAAAAGGCGGTTGAGTTTTTGGAGTACGGTTTTTATGGCAGTATACAAGGGTATGTGTCCTTTTTTTTAATCAAAGAAATGTCCCAGGCCGATGGAAAATTCGTTGTTCCCGCTGGGGAAAAGCGTACCGTTTTTGGCGGCGCTTTCCAGGTTGACGGCGAAACTGAGGCGGAGGTAGAAACTGCGCATGATGTCGGGAAATACCAGCATTTCAATGCCCCCGGTATAGTATGTGCCAAGGGTCTTTTGGCTGCCGGCGGGGTAGGGCAGGTAGATGAGGCCGAAATCCAGGATGGGGGACAGAAAGAGTTCGAAGTTGAAGACCTGCAGTTTGGAATTGTTGAACCATTCGGAGGGTCGGGCGGCCAGTACGTGGAAGGGGAACTCAAGGTTCAGGGAGAGCATGGCGCGGGCCCGGAGCCGGTTATCCAATATGCCCCGCAGAACGTCGCCGGCATCGTTGTAAAAGGGGGAAGGGTCGCGGTAAAGCCAGTGGCGGAAGCGCAGGCGGGAGGTGATGCCGAAAAAACTGGTAACGGTAAAATGGCCGGTGGCGTTCAGGGTATAGTAGTGGGTCCAGACATGGTTGATGTAGTTGTAGGTGTTGGTGTTTTCAAATGAAGCTTTAAGGCCCCTGCGGAAATTACCGATCCAGTCGATCTGACCGAAGCCCAGGGTCTGTTCCAGGCTGGTGGAGACGGACTTGCGGTTGTTGTCCCATTCATAGGTGTCCCAGTCGCCGGGCCGGTAGGTAAAACCTTGCAAAATGCGCGGGGTATAGCTGAGTTCGCCATAGTTGAATACGTTAAGGCCCGTGAGGATGTTCCACTGGACGCCGAAGCTTACCGTGTTGAGGAGTCCTTCAAAATATTTTCCGTAGATTCTTTCGGTTTCCCCGTCTTCGTTTTTGGGATACCAGATGAACTTGTGGGTGGCGTCGAAGACAAAGGTGGTCCGTTGCCAGGGGAGTTCCATGGAAAGGCCGGCGGTGTTGGTGTAAGCCAGGGCTTCCTGCCAGGTGTAGTTGAACTCGTTATCAAAGTTGATGTTCCAGTTAAAGCCCAGCGCGGTGAAGGGGATGTCCACGTCGATGAGGAATTTGAAGTTGCTTTCGTTCTGGGTATTGAGCTGGTAGCCGAGGTCCATGCGGAGGGGGGTCATGGTACCGAAGAAGTTGTAATCCCGTGCTTTGAGGGTAAAATCAAAGCCGTCGTTACTGTCCCACAGCGGCTTGGGGAGGATCATGATGTTCCAGGTATCGCTGACGGAGACTAGAAGATCCACGGGGATCTTACCGTCTGGTCCGGCTTCCCCCAGTGTATAGGTGATCTGTGCGTCCTTATTGAGTACCCGCTGGTTTACGAGGAGCTGGGTGCGGTTTTTGATGTAGTGGTCCAGGGCTTCCCGGCCGTTGAGGGTTTCGCCTTCCTTGAGTTTGCCGTGATAGCGGAGGGCGGAGGGACGGGTACTGCCTTTGATATCGAAGGCGATGGTTCGGATAACGTAGACGGTGGTATCCCTGGTCAGGGCGCCGGGGCTGGTTTCCGCAACGGAGGGTACGGAAGGGGGTTCCTGGGCTGTGAGGGTCTGGGCGATGAAGAAAAAACAGCAAATGATAAAGACGGTTGGCATTTTTAACTTGTTATTCATAATAATCTTGTTATTCATGAGCTATTCCCAAAACTCGGTTAGTTTTGGGAATAGCTTTGGAAAAAGCGGCCAAAAGTCCGCTTTTTCCTCTAAATCTAAGGTTGCTTTCCCAAAAACTGAAGTTTTGGGAAAGCTTCATCAATTAGAGGTATTTATGAGAAATTACAACTTGGCCATCATCGGTTTGGGCGGGATGGGTAACTGGCACCGTGAGCTTATCAACGAAGGCGGCTGGTTCGGTGGGAAAAAACTTGGAGAAAAAGGTTTTGAAAACCTTTCGGTCCTTGGTTCATACGATATTGACGGGGCCCGGCAAAAATTTGCCACGGAACACGGCATAAAGGCCTACCCGTCGCTTGAGGCCCTTCTGGGGGACCCTGCCGTCGATATTGTGCTGGTATCGGTACCAAACGACCTTCACAAACCTATGGTACTAAAGGCCCTGGAAGCCGGAAAGAACGTAGTCTGTGAAAAACCCGTGGCCCTAAATTCGGGGGAATTTAGGGAAATGATCGACGCGTCGAAAAAGGCGGGGAAAGTCTTCACGGTACACCAGAACCGCCGCTGGGACGAGGATTATCTGACGGCGAAAAAGATCTACGATGAAAAGATCCTGGGTGAAGTGTTCCGTATCGAGTCCCGTGTTCACGGTTCCCGTGGTATTCCCGGCGACTGGCGGGGGCTTCCCGAACATGGCGGCGGCATGCTGCTGGACTGGGGCGTTCATATTCTGGACCAGGCCCTGCAGATGATCCCCGGCAACGTAAAAAAAGTCCACGCCACCTTTACCTACGTTACCAACGAGCTGGTGGACGATGGTTTTTACGCGGAACTGACCTTTGAAAACGGGCTGGTGTACCTGGCGGAAGTGGGGACCAGCAACTTCGTCAACCTTCCCCGCTGGTACATCCTGGGCCGGGACGGAACCGCCCTTATGGAAAATTTCAAGCCCACAGGCAAAATAGTACGGGTTACGGACTGGAGCAAAAACGACGCGGTTCCCATCAGGACCGCGGCGGGACTTACCAAGACAATGGCCCCCCGGACCGAAGAAACCATCAAGGAAGAGGCCCTTCCGGTAGTCAAGTCGGACATACGGGATTTTTACCGGAATTTCCTCAACACCATTGAGGGAAAAGAAAGCCTGGCCGTATCACTTGATTCAGTCCTGCGGAACATGCTGCTCATGGAAGCCATTTTCAAATCCGCCAAAACAGGCGAAGCCGTGGCGTTTGAGTAGACCACAGTAAAACAGCGTTTCTGATTAGACCAAGCCACCGATAAGAAAACGAACGCCACCCGGGAGACTGATCCTGGGTGGCGTTGTTTGTAATTCCCTGCCGCACGATGAAACCGCAATTTTATTCGTGCCGCCGCGATACCAGTATCCAACAACAATGGGCTTTGACCCCTCACTATGGAGCATGAGCGGCACAGGGCGGGACTATCCCAAGCTGGCGAATATAGGGGGCTGAGATGATTTGGACAGGCAGCCTGGTCTGTTGCCGGGGCCGCCGGCAACAGACCAGGCTGCCGCGTCAGGGCTGTGAACTCAGGAAGGTCAGGGCCCGGTCCGTCCGGGCCAGGGCTTGTTCGGCCCCCAGGATACGCAGACTTCCGAATAGGGGGGGGCTTACCCGCGTGCCTGTGATCGCCACCCGCAGGGGCATGAGCAGATCCCCCGGCTTTATTCCATTTGTTTCCGCGTAGTCCTTGATACGGGCCTCCGCCTCCGCGTCGCTTTCTGCCTCCGCCAGGGGTTTTACCAGGTCCCGCACCTGGCGCAGCAGGTCTGTGGCGGTGGCCAGATCGGTCTTTTTGGGGATGAACTCATCCGCCGGGGGCAGGGCCGGTTCGGAAAAGAGGTAACCAAGTTTGGACGCGGCCTCCGTAAGGTACACCAGTCGTTCCCGGATAAGGGGCATGGCCCGCTTAAATGTTTGCCGCTGCTCCTGGTCCGGCTCCCGGCCGGGTCCGCCGAAAAGCCCGGCTTTTACGGCATAGGGCAGGCAGAGTTCCGCCAGTTCCCCGTCGCTTTTCATGCGGATATAGACCCCGTTGTACCATTCCAGCTTTTTGTAATCGAAGATCGCCGGCGCCTTGTTCAGCTTGTCCAGGCTGAATCGTTCCGCCAGTTCCCCCAGGCTGTAAACATCTTTCCCTTCCTCGTAGGAGGCCCCCAGCAGGGCTACGTAATTGACGAGCGCCTCGCTCAGGTAACCCTGGTTACGGAACTCGTCGATGCTGGTGGCGCCGTGGCGTTTGCTGAGTTTTTTTCCGTCGGTACCCATCACCATGGGGAGGTGGCAGAATTCGGGGTGTTCCCAGCCAAAGGCCCGGTACATGATCACGTGCAGGGGGGTGGAGGACAGCCACTCCTGGGCACGGAGTACGTGGGTAATGCCCATGAGGTGATCGTCTACCACATTGGCCAGGTGGTAGGTGGGAAAACCGTCGGACTTGAGAAGTACCGGGTCGGGGTTTACATCGCCGTTGTTCCACTCAATGTCCCCCAAAAGGAGGTCGTGATAGTGGGTAACCGGGGAACCCTGTTCCCCCAGGGGGATTTTGAGCCTGATGGTACAGGATTCCCCGCCGTCCGCCCGGTGGCGGGCCTCTTCCTGTGGAATGGTCCGGCAGTGACGGTCATAGCCTGTCTGACTGGAATGGGCCGCCTCCCGTTCCTGCCGGATCGTGTCCAGCCGCCCGGCGGAACAGAAACAGTAGTAGGCCTGATCTTTTTCTATTAGTTCCAGGGCGTATTTCCGGTAAATTTCCTTTCGTTTCGACTGGACGTAGGGTGCGGCGGGTCCTCCCAGATCGGGACCTTCGTCCCAGTAGAAGCCCAGCCATGCGAAGGTGTCGTACAGGTTCTTCACAAACTGTTCCTCACAGCGGCTCTGGTCGGTATCTTCCAGTCTGAGGACGAATTTGCCCCCCCTTGAGCGGGCGAAAAGGTAGTTAAACAGGGCGGTTCTGACGCTTCCGATATGCTGTAATCCCGTGGGCGACGGGGCGTAACGATCCCGAATACTCATACGCGGTACTATACCCTATAGATACGGCGTTTTTCTACAGGACGCGGGAGACAATACCCTTTTCCGGGGTCTACCGGTAAAAATTTAGCCCGGCCCCTTACAGCGTTTCCCGCAGCAGGGAAAGAAAGTCCGCCCGGTTTACCTCCCGGCCTCCCAGACTGCGGAGGTGTTCGGTGGGAATCTGGCAGTCGATAAAGCGGACCCCGCTGTCAAAAAGATAGCGGGCCAGGTTCAGGAAGGCTGCCTTGGAGGCGTTGTCGCGGCGGGCGAACATGGACTCCCCAAAAAAAACGTTTCCCAGCCTTACGCCGTAGCAGCCCCCGGCCAGTTCCCCGTCCTGCCAGCTTTCCGCTGAATGGGCCCAGCCCAGGCGGTGAAGTTCCGTATAGGCGGCGATTATGTCGCCGCTTATCCAGGTACCTGCCTGGCCGGGCCGCTCGGCCGCGGCACAGCCTTCGATGACGCCGGAAAAATCCCGGTCAAAGGTAACGGTGAATGTTCCCCGTTTCAGGAGTTTTTTCATGCTGCCGGAGATGTGGAGCCATTCCGGGAAAATAATGAACCGGGGGTCCGGGGATTGCCACAGGATAGGGTCTTCCGGGTTGTACCAGGGGAAGATACCCTGTTCATAGGCGGAAAGGAGCATCCCCGGGGACAGGTTTCCCCCTATGGCGACAATATCACCCTTACTTACCGCAGGATCGGGAAATTCGTAACGGGAATGTTCGTCAAGATAGGGAAACGATGGATCCGGGCCGGCCCGAAACCGCATCAGACCATCCCTTCGGGGATTTCCACCGACAGGTCCTGGGAAGGCTTTTCTCCGGGCCGGACAGCCAAAAGCTCATCGGTATCCCCGTGTCCGTAAGCCTCCCCGCTTCCGTTAAGGAACGATTCCAGAATGTCCAGCTTGTATTCACCGTCCCGGTAGTCTACCCGGGCGCTGCCCCCGGCACTCAGTTCCCCAAAAAGTACCTGATCCACAAAGAAGCCTTTGATCTTGTCTTCAATAAGTCTTCCGGCGTTCCGAGCGCCGAATTCCCGGCTGTAACCTTCTTCCGCCAGATGGTCGATACAGGCGGCGCTTACTTCCAGCCGTACCTTTTTTTCCGCCAGTTGCCCCTTAAAAATGTCCAGTTCTTTGCTGATGATGCTGGTCATGATTTCCCGTGAAAGATGGCCAAAACGGACCACGGCATCCAGGCGGTTCCGGAATTCCGGGGTGAATATTTTTTCCACCGCGTCCTGTACCGCTGATTCGTCCATCCGGCGCTCCCCAAACCCGATAAGCCCCCTGCCGATGTCCCGTGCCCCGGCGTTACTGGTCATGATCAGGATCACATTGCGGAAATCGGCCTTGCGGCCGTTGTTGTCCGTCAGGGTAGCGTAATCCATGATCTGTAAAAGGATGTTGAAAATATCCGGATGGGCCTTTTCAATCTCGTCCAGAAGGACCACCGCATGGGGTTGCTTGCGGATGGCGTCGGTTAGGAGTCCCCCTTCCTCGTAGCCCACATAGCCGGGGGGTGCTCCCACCAGCCGGGACACGGTGTGCTTTTCCTGGTATTCGCTCATGTCGAAACGGTGCATGACAATGCCCAGAATATCCGCCAGTTGCCGGGCCAGCTCCGTCTTGCCCACCCCTGTGGGACCTACAAACAAGAAATTGGCCACCGGCTTACCTTCCGCCCGGAACCCCGCCCGGCCCCGCTTAACCGCCCGGACTACCGCGCCAATCGCCTCATCCTGGCCGAAAATCCGGTTATGCAATGTGGATTCCAGTTCCCGCAGCTTGTCTTTTTCGTTCTGCCCAACGGAACGTTCGGGAATCCGGGCGATCCGGGACACCACCGTCTCGATCAGCGGAAGCCCGACCTCCACAATTTCCACGGTTCCTTCCTGAATCGTGGTATTCACCCCGGTAAGAATTTCGGTATTTCCGCTATCTTTTTTGTCGGCCTCTATCCGGGCAAAGGTCCCGTCTTTTTTGTCGGCCTCTATCCGGGCAAAGGTCCCGTCTTCTTTGTCGGCCTCTATCCGGGCAAAGGCCCCGTCTTCTTTGTCGGCCTCTATCCGGGCAAAGGCCCCGTCTTCTTTGTCGGCTTCTATCCGGGCAAAGGCCCCGTCTTTTCTGTCGGCTTCTATCCGGGCAAAGGCCCCGGCCTCGTCGATAATGTCGATAGCCTTGTCGGGGAGCCGCCGTTCGGTAATAAACTGCGCGGAAAGCCGCACCGCGCCTTCCACTGCCTCGTCGCTGTAGTGGACGTGGTGGTATTCCTCGTACTTTAACTTAAGCCCCTGGAGGATCTTGATGGTATCGGACTGACTTGGCTCGCCAATGTCGATCTTCTGGAAACGCCGGGAAAGGGCCCGGTCTTTGTCGAAGAATTTGCCGTATTCCTCGTGGGTGGTAGAACCGATACAGCGGATTTTGCCGCTGGTCAGGGCCGGTTTGAGCAGGTTGGAGGCGTCCAGAGCCCCGCCGGAGACCGAACCGGCCCCTACCAGGGTGTGAATCTCGTCGATAAAGAGAATAGCCCGTTCTTTTTTAAGCATTTCCTCGATAACCCGCTTAACCCGCTCCTCAAAATCCCCCCGGTATTTGGTTCCCGCTACCAGGGCCCCCATGTCCAGGGAGAAGATCAAAAAATTCTTCAGGCGGGGGGGGACGCTGCCCATTACAATCCGCTGGGCAAGACCCTCGGTAATCGCGGTTTTTCCCACACCCGAATCCCCCACGTGGACGGGGTTGTTTTTTAAGCGGCGGCAGAGAACCTGGATGGTACGGTCCATCTCCGCATCCCGGCCAATAACCGGTTCCAGCTTGTTCTCACGGGCCAGGGCGGTAAGTTCCGTAGCGTAACGGTCCAGGGCGCTCCGTTTACCGCTCCGGACTTTTTGGACCGGATCCCCCGGTTCTTCTTCACCGGCGTATTTACCCCCCTCGTCCCCGTGGGGAACTTTGCCAAAACCGAACAGGGGGATATTGTCGCCGTCAAAACCGTGGGAAAGGACGTTGAGCAGCTCAAAACGCTTAACACCGGCTTTTTTCAGGTAGTAGGAACAGTAGTTCCGTTCTTCGTCAAAGAGGGAAACCAGAATATCCGCCACATCCAGCACGTCTTTTTGGGAAGACTGGCTCTGCATGACCGCCCGCTCGATAACACTGTGGAACCCTACGGTCTGGGTAGGCTCGGTATCGCCGATAATAGGGACCTTTTGGTCAAAATAGCCTTCCATTCCGGTACGGATCTGGTCCAGATTCGCCCCGCAGGCGGCTAAAATCCCCTGTACCTCTTCAAAGGCCAGGGCTGCGTAGAGAATATGTTCAGGGGTTAGGTACCCGTGGTTCCGTACCTTTGCCTCGTTATAAGCCGCGTTAATGATTGCCTGTACGTGACCGGAGATTTTCATATTGTACTCCCAAAATAGATTATCCTACACTTCTCAGGCCCGTTCCACAATACAACGCAGGGGAAATTCATTTTTTGCCGCCTCGACGTGGACCTGTTCAGCCTTGGTACATGCAATATCCCAGGGGTAAAGCCCCACAAGTCCCCGGCCTTTACGATGTACGTCCAGCATAATCCGGTGAGCTTCTTCCTCGGTTTTCTGGAAGATGAATATGAGAATCCCAACGACAAAATCCATAGTAGTGTAGTTATCATTCAGCAGGATCACCCGGTAGTCCCCAGGCTCCTGTGTTTTATCTTCAGTTTTGTCCGCCGGCCTGGTACCATGATCCCTGACTGCTGCCATAGTTAACGGGCCCCTTCTTGTAGTTCGCCGGATGGATACATATAATACCATGATGCGTATCCTGTCCTGGAATGTCAACGGAATACGGGCCGTGGAAAAACGGAACTTCCTGCCCTGGTTTCAAACAGAATCGCCGGATATCCTGTGCCTGCAGGAGACCAAGGCCCGTCCGGACCAGCTTTCCGCCGGATTGTGCGAACCCCGCAGCCGGACAGGGGAAGCGTACCACGCGTACTGGGCAAGCGCCCTTAAAGCCGGCTATTCCGGGGTGGCTATCTTTAGCCGTGTTAAACCCACAAGCGTAAAACCCCTGGGTATAGACCGGTTTGACAACGAAGGGCGGGTTCTTTTGGCCGAATTTCAGGATTTTACCCTTATTTGCGCGTATTTTCCCAACTCCCAGGACGGGGGGGCCCGGCTTCCCTATAAACTGGACTTTTGCGATGCCATGATGGACCTTTGTAAGGGCCTGGTAAAGAAGAAACGCCATTTTGTCCTCTGTGGGGACTACAACATCGCCCATACCCCCATCGATCTGGCCCGGCCAAAGGAAAACGAGGGAAACGCCGGCTACCTGCCGGAAGAGCGGGCCTGGATGGATTCGTTCACCGCGGCCGGTCATATCGACAGCTTCCGCCATTTTCATCCCGGCGAAACCGGGCACTACAGCTGGTGGTCCTACCGGGCGGGGGCCCGCCAGCGGAACGTGGGCTGGCGTATTGATTACCACTGTGTTGACGGAGCTTTTCTTGACCGGGTAAAGTCCGCCCGCATCCGCCCCGAGGTAGAAGGCTCCGACCATTGCCCTGTGGAAATTGAACTGGCGTAACTGCGGTAATACCGCAGTATTACCGCGGGGCTCCGGCCAAACTCCCAGGTACCGGGAAACCGTGTCGTTTGCACCGCTTGTTTTACCTTCCACCTATCTCTCCCTTTGTGCTGACCAGGGAGCGGGGGGAAAACAGGGGAACTAGTTGTGGGGGGGTGTTCCCTCCTCCAGATCTCACCAGATTTTTCAAGGCGCCGTTTCATGCTTGAAACTGAGAATTGCTGAGTATACATACATCACAAGGGTGGTGTAGAGTTTTGTCAGGAGGATTACCATGTCCCGTAAATACGCCTGGGTGTGGAACGTAAAGCCCGAATGTGTGGAAAAATACGTCGCCATGCACCTTAATCCCTGGCCGGAAATCATGAAGGCCCACTCAAAGGCGGGGATTAAAAATTATTCCATTTTTCAGAACGGAAACCAGTTTTTTTATGAATTTGAATGTGAGGGCGATCCGCTTGAAGCCTTCGCCCTTATGGAACAGGATCCCGATTGCGTGCGCTGGAACAGCATAACCACGCAGATGCTGGAACTTCCGCCGGGCAGCCTTGGCGGGGCGATACGGTTCCTGCCGGAAGTTTTTTATCTTGAGTGAGCTGCCGGGCATGCTCGCTGCCGGGCTGCTAGCAGCCTGTTGCACTGGCCTTATGGCTACGCCATAAGGCCTTGTGGATTTTGTGAGCGAAGCGCAACAAACTGCTAGGCGAGAACCCGTAAAAACCAGGCGGTGCAGTACAGCAGGTAGATATGGGCGGGGTAAAAAACGTAGAAAAAGTATTTCCCCCCCTTTCCCCGCTTGCCGTTGTACAGAAGTACGGGAATAACGGCAAAAACCATAAGCCATTGGAAGTCCCCGGGGCTGTTTCTTGAGGAGTACCAGATAAGGACGCTTATGACCAGTATCAGGGCGGCCTGAATGATCCGGTATTTTCTTAACGCGTAAAAGAATACTCCCATAAAAACCAGTACAAAACCGCCTTCCACGGAAAGGGGAGTGGGGACAAAGATGAGGATCATGGCAAATGTCTTGTATTCATACTGAATGGCCAGGATCAGGGCAAAGCTTATGATAAAGGGGAGAAAAAAACACCCTATGGCGGCAAGGACCTTTGCCGGTTTTTTTTCGCTAAATCCGTCGCGAAGCAGGTCGAGTATCCACATATAAAAACTGGCTATAAACAAGGTACCGAAGATATTGTTGATCAGGGTTATGTCTTCCATGGGCATGGCGCCGGACAGGATCAGGTTCATGGCGGACATGAAAAAGAACCCCACCAGGAACTGCAGTAAGTACCGCCTTCTGTTGTGCGTGTAAAAAAAGCCTTCCGCGCAGAGAAACAGAAACATCGTCGCCACCGGACGGCCAAACCAGCTCAACCAGTCCGGCGCCCCCTGGGCAATGAACATCTGGTGCAGGTGGTCCATCGTCATAAGGATAATCCCGGCAATCTTGATGCCACTTCCCGAAACTACCTGCCACGGACGCCCGGCGGGTGAATGTCCGCCAGCTCCGGAATTGTCTGTTTGTATCGTTCCCATACGTCTAAGTATTTTGAATATGGGAGACTTCTGCAAGGGCTGCGCGCGTTGCCTAAACCGGCCTGCCGGCGCTATAATCCGGGTCATGCGGATTAAGTACAACGCCCCCACGGTGTTAACTTTTGCCTTTATCAGCGCCCTGGTCCTGCTCCTCTCCCAGACCCTTTTCCGCTTTTATCCCCTGGAAGAACTTTGGTTTTCCGTTCCCGGCAAGGGGGGCTTTAACCCGGCAAGTCTGCGCTGCTGGATCACGCTGTTTACCCATGTTGCAGGCCATGCCGGCTGGTCCCACCTGGTCTCCAATTTTATGGTCATTCTGCTCATCGGTCCCATCCTGGAAGAACACTACGGTTCCCCCCATCTTTTAGTCATGATCCTCATTACCGCCCTGGTAACCGGCCTTCTTAATATTTTCTTTTTCAGTACCGGTCTTTTGGGGGCAAGCGGGGTAGTGTTTATGATGATCCTTCTGGCTTCTTTTACCAATTTTACCGCCGGGGAGATCCCCCTGACGTTTATTTTGATTTTGATCCTCTACCTGGGGCGGGAGATCGTTGATTCCTTTGCCTCCAACAATGTCTCCGAATTTGCCCACATCGTGGGAGGTCTTATCGGCGGCCTGTTCGGGTTTTTCAAAACCGGGAAGGGGAAGAGAGGTGTTACATGAAGGACAGGATTAATTGGGGAGTTGTGGGAACCGGGGGTATTACGAGGCGTTTCAGCAAGGGTTTACAGGCGGTGGAAGGGGCGCACCTTTACGCGGCGGCCTCCCGTACCGGGGAAAAGGCGGAGGCGTTTGCCGCCGAGTTTGGCTGCCCAAGGGCCTACGGGGATTACCGGGCCATGCTGGAAGACCCCGCGGTGGACGTTGTTTATATCGGAACCCCCCACGTTACCCACAAGGAAATAGCCATACACGCGTTCAGGGCAAAAAAGGCGGTACTCTGCGAAAAACCGGTGAGCATTAACGCAGCGGAGCTGTCGGCAATGATAGCCGAGGCCAGGGCCAACAAGGTGTTTTTTATGGAGGCCATGTGGACCCGCTTTGTTCCCGCTCTCCGCAAGGTAAAGGAGTGGATCGATTCCGGCATTATCGGGGATATAAAAATAGTGCAGGCCAATTTTTGCTTTTCCGTCCCCTTCAACCCCCAGAGCCGGATTTACAATATCGATCTGGGGGGCGGGGCCCTTCTTGACGCGGGGGTGTACCCCCTTTCCCTTGCCTCCCTTGTGTTCGGCGGCAAAAGGCCGGAGGCCCTTAGTTCCATGATGTACCGGGGAACAACCGGGGTTGATGAGGAGGTAAGCGTCCTCTTGTCCTACGGCGGCCCCCGGATGGCCTGCCTTAGCGCTGCCGTCAGCGCCGCCTGTGTGAATGACGGGTGGATCTACGGGACCGAGGGCCATATCCACCTGCCGGATTTTGTGTTTTCCCACAGGGCGGACCTTCACCGCAACGGTCGCTACATACACCACTGTGAGCCTGAGTTTGTATCCAACGGGTACAATTACGAAGTGCAGGAGGTCATGAACTGCCTGCGCGAGGGAAAATTAGAAAGCGGGATCATGGGCCTTGCCGAATCCCTTGTTATCATGGAGACCATGGACCGGGTCCGTGCCCAAAATGGGTTCCGGTATCCGGGGGAATCATGAAAAAGGAATTCCTTCCCTACGACACGGTACGGAACAACACCCTTAAACTTGCCCACCGGATATGGCGCGACGGGTTTATTCCCGATGTCATCTACGTGTCCCTGCGGGGCGGGGCCCTTTTGGGAAACGTGATCAGCGAGTATTTCAAAATAGTCCGCAAAGAGGCCCACCCGGTCTACTATGCCGCCGTCGTGGCCCGTTCCTATTCGGGCCTAATGGCCCAGAACAAGATCACTGTGGAAGGCTGGACCTACGATCCTGCCCATCTGAGGACCGGGGACAAGGTACTGTTGGTGGACGACATATTTGATTCGGGACATACCATCAATTTCCTGGCGGGGATTTTTCTGGAAAAAGGTATACCCCGCCGCGATTTGAAGATCGCCGTCCATGATTACAAGTACTTCTACGACAAGCCCCGTCAGCTTCCCGTTCAGCCCGACTACTACTGCCGTAAACACGAGCTGTCGGTAACGGATGAGCCCCGCTGGATACACTACATGAGCCACGAACTGGTCGGACTTAAAGACGATGAACTTGAACAGCATTACTACGCCGCAGACGGGGAGCTGCGCGAGGTTTTGGGAATTATTAACCGGCCCGGTCCGGCGCCATGATATGCGGCTTTGACGAGGCGGGCCGGGGCCCCCTGGCGGGCCCGGTCTGCGCCGCCGCGGTTATTCTGCCGCCGGATTTTCCCGTAGAGATCCTGGGGGATTCAAAAAAACTTTCCCCCAAAAAACGGGAAGAGGCCCGGCGCCTTATCCTGAAGCGGGCCCCGGCCTGGGGTATCGGCTGGGCCTCCGCCGCCGAAATTGATTGTATCAACATCCTGCGTTCAAGCCTTCTTGCGATGGAACGGGCCTGGGAAGACCTGGTTCTCCAATTCCCCCGGTTTGCCGGGCCGGAGGCGGAGTTCGGGGTGGTGGATGGCCTCTACACGCCGCGGCTCCCCATCCCCGTACTGGCCCTCGTAAAGGCCGATGCCTCGGTCCCCGCGGTCATGGCCGCCTCCATCCTCGCCAAAACCCAGCGGGACCGGATTATGGAACTGTACGCCTGCCTTTACCCCGGCTATGGCTACGAATCCCACAAGGGTTACCCCACAAAGGCCCACCGGGACGCGCTGATCCGCCACGGCCCCTCGCCGATCCAGCGCCATAGCTTTGCGGTGAAAGGGACATAAGAGCCCGTGCGTATTTCGCTTGGGGTTTTACGCGCGAGGCGCATCAAACTCCTGGTATAAATCATAGTAAATCTATATGAATTATATGTATTCATGGCAAGAATTCAATGTTGATATTTCTCTTGCCATTCTCCGTTTCGTTGTGGTATACTATCTGTTAAGTCATTGATTCGTGGTACCCTGATGTCCCCCGGAATCTGTGGAATTTTTTTACGAGGTTGTATGAAGAATCTGCTTGATAGACTTGACAGTATGGAACGATATGTTGTAAACGTAGCGCCCCCCCCCCCCCCACATCGCAACAGGAACAGCAAACCCAGTGTAAGAACGAAACCCCCACCCGGCCGACCGAGATCGGCC
>JAITJW010000065.1 GCA_031278715.1 Treponema sp. | reverse complement strand
GCCGACGAGTACCACTGGAAGGACGGCATAGGCCCCCGTGAGGAGCGGCCCAAGATGATCAACACCCACTGGGGCGGCGTTACCGAGGACAACAGTTTTGGTACCCATGAATTCCTGGATCTGTGCGAACAGCTTTCAGACCCGGACGGTTTGCGCTGCGAACCGTACATCTGCGGCAACGTGGGTTCAGGCACGGTGCGGGAGCTTTCCCAGTGGGTAGAGTACTGTAACTTTGACGGTGTAAGCCCGATGGCGGAACTACGGAAAAAGAACGGCCGGGACAAACCCTGGAAGGTGCGTTTCTGGGCTATCGGCAACGAAAACTGGGGCTGCGGCGGCAACATGACGCCGGAATTCTACGCGGACAATTACCGCCGCTACGCCTGTTACGCCCGGAACTACGGGGACGCCCGGCTCTACAAGGTTGCCTGCGGCCCCCCTGGGGATGACTACAACTGGACACGGGTAGTGATGGAAAAGACCCGGGGACAACTTAACGGCCTTGCCCTGCATTACTATACCGGCAGCGGCGGAAAGGGTTCGGCCACGGATTTTTCCGAAAAAGAGTGGGTTATCACCATGCGGAACGCCTACCGTATCGCCGAATTAGTCCGTAAACACAGCGCCATCATGGACGAATTTGATCCTGAGCGTAAGACGGCCCTGGTGGTGGACGAGTGGGGAATCTGGCACGATGTGGAGCCGGGAACCAACCCCGGTTTCCTCTACCAGCAGAACAGCCTGCGGGACGCGCTGGCCGCGGGGATACACTTCAATATCTTCAACAACAACGCTGAGCGGGTACGCATAGCGAATATCGCCCAGACCATCAACGTACTCCAGGCGGTAATTCTTACCGATGGGCCCCGGATGATCCTCACCCCCACGTATCACGCCTTCGACATGTACAAGGTGCACCATGACGCGGTAAAACTGCCGGTGTACGTGGAAAGCGAAACCCAGGGGGAGACGCCCCTTTTAAGCGCCAGCGCGTCGATGGACGATAAAAACCGGATACACGTTTCGGTAACCAACATTGACACGGCAGGCGAACAGGAGCTGACGGTGGAACTGCGGGGAGTTACCCTGAGTCCCTCGGCGGCGGTATCAGGAACCATCATAGCGTCCGAGCGTATTCAGGATCACAACACCTTTGATGACGCCGACAGGGTAAGGCTCAAGGAATTCAAGGGGGCCTCCCTCTCTGGCCAGGCTGTGAAAGTGGTTCTGCCGCCCGCCTCGCTTGTTACCCTGGAAATCGGGTGAAAGCCGGCCGCGCCGCAAGCCGTCCGGAAGGCCGCGGCCCCTGTCCCCGCTGTGGGGACGGGGCCCTTGCGGCTCTTACACCGGAACGTCTGGCAGCCTTGGCGGCCCAGTCCCCCGTGCCCGCCTCCCTGCGGGCCGGGGACGAGATCTACCGGCGGCGTCTTGACCGCTGCGGGGACTGCGGCGCCCTGCGGGAACAGGTACTCTGCGCCCACTGCGGCTGTTTTGTACAGTTCCGCGCCGCGGTCCTCAACAGTTACTGTCCCAACCCCGGTGGCGACAGGTGGGCCGGCTAATACGTCCCCAGTTCCAGGCCCTTGTCGATAAAGTACCGGTAGGTTTCATAATCGACGGTTTTGGGAATGGAATGGTCGCTGTGGAGGACAAAATTGTAGCCCTCCTTGACCAGCGGTATTTTGGCTTCCAGTTCTTCGTCGATTTTTTTGCGATCATTGGTGTACAGTACCCGGACATCTATGCCGCCCATGAATGAAATTTTGTCGCCGTACAGTTTGTGGAGCTTGAGCAGATCCATGCCCGCCTTAACCTCGATAACCTGCAGGCAATTCATACCCGCGTCGATCATGTCCGGCAAAAGAGGTTCAACAAAACCGCAACTGTGAACGATAACCGGCAGGCCCAGGGACTTGGCGTAATCAAACGTGTACACATGGGCCGGTTTGATAAGCTCCCGGTACATTTCCGGGGACATAAACGGGTGGAGCTTAAAGCCCATGTCTTCATAGTACCATACTCCGTCGGGCAGTCCCTCCTCCGCAAAGAGGATCTTTTGGAGATCCACCGTCAGCCGGGCGTAGGTCATGGCCATATCCAACACCCAATCGGGATCTGTCGCCATACCGATGAGCATGTTTTCATGGCCGCACACAGGATGGATGCACTCAAAGGCGTTGACCCCGCTCCAGACAAAAAACCGGCCCGCATCCGCAGCGGCTTTTTTTGCTGCGCGATAACCTTCAAAACCGATACGCCGCCTGTCGGGGGTAAGAAGCGGTTTGATGGTAGCTTCCCACTGTTCCCGCTCCTTGACACGGAAATCCACATGCTCAGGCGTGGTGTCATGGTGCTTGTGCCGCCGTAAAACCGCGCCGTTGCCGTCAAGCCATGTAATGGTATCTTCTGTTTCCGCGACAACCTCGCCTTTGAAATCCAGATCCGCCACAGTACCACACGCCCAACATTCATCCATGTCAAAACCAAAATGGTCTGCGTAGGAAAAGCCTTCGCCAATTTTACCTTTTTCCTGCCACGTTTTCTGGGTATCACCCCAGAAGTGCTCGTACAACCCGATTCGGTCCACCGGTTCATGCCGGAGTATCCGGCTCATACGTTCTTTACCTGTCATTGAAACCTCCTGAAAATACTCGGTGTTAGTAGAGGCTTTCCCAAAACTTCAGTTTTTGGGAAAGCAACCTTAGATTTCAGTATTATATCCATATCGGCACCGCAGGAAAAGTGTGCGCAGCAGGGACGGCGTATTGCAGCGGGTAGTCTATGGTTCTTCACTGATTTCCGGAGGGGCTACGGCGCCTGTGGCGGACACGCTTGCTTTGCGCCAGGTGGTCTCCCCCCCAGGGGCGGGGAAAAGCCTGGGGGAAACGCTTGTAGAGTCCGCCTCCGCTATCTTCGATACGCTTACGGCCCACAAGGTTAATCGTACCAGGACAGCCTGTTGAGAAGGCCGTAATGCCTCAAAATAAAATCTAACCCTAGGCTTGACTCTTTCCATGGCGTTCCCCATAATTTTCCTACGATGATTGGATTCGCGGGGTACTATTATTATTCTCTTTCTGGCGCCCCGCGGAGGCCTATGGCATAGGCTGTAAACCTTGGTATACCAGGGAGGCTCCGGGGGCATAAGCCCCGGGGGCCTCCCTTTTTTTATGCTCCGGCATAATAAACACCCGGTATAAAAACCGGAGGAGGAAACTATGATTATTGCTATTAAGAGGGGGGTCGCTGAGTCGGAGCTGGAGGACTTTAGCCGGTTCCTTGAAGGGCAGGGGGTGAAGGTGCACCTGTCCCGGGGGGTCAGCCAGACGGTGCTGGGCCTGGTGGGGGACACGGCGGCTATCGACGGGGAGGCCCTTTCGGCACATCACCTGGTTGAGAAGGTGATCCGGGTCCAGGAACCCTACAAGCGGGCCAACCGTATATTCCACCCCGACGATACCCGGATCGAATTAAAGGCCCCCGACGGGGTCCTCCGCCGGGTGGGGGGCGGCTGTCTTGGAATTATAGCCGGTCCCTGCTCGGTGGAGACCAGGGAACAGATCATCGCCCTTGCCCGGGCGGTAAAGGAGGCGGGGGCCGGGTTTCTCCGGGGCGGGGCTTTTAAGCCCCGGACCAGTCCCTACAGTTTTCAGGGTCTGGGTCCTGCCGGTCTGGATCTGCTCCTGGAGGCGAAAAAAGAGACAGGGCTTCCGGTTGTTACCGAGCTTATGGACATACACCACCTGGAACTCTTTGAGGATGTGGACATAATCCAGGTGGGGGCCCGGAATATGCAGAATTTCAGTCTCCTTAAAGAACTGGGTCGCTGCAAGAAGCCCATCCTTTTGAAGCGGGGTTACGCCTCTACCATCACCGAACTTCTCATGGCCGCCGAGTACGTCATGGCCGGCGGAAACAGCCGGATCATCCTCTGTGAACGGGGTATCCGTTCATTTGACCCCTATACGCGGAACATCCTGGACCTTTCCGCCATCCCCGCGCTAAAGCGGCAGTCCCACTTACCGGTCATTGCTGACCCCAGCCATGCCACGGGGCTGGCCTGGATGGTCCCCTCTATGGCCAAGGCCGCCATTGCCGCCGGTGCCGACGGTCTTATCATCGAGGTTCACAACAACCCCGAAGCGGCCCTGTGCGATGGGGAACAGTCCATTACTCCGGATACTTTTGCGTCCCTTATGGGGGCCCTGCGGGGGCTTGCAGATATCGAAGGCAAAGTACTATGAACGATGCCGATGGGTCCGGTATGGGGATCGTGATTTCGGGGAAACCTCTGGCATCGTGTACGCTGGGGATCGTGGGGCTGGGGCTCATGGGCGGGGCTCTGGCCCTGGCCCTGCGCCGGGTATTTCCGGACAGCGGGCAGGAGGGCAGGGGATCGGATGACGGCGGGCCGGGAAACGGAAGGCCGCGGATTCTGGCCTGCGACACCGACGGGATTACCCTCAGGGCTGCCCTTGAGCAGGGGCTGATCGACGGGGCCTTCCCCGATCCTGCCCCCATGCTGTCCCGCTGTGATCTGGTGTTTCTCTGTCTGAACCCCTCAACGTTGCTGTGTTTTCTTGAAACCTGGATGGGGGCCTTCAAAACGGGGGCCCTGCTTACGGATATTGCGGGGATCAAGGGGAGTATTGTGGAGGCGGTAGAAAAGAACTTGCGGGAAGACCTGGATTTTATCCCCGGTCATCCTATGGCCGGTTCCGAGCGGGGCGGTTTTTCCAATGCGGCCTGCTGTGATTTTAGGGGGAAGAACTACATCCTTACCCCCCTTAAACGGAACAGGCCGGATAATCTGGAATCCCTTAAAGCCCTGATCCGCTGTCTTGGTTTTGGTAGAATTACTGAAACCAGCGCGGCGGAACACGACCGGAAGATCGCCTTTACCAGCCAGCTCTGCCACGTAATTGCCGCAGCCCTTATCGACTGCGAGTCGGACCTGGAAATTACCCGTTTCGGGGGCGGCAGTTTTGAAGACCTTACCCGGATTGCCATGCTTAACGCCCCCATGTGGACCGAACTTTTTATTGAAAACCGCGCCGAACTTTTAAGGCGTATCGAACAGTTTGAGGGGAGTCTTGAGACGCTAAAAACCCTGATTGCCGCAGAAAATGAAAAGGCGCTTGAAGAAAAACTTGCCGGGGTAAGGGACCGGCGGACCCTTATGACGGAAAAACGATGAGCGGCGCCGAGCTGCTGTGCCTCATAGTGTTTGTACCCCCCTTTCTGCTATGCTGGGTCTATGGCAGAGGAACGAGCGTACACGGTTTCAGAATTGACGGCCCTTATCCGCGGGACTCTGGAGACGGCCTTTCCCGGGCTGCTGGTGGAAGGGGAAATTTCCAACTGCCGGCCCGCCTCGTCGGGACACCTGTACTTTACCCTGAAAGACCGTGAGGCGGTGATCCAGACGGTCATGTTCCGGGGACGACTGCGGACGGTAAATTTTGAGCCACGGGATGGTATGCTGGTACGGGTACGGGGGAATATTTCGGTCTACCCCCAGCGGGGGAACTACCAGATCATCTGCGAGGAGATGGAGCTTGCGGGGACCGGGAATATTCTGGCGATGCTGGAACAGCGAAAGCGAAAACTTGCCGCCGAAGGACTTTTTGACACGGACCGCAAGCGGCCGCTTCCCCGTTTTCCCGGAACTGTGGGGGTGGTAAGTTCCCCTACCGGGGCGGCGGTACGGGATATTCTTAATATCCTGGGGCGGCGGGCCGCAGGGCTGCACGTTATCATTCTGCCCACCCTGGTTCAGGGCGACGGGGCAGCGGAGGGGATTACGGCGCGTATTGAGCAGGCCAACCGCTGGAACCTGGCTGATGTGCTTATTGTGGGCCGGGGCGGCGGTTCTCTGGAAGACCTGCTTCCCTTTTCCGAAGAACGGGTAGTCCGGGCGGTGGCTGCCTCCGGTATCCCCGTGGTAAGCGCCGTGGGTCACGAGATCGATTGGGCTCTTTGCGATTACGCGGCGGACCTGCGGGCCCCTACTCCCTCGGCGGCGGCGGAGATGGTAAGCGAAAACCGGGAGGCCGTGCTGCTGAGCATCCAGGAAAAAACGGAAGAACTGGGCCGGATTATCAGGACGAAGATCGAGCGGATACGGCTTCTGGCAAAACCTTTTAGCCTTGAAGATTTGGAGTACCGTTTCCGGGGTATTTTGCAGCCCCGGCTTCTGCGTTTTGACGATGCAAAAGAAGAGCTTCTGGCCGCCCTGATGGATAAGGTGGCGGTCCTGGGAGACCGGGTCCGGCTTGCCCGCCGGGGTTTGGAGGCCGCCAGTCCCCTGTCTATTCTGGAACGGGGTTTCTCGGTTACGCTAAACTGCCGCACGGGAAAGGTGGTACGCCGGGCCGCGGAGGTACGGCCGGGGGACAGGCTGAGTATCCGGCCCCTGGAAGGGCTTATCGCCGCGGTGGCGGAGGAGGAACTGTGAAAACCAAGTCTACGGAAAAATCTGCCAGGAAAGAAACGGCTATAAAGAGTTTTGAGGAACGGCTGGAACGGCTGGAAACGCTGGGGGAGAAGATACGGCAAAACGACGTGCCCCTTGACGAGGCCCTCATGGCCTTTGAGGAGGGGATCAAAATCGCCAAAACCCTGGAAAAAGACCTTGAAAAAGTTGAAAGCCGGATAGAAATATTGATGAACAGCGCGGAGGCTCCACGGGACGAAAGTCCTGAATTGGAACTTTTTGATGAGGAAGACTGACATGTTGCCAAACCACAGGGATAGGATGCCATGAATTATCCTAATGTTCAGGATCAGGAAGAGACCGGCGGCGTTCTTGCCCCGGCGGAGAGATTCCACAGAATCGCAGTACTTTCCCCGGAGGAAGCCCGGAAGATCGCCGCGGGAGAAGTGGTAGATCGTCCTGCTGCGCTGGTGCGGGAATTTCTGGATAACGCCATCGACAGCGGGGCGGCCCGGATCGAGGTGTTTATTGACGGGGGCGGCTGCCGCCGGGTAGAGGTCTGCGATGACGGGGAGGGCATGGATCGGGAAAATCTGGAACTCTGTACCCTGACCCACGCCACCAGCAAGATCCGCCGCCTGGACGACCTGGCAATGACGGAAACCCTGGGCTTCCGGGGGGAGGCCCTGGCCGCGGCCGCGGCGGTAACGGCCCTGGAAATTGTCAGCAGTGTTGACGGCAGGGAGGCATGGAAACTCCTGGCGGGGCCTGGCGGCAAGCCGCCCCGTGTGGAGCCGGCCAGGCGGAACCGGGGTACGAGTGTCCGGGCCCTGGGCCTGTTTGACACCATCCCCGCCCGAAAGCGTTTTCTAAAGCGTGAGGGCAGCGAAGCCATGCTCTGCCGCCAGGCCTTTACCGACAAGGCCCTGGCCTTTCCTGGGATCGAATTCCACCTGAGCCAGGAGGGAACCCTGAAACTGGCCTTTCCCCAGGTAGGAAGCCTGAAGGAGCGGTTTGCCGCTTTTTTTGCGGACAGTTCCGGTTCACGGATGGCTTCTGAGGGCGATTTCCTCCATGAAATCTATGCCCTGGGCGAAGGTTTCCGCCTGACTTTGGTAGTGGGGGGGCCGGAACTCTACCGGAACGACCGGCGCCTGCAGTTCATCTTTGCCAATCACAGGCGTATCCAGGACTACAGCCTGCTTCAGGCCCTGGAATACGGGGTTCAGGGCTGGTTCCCCAACGGGGCACACCCGATAGGGGCCATATATATCGAAATTGATCCCGCGCTGGCGGACTTTAACATTCATCCGGCCAAACGGGAAGCCCGTTTTGCCGACGCGGGAGCCATACACCACGCGGTAACCACAACGCTGCGGAATTTTTTACGGAGCAGCCCGTCAAAAACCCCTGGTTCCGCTCAGCCCCTGTTTTCTGAAAACTACTCCGGCGCCGGGAGAAACGTTTCGTTGAGTTTTCCGGGAAACGGCCGCAAATCACTTTTCAGTGCCAGTTCCGCAGGGCTGCCTGAAGCCAGTTACACGGCCCGGCGCCTTGCTATGGAGGCCCTGCTTGACATACGACCGGACTTTGCCCCCCTGCCGGGCCGGGAAAACCCCGGAAACGGGCCGGCCCTAGCCGAACGCGACGGTGGGGCGGCGGAGCACGGCGCTGCGGAACCTAGCACGGAACCTAGTACAGAACCTAGTACCGAAGACGGCACAGAACACGGTACCGAAGACGGCACAGAACGCGGTACGGAACACGGCACGGAGTATGGCGCTGCGGCAAAGTACAACGGCATGGCGGAGCAGAGCGGCGTCGTGGCGGAGCCCGGGCCCCGCTACGAAACGGGGAAAGCGGGACTCCGCTTTATTGGACGGGTATTTGAACTGTTCCTCCTCGTTGAAAAAGACGACCGGCTTTTTATCATCGACCAGCACGCCGCCCATGAGCGGATTCTGTACAACCGCTTCTTTGCCGCCCCCATCCTGAAACAGGAACTGCTGGTCCCCATCTACTTTGACTCAAAAGACCAGGGAGAAGATCTTTTCCTTACCGCAAAACGGGATGAACTCTTAAAACTGGGAGTTCTCATCGAAGAGGCGGGGGCCGGCCACTGGCAGATCAGCGCCCTGCCCGAAGGCTGGCAGCTTTCCGACAGTGAAACTGTGGAAGCCCTGCGGGAACTGCAAAACACCGGGGAAAATATGGCGGAACGCTGGCTTGCCACACTTTCCTGCCACCGGGCGATAAAAGACGGGGACTACCTTGACCAGACAAGCGCCACTGCCCTGGCGGAGGCGGCCCTGGCCCTGCCCGTCCCCCGCTGCCCCCACGGCCGGCCCGTCTGGGTGGAAATCAGCCGGAACGACCTGTACAAGGGGGTCAGGCGGCTTTAAGCGCCGCGGCGCCGGTCCAGGCTTACCATACCACCATAACCTTACGGATCTCGTCGATATCCGGGGCCACAACCCGGATAAAGTAGAGACCCCGGGCCACGGTCCGCCCCGTTGCGTTCTTTCCGTCCCAGCGTAACACAACATTTCCCGCGCTCCTTTCGCCGTTCTCAAGGGTTTTTATCAGACTCCCGTCCATCGAAAAAACCTGGGCCGTTACCCTGCCCCCCGATCCAAGAACACAGGAAAGCATAACGTTGTCCCCCAGGCCGGGGTTAATAACGTTCTTAAAGATCGTAACGCCGCCGCGTTGCTGCGTGAGGTTCACAATACGCAGGGCAAAGGGTTTGATCCGGCGGTACCAGGGACCGGCAGAACCCGCGGCAGTGTCAAGCCGGGCAATAAAGAGATCGGACACAAGGCCCCGGATGCCAAAGTAGAATTCCAGCGTTCCGGCGCCCGGCAGTGTGGAACGGGGAATGTGGAAATTGTAAAGATTGCCGCCCTGGGGAAGCCCCGTTACGTGGGTCGCCTGATAGTACCGGGGCGCCAGACCCGAAATTCCCTGAAACGGCGGAACCGGTACGACCGGCGGCGCCGGAAGCCAGAGACCCTCTATTCCCTGTCCGGTGGATCGGAAGCCGGCGGGGATCCGGGTATCCTGGGCATAGTAGAGTTCCAGGCCGCCGGCGCCGGGCGCCTGGGCCACCGCGTCATTCAGCTTTGCCTGGATCGTCAGGTCCGAGTACAACAGTTCCCCGGTACCGTCGAAATTGAAAACACGGTACCGTGAATTGGCCCCGCCCTCGCCGCTCACATCGTGGGCATACACGGGCTGTACAAAAAACGGGGCCGCTGCGCCGGTCGGGGCCTGGGCCACAAGGAGATCGGAAATACGGTGAACATAATCATAGACTGGAGAGCTTGAAACATTGTTCCAATTGTAGTTTTGCATACCGGTCAGGGGTATTACCGGGTCCCCTCCTGTCCAGGCCGGCGCCCTATCCTCATAGGCATTCGGGACGGCGCCATACCCGTAGTCCCTGCCTTTGGGCCAGATCAGGTAAGACCCCGCGGTCTGGGCCCCAATCACCGGCGGATAGGAAAACGGGAGGGGGGAATCGTGAAAATAACCCTGGGAAGGTCTCATAAATTCAAAGTTCAGCCCCAAGGCTATATGCGCCGCCGTCAATACGGAAGGATCCACCCCTGTTATCATGAATTCCAGCAGCCTGCCGGATACCGTTGTAACCGGAACAAGGGTATAGGTTCCCGGCGTACCGTTTACGCGGATCGATGCGGCCGCGCTAAAACCGGTAACAAATTCCACCGGTTCGCTCATACGGACAAATATTTCGTTCCCCCCCGGCAGGGCCAGGGAATATGCAATCTGGGGCGGGGCAGTGTCTATGGGGATCCTGGCCGAATCCAAAAGGCTGAAAGGCGCGCCGCCGGCGGTTTTGAAATTTCCGTAGTCAACAATTTTCCATGACGGGCTCTGATCCGTATCGGGATAATTTTTCTCTTCAAGCTCGATAAAAAACACATAGTCGGATATGCCGGGAGGAGAAGAAAGGGAGGCTGTATACCTGAAAACACGTTTAACAGTATAGCCGTCTACTTCCGCCAGAAAACCGGTAAAATCCAGGCCGGCAGGCGCTGAGGACTGAACCCGGATATGGTCGATTCTCCCGTTGTGGTCCCAGTCCTCAGTAAAACTGTAGACCAGGTAAAAGACGTTCCAGCCCACGTTGTAACGGGAATTGGAGACATAAGGTACGACCCAATCCCCGGTAAGGGGTATTGTCATGGCCTTATAAACCGTAGGCCGTACCCAGCACCAGTCCAGCGCCGTATCAACCAGGGCATCAAAGACGCCAGTGTTGTTGGGATCGTAATAAAGATTCCAGAATTTGTCCGCTCTGGTAGCGCTAAGCAGGTTATATTCGGAAGCGCTTACCGGAGAACCCGGCGGAAGACTCCCGGCATCCGCCGGGCCTGTCGAAGTAAGGCTGGTTAATATACTGTTCGTACCGGTAGTTATATTAAAGACACCATGAATGTGATGCCCCAGGGCGCTTGTGTACTGCGGGTTGGGATAATTACGAAACTGAACGGTCGTAGCGCCGGGATTGGTAAAACTAAGGTTATACCAGGTGGTATTAACGCCGTCAATTTTTACGGTACTATTACGAAAGATAACCGTTCCCCGCCCGGGATTGAACGTACCTGTATGCGCCGGATCGGCGTAATTGGCCTGGGTCTGCGTCCAGTTACCGCCCACCGTGATGGTGATAGTGGCGGAGGCTGGCAAAGCGGCGTTCAGGGTACCGTAGAGTTCTACATTGCCCTCAATTAAAACACCCCCGGGACAGTCCACCGTTACGGCGGCGCTCTGCGGAATTTCCAAATTCCGGCCAAACGTAATACCTCCGCCATTTGATTTGACCACCGCTGTACTATTCACCTCAAACGTAACGGTGGCGTTAAGCGTAATATTACTGTCTGCAGTAATTCCCCCTGCTCCTGCCACAATATCCCCGTCTTCCGTAATAGTTATAGTCTTTCCGGCTGCAGCCGCGTTTGCCGCAAGGGAAAGGGTTCCCCCGGAGGCGTTTTTAAGCTTTATATTGCCGCCGTTGGCCTTCAAAACCGCACTTGTCAGTTTATTGGAATACCCCAGTTCGATACCCGCCGATCCTCCGGCAGTAATCGTAACGGTTCCGTTCATGCCGCCGCCGCCCTGGGTAACATTGCCCATAACAATAATACTGCCGCCGCTTGAAGTAATGGTTCCCGTACTGGCCAGGTCTCCGGATACATCCAGAATCCCGGAAACCAGATTAAGAGTACCGCCGACTGTTACGGCGCCGGTAACGGTCAGTTTGGCGCCGGAAGCAAAAGTCAGACTTGCCCCGAACTTGATTTCCAGGGATGCCACCGGATTGGCAGGAGTACCGTAGGAGAAATCGGGATAAGAGGGGGTGGATGCGGGAATCTCCACATTATCGCTGCTGTCGGGCGCCGTATTGCCGGACCAGTTGGCGCCGGTATTCCAATTACCGTCCCCGGCATTACCCGTCCAGGTGACTGCCTCCGCCGCCAGGGGCAATACCACAAACAGAAGAACCAAACACGGGTATTTTTTCGTACAGATTTTCATGCAGATTGCCTCATGGTCCGCCACATTGTACCTCTTCTTCTACTTTATGAAGTCAACATCGTAAATTTACATCAAAAAATGGGATAAATTCTCATTTAAGGTATTTTCATCTGATTTTTCCATGTTTACGGCTCCTTTTTTATACCACGTACGGAAAATCCGGCAGCCTGCTGCATGACAACAGGCTGCGCTGACTTGACCGTGGATTGGACTTTCGGCATAATAGTCTTACCTCTTTGCCCGTCTTTGGCGGGCCAAGGCGTCCCATCGTAGGATGGGAAAAACTTGTCCGTAAGGAGGGTCCATGCGCCGTTATGAATTAACGGTAATCTTCCCCTTGGAAGAGGACCAGCACAAGGCGGGTCGGGAGCTTGTGTTAAGCGACCTGGCCGCCAATGGGGCGGAAATCGAGAAAACCGATGAAACCGGGGATCGGGATCTAGCCTATGAGATCAAAAAAAGAAAACGGGGTAAGTACGTGTTGTTTACCCTCAAGTTGGATCCTGTCAAAATTGCCGTGTTAGACCGGGTTTTCAAGCTAAACGCCAATATCCTTAAGTATCTCTTTGTGAGATTGGAGGAGTAGACCATGAAACTTCGTTTCATGTCCGCCTCCCCCGTATCCGGACCGGAGCAGTTATGGCGGATCTGAATCATGTGGTCCTTATCGGCAGGCTGACCCGCGACGCGGAACTCAAGTACACGGCCGGCGGGCAGTCTGTTTGTAAATTCTCCATTGCCGTGAACCGCCGCCGTAAAAACGGCGAACAGTGGGAGGACGAGGCCAATTTTTTTGACATTGTCCTCTGGGGCCGGCAGGGGGAAGCCCTGAACCAGTACCTCCTGAAGGGTAAGATGGTGGGCATTGAGGGTGAACTTCGGCAGGATCGCTGGCAGCAGGACGGCCAAAACCGGTCCCGTGTGGAGATCGTTGCCAATAACCTTCAGCTTTTAGGCGGGGGCGGCGGGAATTCCGGTAGCGGAGGCTACCACAACGGGGCTTATTCCGGCGTTCAGGCCGGCCAGGGCCAGGCCGCTTATGGTCAGACGGCTTCGTCCGCTTATGGCCAAACGTCCCAGGCCGGCTACGGTTCGGGGGGGCAGGAAGCGCCCCCGGCCAACGCCCCCGGCGACGGCTTTACCGATGATATTCCCTTTTAGCTGCGGGTTTCATAACAGTCCCGTGCTTACGCGCGTGGGCTTATACCGGTTGTAATGTTAAGGAGTAGATATGTCTGACGAAAAATATGTAGAAGAGCGGCCTTCCCGGCAGGAAAGGGGCATGGATACCCAGGTGGAGGGCCGGGACGGGGAAGACCGGGGCCGTGGTAAGGGGAAGGTGTATTTTAAGAAGAAGGTCTGCAAATTCTGCGTTCAAAAATTGAAGATCAATTACAAGGACGCGGATGTACTGCGGCGTTTTATAACCGAGCGGGGAAAGATCCTTCCCCGGCGGATAACCGGTACCTGCGCCAAACACCAGCGGGCCCTGGCCCTTGCCATAAAGCAAGCCCGGTCCATTGCTCTGCTTCCCTTTGTTGCCGAATAATTGAGCAGAGACGAATGTGGCCCCCCCTCTCCGGAAGGGGAGGGGATGCCTGGGCGGTCTTTTTCCGGAACGGAGGAGATTCTTCCCCCGCTGTCCCATGAGGGGGAAAGGCGTCTTCTTCCCGCTCTGCTGGGCGCGCTGGCAAGCGTATTCCTGATACGGAGCGGGCTTTTGGGGATACTTTTTATGGTTCCCCTGGGTGTTGTGGGTTTTTCCTTTGGGCGGAGAACGGCCTGGACGGGGGCGCTTCTGGCGGTCCTTTTCAATACGATCTGTGCTTTGGCCCTGTCTTTGTTTTCAGGGCAGTTTCTGGCTGAATTTTTTTCGGGTGTGGGGTATTTTTTCCTCATGACCCTTGCCTTTACCTGGCTTGTTGCACCCCCCAGGGAAGGGCCGGGGATCCTCCGGATCAGGGCGGCCTACCGGCTTATCCTGGGCGCCCTGGCGGGAGCCTTGGCGGGGCTGGGTTTTACGCTTGGAGATTCCCTTGACGTGTTCATGCAGGCCCAGGCGGAGTTGATCTCGTCAATGGCTGTGGCCTCTGCCGGCGCCGATGCGGTCCGGCGTTCCCTATTGGAACAGGAACTGAGTCCGGAGCGGCTTATGGCGCTTTTTAATACGATCCAGATCAGGGGCGGGCTTCTTGGGTCCATGATGGCAATTTTTTTCATCAACCGGCAGCTTTCCCTGGCGTTTGCGGCTTTTATGGGGCGAAGACAGGGCCACAGGGAGGGAGAGGATACCTCCCTTATGTCGTTCCACGTTCCCGCCCGCCTTATTTGGGTGTTTTCACTGTCCCTGGGGGGAATTCTGATCTCCGGTGTACTGGGGCTTTCGCTGCCGGAGACGCTGGCCTGGAATTGTGTTACGTTCTGCGTCCTTATGTACCTGGCCCAGGGCTTTGGAATTGTGCGTTTTTTTCTAAGCCGCCGTCCGGCGGGCCGGCGTTTACTTTTTAGTATCGGGATCATCCTGGTGATCGTTAGTCCGGGAATCAACACGATAGCCCTGGGGCTTCTCATACTCCTGGGTATCGCTGAACATTGGGCGCCCCTGCGGGTTGTCCGCGACAGGCCGCCACCTACTCCGGTGGCGTAGCGGGAGTTTTCCCACGCCTGTAACGGGCCGTTTTATGCGGCCCGATCTTCAAAACGAAGAACCGTGTAACGGTTCTTTTGAAATCAAAAACCGCAGCTTAACCTATGGTTTTTTGATTAAGGGAGCTTGGTATGAAGGTTATTTTGAACAAAGATCTCTCCACTCTGGGTGAGGAGGGGGATGTAAAGGACGTAGCCAAAGGCTATGCCCGGAACTATCTGTTTCCACGGGGGATTGCGTTTCCCTACAACGAGCGTACCGTAAAGCTTTTTGAATCCCGCAAAGGGGACATCGAGGCCCGGAAAGCGGAAAAACGTGAGGCCGCCAAGGGGCTTAAGGAGCGGATTGAGGCTCTGGATCTGCTGGTTACCATGCCCGCCGGCGCTAACGGCAGGCTTTTTGGTTCCGTAACCAGCCAGACTGTGGCGGATGAACTGGTCCGCCGGGGTTTTCAGATTGAGCGGAAGCGGATTGAACTGCCGGGTACCAGTTTTAAGAGTGTGGGTAAGTACAGGCTTATGGTGCATCTTTACGAAAATGCCGTCGCCGAACTGGGGATCACGGTCCAGGCCCAGGTTGTCCAGAAGGCCCCGGAAAGTTCCAGCGCTGCACGGGGTCGCCGCCGCCGTTCCGGGGAAACTGAGACGCAGGCCCAGGGTCCTGCCGAAGGCGCTGTGGAGCATCCTGCCGGAACAGGGGTGGAGAATCCCGCTGCAGACACTGCGCCTCCGCTGGAAGACGGCGGGGCGGTTTCTACCGGGACTGTTTCCGCGGAAACCGCTTCCACTGAAACTGCTCCTACTGAAACTGCTCCCACTGAAACCGCTCCCACCGGGGCCGCTTCCGCTCAGACCGGAACCACCGCTTCCGGTGAAACGGGGAGTCCTCAGGCATAACAATGGCCGGAACGGTGCCTCCCCATGACGACGAGGCGGAACGGGCAGCTTTGGGCGCCATGCTTATGGACAGTGATGCAATTGCGACCTCTATCGAATACCTGCGTCCGGGGGATTTTTATTCCAATGCCAATAACCTGGTGTACGCAGCGATTCTGGGACTGTTCAACAAGGGAGTAGCCGCGGACATTCTTACGGTAACCGGCGAGCTCAGGCAGAGCGGAAAACTGGATCAGGCCGGGGGGGCCGCTTATGTGGCTTCCCTTACCACGGTAGTGCCCTCCAGCGCCAATATCGCCTACTATGCCCAGACTGTTCAGGCTTATTCCCTGCGCCGGGCCCTGCTGCGGGTTTCCGCGGAGGTAAGCGCCAAGGTTTTTGATGAAACCATGGAATCCCGTGTCATTCTGGAAGAAACCCAGCAGCGGATATTCGAACTTGGCGATAACCGCAACACCATCCGCTATCAAAGCGCCAGGGAGGTTGTTCACCAGACTATCGGGATCATCGAAAACCTGGCTAAATCCAACCAGGAGTACACAGGTATTCCGACAGGCTTTGACGATCTTGATAAGCTGACTTCCGGTTTCCACCCCTCCGAATTTATCATTATCGGCGCACGGCCTTCCATAGGAAAAACCGCCCTGGCCCTGACTATGGCGGCCAATATCGCTATCCACAACAAGATAAGCGCCGCCTATTTCACGCTGGAAATGCCCGCCATTGCCCTGATGCAGCGGCTCCTGTCCATCGAAGCGCGGATAAACGTCAGTTCCCTGCGTTCCGGTTTTCTTACTTCCAGGGATTTCAGAAATATCCTGGATGCGGCAGAGAATATCTACGAAGCCCCGCTCTATATTGTCGATATGCCCAATATGAAACTTATGGATCTCCGGGCCCAAGCCCGGCGGATCAGGCTTCAGGAAAAAATAGAGATCGTATTTATTGATTACCTTGGCCTCATAAGTTCCGAACAGTACAATGTTCCCCGTTTTGAGCAAATATCGGACATTTCCCGTTCCCTCAAAAGCCTGGCCAGGGAACTGGAGATCCCCGTTGTGGCGCTCTGCCAGCTGAACCGGGAGGCGGAGAAAGAACGGCCCAACCTGTCCTCTATCAGGGACTCAGGTTCAATAGAACAGGACGCGGATGTGGTAATGTTTATCCACCGGGAGCGGGAGTCCGATAAGAAAAAAGAAGCCGCTGCCAATGAGGAAGGGGGGAATAAGACCAGTCTTATCCTGTCCAAGCAGAGGAACGGGCCCGTGGGAACTGTAAATTTGACCTTTATACCACAATACGCGAAATTTGAATCCTGGGCTTGGGATGGTCAAAAGTAGGCGGATGCCGCCGGCGGTTTTTTAGGAGAGGTAAAGATGGCGTTTATAGACAATTACAATTTTGAGCTATTGAAAAACGAGGCGGAAAATCTGGTACTCAATGAGCTGGGGGAGCAGTTGGAAGCTTACGGCGGTGAAATTTGTACCTGCAACGATTGTGTGGTGGATATGGCCGCCATTGCCCTGAACTCGGTAAAACCCCTGTACCGTTTTTCCATTCTCGGTACGCTCTATACGTCCCGGGCCATGACCGACGATGCTTATGGCGAAAGTGTCCGGAATGCCGTCAGCACGGCGATAGAAAAAGTGCGGAAAAACCCCAGCCACGATTAGCGGCTAACCCAGCCCCAGATAGGGCGGGCCCAGGCGGTTCCCAGGGTCCACCGGTCCTCGTAGAGGCGGAATATGGCAAGTATATTCCCGGTCCGGGGGTCGTGCCAGGAGATACAGCCTTCAGCGTCAAGGACAATGAAATACAGATCCCCGTTGTCGATGCTCTGGGGGAGGCCGGGTCCCCGTTCTACCCGGATCATTCCCCAGGGGGTGTAGATAGCGGCTTCACTTCCCCCGATGTTTGAGGCAAGGAACCCGTCGGCTTCGGCGAGGCTAAAGCGGGTATCCTCTCCGTTGTACTGTATAAGCTGTACCGATTCCGGGGTGTCCAGCCTGACGATGGATGTCCGCAGGTCGTTTCCGGTCCCCTCCACCGTTACCCCGTAAACCGTACCGGAGATCCCCCGGTATACCTGGATTCCCGTAGAGGCCGGGTAGGGAATAGGAACGGTTTCACCGGTTTCTATGTTGACGTTGAGGAAGGGCGCGGTAATTCCCAGGGAAAACGGGGCGCTGCGCCCCAGAACAACGCTGGTCCGGTCAATAAAGGCCGCGTCCATAGCGCCGATAAATGCTTCGGCGTAGATCTCCTTACCGTCCCTCATGGACAACACCGAGATATTTCCCCGTGTATCAAGGAACAGCCCCCGGTCTTCCAGCACCGATACGGAACGGAGGGGAAACCGTGAAAAAACCCCCGAAGACCGGCCCTGGATGTCCGGGCTGGGGAGAACCGTGCCCTCCTGTTCCGGGGAACGGAGTATGGGAAAGGGGAGGGGGGATTCGTCCTGCCAGAACAGGAATCGATCCCCCTCTTGTTCCGCCGCTACGGTGGCGGTAATCCTGGTATAGGCGCCGGAAGGTTCAAGACCTATGGTATCCCCGCTTTTTAATTCCAGAAAATCCAGGGGGATGTAACCCAGACGCTCTTCCCCGGCTAAAAACGCGATACGCTCTGTTCCGGCAGCGATTTCGGGGATACGTATCTGGACCCCGGTCGTCAGTTTTCTTGCAATGGACAGGGAAAACCGCGGATCCGCCGTTAACAGTTCCCCCTCTGCGGTACCGAGAATAATCCGGGAGAGCGCGGCGGACCCGGTCTCCGTGGAGAAGGGCAGCAGGGCCTTGACGGTCATAAGGGCGGGGAGGGGAAAGTATTCCCGCCGCTCAACGCGGTCGGCGTTGTTCATCCTGAACCGGAGGATCCCGCCGTTGGACGATTCTCCGCCGGCCGTGGCCGTTACCAGGCAGTACAATTCGGCCCCCAGGCCGCTCAGATTTCCCCGGGAAACAGAACTGTCCCGCGCCAGCTCGGAACCCGTGTCGGCCCGCAGAATTACCAGGCCCCCCCGGTCAATACCCGCAAGAAACCGGTTATTCCCAAAGAGAACGGGGGAGCTGAGGTTGGCGGGGACATCAAAATTCAGGGGACGGGCGGAACTATCATACGCGGGGAGCAGGCGCAGTTCCCCGTCCGTCCTCAACTCCCAATAGGAAAGAAGGCCCGTCGGGGAATAGGTCAGCAAGACCCGTTCGGTACGGCCTATTGCGGCAAAACTGACGGTCGAGGGGAAATTTTCGGGGATGTTCCGGGCATCAAGCAAGAGCTCCCCGGTATCGCTGTTCACCAGGACAAGACCCGTCGTACCGGAACGGGAGATGATAAGGTAGGTCCCCCCCGCGGAATAGCTGAGGCTTTGTACCGGATCCCGGAAACGCAGGGTAAAGAGGTTTTTAAGGGTCTTGTAATCCCAGACGGAGATGCGGTATTGGCCAAGATCGTCGGTTTCGATGCAGGCGATTTGGGATTTTCCCGGACGAATGGTCATGGCGGAAATGGGAAGGCTGCTGATCTGAAAACGTAAAACCGCCTGCCTCTCGTCCCACAGTTCCAAAAAGCCGTCTTCGCCGGCACTCAGGATATACTGCCCATCGTATTGAAGGCAGTTTACCTGTCCCCGGTGGGAACCGGGGATGGTGTCCTGGAAAACCCAAAGATCACCGTCATCCTGGGCGAAAATCCTGCCCAGGACCGCAAACAGGGTAAAGAACAGTACGATGAAGCGCGGGCTTTTCCGTTTCATGTTAACTAACGCCGGACCAGGAACAGAATATCACCAAAAACGGCAAAGATCAAAAGCCCAAAGATAAGCGCCACCCCCACAGTCTGGAAGGCGCTCACGGTCCGGGGATGGAGGGGTTTCCGTTTAACCGCCTCGATCAGGCACAGGACGATTGCCCCGCCGTCCAGTACCGGCAAGGGGAGCAGGTTCATCACACAGAGGGCAATGGAAATAAGGGCAAGGAAGTTGGCCAGGGAACTGAAACCCGTACCGATACTTTCCGCGAAGCCCTCGGCGGCAATGTCCCCCGTCATGTAGGTGATCCGCAGGGGGCCGGACACGGCCTGGGTCAGATCGATCCCCTTAAAGAGCAGGGCAAGGCTTTCCAGAGATACCACCAGGGTTTTCCAGGTTTCCCCGATGCCCCGGGCCAGGGCCTTGGGGGGGGAAAGGGGCGGGGCCCGGTAGGTAAGGCTGCGGTAGCTCAGGCCAAGGTCCGCTTCCGTTTCGGTGTACACGGGAATCAGGGTGGCCGTCCCCCACTCTCCGTTCCGCTCGTATTCCAGGTCCAGACTCTGCGGTTTTTCCTCCAGAATTTTCATCAGGGCCATCGTATGGGGGATCTCCGTACCGTTGGCCCGGATAATCCGATCCCCGCTTTGAAGCCCCGCGGCAGCGGCCGCCCCTGTAACCTGTTCCAGTACCGGATTGGTCCAGAAGTAGACCCCGATTTTTCCGGCCCCTGTTTGTTTGTCCAGATCGGGTATTATCGAAATACTAAGCCGTTCCCCCTCCCGGTCCACAAGGAGCGAGAGGTTCTTTTCAGGGTTGGTCGAAATTTTTTCCCGTACATCGTGGTAGTAGGGGGTTTCGGTACCGTTGACGGCAAGAATACGGTCGCCGCTCTTGAGCCCCGCGCTGTCCGCGGGGTAAGCTTCCCCGTCTCCCAGATCCGAGGCAAGGATAATCCGATTCTCCAGGGTGTTTGTCTCGAAACCCAACCCCCAGATAACGGAAAAAACCAGCACGGCGAAGACCAGGTTGAAAAAGGGACCCGCAAAGGACACCAGAATACGGCGGAAAGGGCCAGCGTTAAAGAAACTGCCCGGGGAGGGGCTAATTGAACTCTGCTTTTTTTCCCAGGCTTCCTGGAATTCGTTCTCCCCCTTCATTTTACAGTAACCACCCAGGGGGAACATCCCGATGCGGTACTCAATACCCCGTATCTTTTTTTTCAGGATAGCCTTTCCCCAGCCAATGGAAAAAGCTTCCACGTCGATACCGACAAGCCGGGCGGCAAGAAAATGCCCCAGCTCGTGAACAAAAACCACAATTCCCAAACCCACAAACCCAAGCAGTATTTTCAAAAGCATGCTATCCACCTATCCGGGAGGCGGCGGTTTCCCGGGATTTTCTGTCAGTTTCCGCAATTGATTCTAAAGTAAGTTCCCCGCTCCAGTCATGATTCAAAACATAACGGACAATACGGGGTATATCAAGAAAACCCACCCGGCCGTCAAAAAAAGCCGCTACCGCCTCCTCGTTGGCCCCGTTGTAGGCGCAAGGGTAAAGCCCCCCCAGCCGGGCGGCTTCGTAGGCCAGGGGCAGCATGGGGAAACGGTTCCCGTCAGGTTCTTCAAAGTCCAGACGGAGCCCCGGAAGGTCCAGGGCCCCGAAGGGGGACGGGGAAAGTTCCGGCCAGTACAGGGCCTCCTGGATGGGAAGCCGCATATCCGGTCGGGAAAGCTGGGCGTAAAGGGCCCCGTCGCTCACACGGATAAGAGAGTGTACCACACTTTGAGGGTGGATGACGACCTGTACCTGTTCCGGTTTCATGTCAAAAAGCCGTACCGCCTCGATGACCTCAAGACCCTTGTTCGCCATGGTGGCCGAATCCACGGTAATTTTGGGGCCCATGTTCCAGGTGGGATGGGCCAGGGCCTCCTGTACCTTGACCTTCCCAAGCCGCCGGAGGCTGTAGCGGCGGAAGGGCCCCCCGGAAGCGGTAAGGATGATCTCCCGGACTTTCTCCCGGCCCTGGGCCTCAAGAAGCCTGAAAACCGCCGCGTGCTCGGAATCTACCGGGATAACGGGGACCCCCCGCTCTTCCGCCAGGGCTTTGACAAGGGGGTAGGCCATAACCACCGTTTCTTTGTTTGCCAGGGCCAGGGAAGAGCCGGACCGGAGGACCGCAAGGGAGGGGAGGAGTCCCG
Organism: Treponema sp.; assembly: GCA_031278715.1. Taxonomy (GTDB): domain Bacteria; phylum Spirochaetota; class Spirochaetia; order Treponematales; family Breznakiellaceae; genus JAISFT01. The sequence continues at coordinate 632 of JAITJW010000065.1, read as the reverse complement.
CGGCGCCGGCAATTCCGTTCACCGTAATATCCGCCCCCGCCTCTCCGATGGCCGCCAATAGGGCCTCATGGCCCCGGTGGGTGATGGAGGGTGAACAGGAAACCGAAATTTCCCCGCCAAGGGCCAGCAGGGCCCGGGGAAATTCGGTCCCCAGCCTTTCCAGGGCGGCGTCATGGCGATTCGCGGAAAGCAGTACAACGTCAAAATCCCCGGCCTTGGCGCGGACTACCTCAAGCGTTGCCCTGCCGATGGAGCCGGTAGCCCCCAGAATTGCCAGTCTTCGTTTCATAAAATACTACATGAACCTTCCTGTCTCAGGTCGTGATTTCCCACGCCATAAGACGTTGCCGGAACACTCAATCCCCCAGTGCCACTTCCATGGCGATGTCGGCCCATTTCTTGAGCCGCAGGGGTTCGCGACCCACGGTACTTATATCTTTGAAGATGAATTCCAGAGGACAGCCGTACTTTTCGCACAGAGCCCTGGTTTCCAGAAGGTCGTTACGGACAACATCTTCGTTGAACGAGGAGATAAAGGCCGGGTTGGGCTTGTTGGAAAAAACATAGTCTCTGCCGATTTTTTCCGCCCCCCGTTCCTTGTTTGCCCAGGGGCTCATGGAAATTTTACGCAG
>JAITJW010000064.1 GCA_031278715.1 Treponema sp. | reverse complement strand
GTGCCGAGGGGTTTAATACCCCGCCCCTTGGGGCGGTTAAAAAAGGTATTAAACCCCGAGTGCAACCACCATTAGAGAACAACATACCCCGACCGCTTGCGGCGGGGTTGTTGATTTTTATCTAATGGATGGGGGGGAGCGCCCTTATAAAAGAGGGGCGCTTATTGCGTGAGGCCCTCTATATGGTGTATGATCTGTGGGCATCCCGCTACCTGTGTGGTAGGGGTTATTTTTTAGTCTGCACGGGAGGGGGGAATGAAGATTGCCCGTTATTTTACCGAGGCGGCGTACGGGCCGTACCGGGGTATGGTGTGGGAGAAGCGCAGGAGCGAGCTCCGCGGTTCCGGCGGGAAGCTGGTGTTTTCCGAGGATTGTGTGGTTGTTCCGGCGGGCTGGAGTCAGATTGCCGCGGATATTCTGGCCCAAAAATACTTCCGTAAGGCGGGGGTTCCTGCGGACAGGATGTACGACTGGAAGGTGGGGCTTCCGGACTGTGGGGGGGATGATCCGGGGAATGAGTTGCCGGAGGATGGGGCGGAGCATGACGCCCGGCAGGTTTTTCACCGTCTGGCCTATACCTGGATGGAGTGGGGGCGGGAAAACGGGTACTTTGACGCGGTGGAGGACGAAAGGGCGTTTTATGATGAGACCTGCTATATGCTGGCCCGGCAATTTGCGGCTCCGAATAGTCCGCAGTGGTTCAATACGGGGCTTTACGCGGTGTACGGTATAGATGGTCCTCCTCAGGGGCACTACTACTACGATTCCCGGACGGGGCATGCTGTAAAATCCGACAGTGCCTACAGGCGGCCTCAGCCTCATGCGTGCTTTATTCTTTCTGTGGAGGATGATCTGGTGAACGAGGGGGGGCTTATGGACCTGGTAACCAGGGAGGCCCGGCTTTTTAAGTACGGTTCCGGTACGGGGTCCAATTTTTCCAGGATACGGGCGGCGGAGGAACGGCTTTCCGGCGGGGGGGTGTCGTCGGGGCTGCTTTCGTTTCTTAAAATCGGGGACCGTTCGGCGTCGGCGATTAAGAGTGGGGGAACGACTCGCCGGGCTGCCAAGATGGTAACGTTGGACGCGGATCACCCGGATGTTGAAAAATACGTGAACTGGAAGGTTCAGGAAGAACACAAGGTGGCGAGTATGGTTACCGGTTCGGTAATTGTGAAAAACCATCTGGAGGGTATTAAAAAGGCTCTGGTGAATTTCCGGGGTCCTGATGAAGATCGGTTTAACGCTGGTAAAAACCGTGAATTGGCCCTGGCGCTGCAAAGCGCTCTGGGGGACAAGATTCCCCCTGGCTATTTGTACCAGTTGCTGCGTCGTCTGGAACAGGGGGATGCGGACTTTGATCTTGAGGTTTTCTCTACGGCCTGGGATGATGAGGCTTACAATACGGTCTCCGGTCAGTCCAGTAACAACAGTCTGCGGGTAAGCGATGAGTTTTTGCGGGCGGTGGTGGAGGACGGTTCCTGGTGTCTTACGGGGCGGGTGGACGGGCAGCCGGTAAAGACTATTAAGGCCCGCGATCTGTGGGAACAGGTTGCCCGTTCTGCCTGGGCCTGTGCTGATCCGGGGCTGCAGTACCATACAACGATTAACGATTGGCATACCTGTCCGGCGGGTGGGGAGATACGGGCGTCCAATCCCTGTTCTGAGTACATGTTTCTGGACGATACGGCTTGTAATCTGGCCTCTATCAATCTGGTCCTGTTCTACGACAAAAAAACGGGTAATTTTGATGTTGAGGGGTACCGGCACGCCATTAGGATATGGACGACGATTCTTGAAATTTCCGTGGTTATGGCTCAGTTTCCTGCGCCGAAGATTGCGGAGCTTTCTTACGAGTACCGGACGCTGGGGCTGGGTTTTGCCAATCTGGGGAGTCTTTTGATGATTATGGGGCTGCCTTACGACTCGGAGGGGGGTCGGGCGGTGTCGGGGGCCCTTTCGGCGATTCTGACGGGGGAAGCCTACGCCCAGTCTGCCCGGATGGCCGCGGCGCTGGGGTCTTTTGTCCGTTACGGGGAAAACGCGGAGGCTATGCTGAGGGTGATCCGCAACCACCGCCGGGCGGTGAACAATGTCCCTGTCGGTGAATACGAAGGGGTTCACACGGCGCCCAGGGGTATTGATGAACGGTTTTGTCCTGCCTATCTGCTGGAAGCTGCCAAAGCTGTCTGGGACCGGGCCCTGGAACTGGGGATGGTCCACGGGTTCCGTAATGCCCAGGTAAGCGCTATTGCCCCTACAGGGACTATCGGGCTGCTGATGGACTGCGATACGACGGGGGTGGAACCGGATTTTGCGCTGGTCAAATTCAAGAAACTTGCGGGCGGGGGCTACTTCAAGATTATCAACCAGTCGGTACCCCTTGCGTTGGCGGCGCTGGGTTATACGCCGGAGCTTGTTGGGGAGATTGTTGCCTACGCCACGGGGCGGAAAACTCTGGATTGTAAGGCCGGTGGGGGGGACGCGGAATTGAACCCTATTAACCACGGGGTCCTTATGGACAAGGGTTTTACTTCCGGGGCTATTCAGGCGCTGGAGGAAGCGGTAAAAACGAGTCTGAGTCTGGAGGAGGTTTTTACCCCCTGGACTCTGGGGAAAGACTTTGTGGAGGAGGTTCTGAGGGTTCCTGAGGTAACCTGGTCCCTGCCGGGGTTTAGTCTGCTTAAGCATCTGGGTTTTACGGAGGCGGAGATCGACAGGGCGGAACGTTATGCCTGCGGTGTTATGGGTCTGGAGGGGGCGCCGGGTTTGAAGGTGGAACACTACCCGGTCTTTGACACTGCCATGCCTTCGGGAAAAAACGGGCGGCGCAGTATTCCCTGGACCGCCCATATCGGTATGATGGCCGCGGTGCAGCCTTTTATTTCCGGGGCTATCAGTAAGACGATCAACATGCCTAATGGGGCAAGTTACGAGGATGTTAAGGGGGCTTACCTGCTCTCCTGGCAGAGTGCCTTGAAGGCGGTGGCCCTGTACCGGGATAACTCCAAGCTTTCCCAGCCCCTGTCCTCTATAGCTCCGGGTGTGGACCCTCTGGCGGATACGATTAGGGATCTGGAGCAGGGGCTTCACCATTCCAACCGGCAGGCTCATGAGCGGGTTGTCCCGCGGGATCTGCGGGGGGTCCGGAAGTCTCTGCCTGCCCGGCGTTCGGGCTATACCCAGAAGGGTAAAATTGGCGGGCAAACTATTTATATCCGTACCGGTGAGTACAACGACGGCAGTTTGGGGGAAATTTTTCTTGATGTACACAAGGAGGGGGCGGCTTTCCGTAGTCTTCTGAACAATTTTGCCATTGCCGTTTCTCTGGGGCTTCAGTACGGGGTACCCCTGGAGGAGTATGTGGATGCCTTTATCTTTACCCGTTTTGAACCCAGCGGTATGGTTCAAGGGCATGACTATGTAAAGATGGCTACCAGCGTTATCGACTATATCTTCCGGGACCTGGCGATTAGTTACCTGAAGCGTAGCGATCTGGGACAGATCAAGCCGGAAGATCTTTTGGCTACCGGTGTTCCGGGGAATAGCGGGGGGCAGGGCAGGGAGAGTTCTTCTGTGAACGTTCAGGTTGCCCAGGCCCGGATTAAAGGTTACGAGGGGGACCCCTGTCCGGTCTGTGGGTCTTTTACGCTGATCCGTAATGGTACCTGTATGAAGTGCGATACCTGCGGTGGAACCACCGGCTGCAGTTGACGTACAGTTACTATGGCGCCTGCGCCCCCGGTCTTGAGGAATGTGCCGCGGAGGTTCTGAGGGAACGTTTTCCGGATAGTTCGATCCCCCTTTCCCTTTCCGGCGCTCTGGTTTTTGAAACGGCCTGTTCTTACGACCGGCTTAACCTGTTCTGTTTTAACAATGTGTTCCGGCTTATCGGCAGGGTCGCGCTTCAGAAAAACGGCGCAGAGTTCCGTGAGGCTCGTGAACCTTGTGAGTCCCGTGAGTCTCTGGAACGTTTTGTCCGGAATACTCTGCGCCGGCGGGTGGGAGAAGATCTTATTTCTGCTTCCGCGGCAGGTCCGGGGCCTGTGAACCAGGGTTTCCGGGTGATTTTTTCGCTGGAAAACACCCCCGTTGCGGTGGGGGAGGACCTGCGAGGCAAGGTAGAGGACTTTATCGCCTCCTATTCGGGGCTCCGGGTGAACCGGAGTAAGCCCGGCGTGGAATTCTGGTTTCTTCTGCGCCGGGAAGGGGCCTTTTTTATGCGGCGGCTCTCCCGCCACCGTCCCTGGGACAAACTGCTGCACCAGGGGGAGCTTCCCCCGCCCCTGGCCTGGGTACTCTGCCAGCTTTCAAACCCCCGGCCCGGTGAAAGAGTTGCCGATCCTTTTTGTGGTTACGGTTCAATCCCCGCGGCCCGGCTCCGCCATTTTCCCCCGGCGGAATTCTTTGCCTCGGATATTGACCGGCGTTCTTTGGCGGTAACAAAGGCCAAATTCAGTGGAAAAGCGGCGCATTGCTGCCATATTAACCGCCTGGACGTGGCGGAACTGCCCCGGCTTATCCCGCCGGCCAGTCTTGACAGTATTATTACCGACCCGCCCTGGGGCTGTTACCGGGGTTCCGTCTCCGGGGCGCCGGAGGGGCCGGGCCCGGCGGAAGAACGGTCTGTCGGAGGACTGTACGACCTGAGTTTTCGGATCTTTGCCGGGCTTCTTAAACCCGGCGGCCGGGTCGTTATGCTCTGCGGCCGCGGTAACGAACCAAAAACAGCGGCGGAGCGGAACGGTTTTACGCTTGTCCGGCATATTCCTATCCTGCTTTCCGGCAAAAAAGCGGCGATTTATGTGCTGCGGATAGACCCCTGCCGGGAGACTGACCTACAATTTCATTGCTGACTGCTAGTCTTTCCAGGGGAAGATAAAACTTTTCAAGGTACGGGTACCGGTTCGTTCCCGATCTTCTATGAGCAGGGCGTCCCAGGGGATCTGGGGACGGCGGGTTCCCTCTTTTGGGGGATTTGCCTCAAGCCAGTCGTACTTCAAAAGCCGCAGCCGCATGGCCTCGTCCAGGTACAGCAGAATTCCCGCGGGACCGGGAAACAGAAAGGCCAGGAAAACCGAAATTGCCAACAGCACCAGGTTATGAATGAAGCTGAACAGGCAGAAACCAGCGTTATCGAAGAAAAAGACAAAGCTTTTTTTGATTACCTTGGTAATCTTGGTATCCAGCCGGGCGCGGATGGCAAAGAAAAACTGGAAGGACAGGACCCCCACCACTGCGGACCAGAATACCACCGCGGCCAGGAACAGCCCGATTAACGAGCTGATGTTGAGGTAAAAGGGGATGATCAGCGTGCCCAAAAACCAGAGCAGGAAGATCAGGCCCCCCATTACCAGGCCTATGGGCCACACTGTTTTAAGGTTACGGAAAAAATCCCCAAACCCAAAGGAACCATAATCGGACAAGGTTTTAAGGGAATAGGAGACCGCCGCAAGGTACACTGCGCACCAGAGAATCCCCACCAGCATGGTAACAATGGAAAGGGCCGGCACGGCCAGGAGCAGTCCCGGAACAAAGACAGGAAAGGCAACGCTGGCGATAAAGCCCAGGTTCAGGAGGGCTACCCTGAAGAGGTTGTCCCACAGATCAAAAAATGTCTTCTTGATTAAAAAGCCAATCATTTTTTCATAATATTGGATTATCTTTGATCTGTCCATAAAGCGTATCGCAGGCGGCTATAAACCGCTGCCTGGGGTCTGCCGATACTGAAATGAGGTTATAACCGCCCTGCATAAGGAGTACCGATGCCTAAAAAGTACCTTGTTTATATAGGCTCAACCCTGGATGATTTGAAAAGTGAAGACCGGGAACTTTTCCGGCTTGTTTTGGAACTGGGTCATATTCCGATCCGTTCTTCCTGCGGTGAAGATGGGGCTGCTGAGACGGCCCTGGCCAACAAGATCATCGCCGAATGTGATTATTTTATCAGTATGGTTGCCCACCGGTACAGTAAAGAGGGGGAACAAAGCCCCATGGAACTGGAGTATACCCAGGCGCTGAACTGCGGAATCCCGGTAATTGCCCTTATTGTGGATGAAGATGCCCGCTGGCGGGCCAACAAAAAGGAAACAAATCCTGCCCAGATACGTAAGCTTAAGGATTTTAAGAGCAATTTGCGTAAACATCCCCATGCTTCCTGGTCAAATACCCTGGAATTCTGTCAAAAAGCCCAGAGTCTGCTGCTTCGAGAGATCAACATCCACCCCCGGAAGGGCTGGATCCCCGGAAACGAGGGGATACATCCGGCGGTAGCCAACGAACTTGCCCGTTTGGGGGCGGAAAATGGAGATCTGCGGCGGCGGCTTGGCATTGAAAGCGGCGATCTGGTAATGCGGCTGCGGGAGCAGCTTAAACATGCGGTTAAAGTCCTGGCCTTGAACCGGGCGCTTTTGAGTTTTTACTACGAAAACGGCAAAACCTGGGAAAACACCCGGAAATTCCGCTATTTGCGGATATTCAAAGTTCTGGCCCCGGAACTCTATATTGGCAAAACCACTATGGATATTTCCCGTTTTCTGGGGGGGGTATTGAACCCGGACCTTAAACGGGGCGTTCGTAAAGATTTTCCGACCCCTTCCAACACCATCAAGAAGATCATGGCCGATTTTGTCCTGCTCAAACTGATCTGCTGCACCGGGGGGGCCGGTCCGGACGGCGAAATTTGGGAGATCACCGAGTACGGCAAGGAACTTTACGCGGTATACCGGGTACGGCAGCTTGAAAAACCCTTTGAGCGGCTGGCAGCCCAGGCCCAGGTGGAAGCGGAGGCCCTGCAATCCGCGGAAACAGCGGAACCTTCCCCAGCCTCGGCTGGGGCCCCAGCTTCAGCAGGGGTTCCGGAAGAAGTTGGGGGCCCGGACGAAGTCTCCCCGGAGGAGGGGGAGGCCGAGGAAGCCCCGGTAAAGAGTCGGCGGAGACGAAAGAAGGCCGAATAGCCGCTCCGGTCTTTCAGCAGATTTTTGCGCGTGAAAAAAAACGCAAAAAAGTGTAAAAAAACCTGATTTCTCTTGATCACACCGTTCCACTTATGGTATACTGAGCAAGATTAGCGTGGGGATCAAATCCCAAATCATAACGCACAGGTGGAATATGGTGTTGTTCTGTTTTAATT
>JAITJW010000028.1 GCA_031278715.1 Treponema sp. | reverse complement strand
CCTGGGCCACTATCCGGTTATTTTCCCAGTATTTTTCAGGCCCCCCGTGCGTAAAGGTGAAACCAAGGGCCTTGAACTTCTCCCAAAGGTTTGCGGAAATCATCTCCTCTGCCCACCTGCCGAGGGAACTGCTCAAGCCTCCGATATTTCTGGAAAGCTCTTTGATCTGCCGGTCGGTTTCTCTGGAAAGCTCCTTGATCTGCTTGCCGGTTTCCTCCTGCTGCCGGGCCACTTCTTCCTGCCGCAAGTCGGCTTTCTTAGAAAACTCTTTAATCTGTCTGCCGGTCTCCTCCTGCTGCCGGGCCACTTCCTCATGCCGCAAGTCGGCTTTCTTAGAAAGCTCTTTGATCTGTCTGCTGGTTTCCTCCTGCCGCAAGTCAGCTTTCTTAGAAAACTCTTTGATCTGCTTGTCCGTCTCCTGGAACATGGCCCACACCTTCTCAAAATCCAGGCCCCGTGCCGCCTCAAGCGCTTCCCCTGCCGTCATTGTCTTGCTCCTTCTCTTAATATCACTATACATTTATAGCGTATAACGGTCAAGGGGCCGCCTGTCGTTCCCAGCAATTCTCAATTTTAAGCATGAAAAAACGACTGAAAGGTGATTTTTACTTGTGCGAACTGCCAAGCGGCATCGCCGCTTATGCCCAGTGCAACAGGCTGCTATGGTGATGGTAATGTCGGCAGTCCCGGCAACAATGGTACATTAATGAAACCGCCTGCCACCCTGGACGGCGGCGGGTGTGGATCGATGCTTTTTTAATCCGGGTCTGGCGCTATAGGCGCCATTACCAATGTTTCCATTAGTGCTGTATTGCAATTATCCATTCCTGCTTTGTTGTTTATATGGTCTCTATAGTAAAAGGTGATAGTGCTGTTTATTTTTGACAAAATATTTCTGACGGTTCTTTCCGTATCTATTCCAGTTTCTATTATTATTTCTTTGGCATCCCACTTATTCTGGCCATCAAGAAACAATTTATATGATAAAAGATCAGAATCGGAGTCCATTATCCATGCCCCTTCTGAATAGAAGGCAATTTTTGTTCCGTAAAAACTCAGCGTATGATATTCATGAGTATAGCTAATGACATAAAAAGAATGAGTTATTAATTTTGTTCTTTTTATTTGGAAAGCAACCCCGGTCCTTACGTAGGCCTTTATCGTGTAATTATCAGGGGCTGTTAGAATGTCCTCAAGAAACGATATTACCTTTTTCTCATTTTCCAAAATCTCCTGTTCATTAAGATGATCGATTGATGACAAATAAATTCCGGCCTGTAAACTTGAACATGCCTGCATGATACATGATGCCACCAGCATCCAAACAGTTTTTATACGATTGCGTGTTATTACCATTGAAAAACGAGACCATCCTTATTTTTGCTACCGCATGAAACACAGGGCCGTCCAGGATGTTTCACCTTGGGCGGCCCCGGTCAATCATCTCCTGCGAACAGTTCAACAATAACATGAACAAATCATTGTTCGTGTTTGACTGGCGTCAGTCGCCCCTGCGTCAGCCTAAAAAGATGCCCGGAATGTCAAACTTCCAGCTACGCCGCCTTCAGACGTTGGCAAGGCGGTTACGGTGATATGGTCCATGGGATTGCCCGTCCACGCCACGGCGTTCAGTTTTTTGTACTGGCGACTGCCGCGGACAAAACCGTAAATCGGGGCGACAATAAACCCCCCAATTGCCGCCCCCAACCATATTCCCATAGCCTTTTGATCAAGATTTATGTTATTACCTACTATAGTCAGCGCCAGCGCGGCGCTTTCCAGTCCCGCCACAATAACGCCGCCTAAGATATCGCCGTTCATCCAGGAATAGATGCCAAAAGGGACATTCAACAGACCGGCCATTAATGGACTTCCCGGAAATGCGGAATTGCTCCCCCCTTCTTCGGCAAAGGTATCCGGTCTGAAACTAGTATTGAAGCCGGAAAGGGAAAAATTGGGGGCCGTATTTTGAAAATCAAATTCAAAATTCTGCGCACCCGCCAAGCCGATGGCTATTGCCCCAAGAAAGACAATCCAGAACACTTTCTTCATACCGAAACTCCTTTGTGCGCCGTGCGCACGGGCGGTCTTTCCCGCCGTCAAAATTGTGTATGTTACCCGCACGGGCGGGTAAGGTACTGCTATATAAACAGCGGGATGCCATGCTGTCATGAGTAATTGCGCACGGGGATTGGTGAATTCTACTGGTTTTTGGGTTTTTTTTAGCGGGAAAATGAGTAGTTACGCATGGCCTTGGGGCCTACATCTTTTGCAGTTCCAGCCGGGAGGGGATTCCGGTCTTGTCGTAAATGCAGTGCAGGATGTTCTCCACGGTCCGGCGGCTAATGGAAAGTTTTTCGGCGATCTGCTGGTTGGAGAAGCCGTCTTTAACCAGCGTAAAAATATCGGCCTCCCGCCGGGTCAAAAGGCTTATGGCCCCGGCGGCACTTTGCAGTTTCAGTTCCGCGGATCTGTCCATGTACACCCGGCCGGCAAGTACGGTGTTCAGGGCCGCTTCAAGATCCGTTTCGCTCTGGTTTTTGGTAACGTAGCCCCGGATGCCCAGGCTCAGGGCCGCGCTGACATGGGCGTAATCGTCAAAGGCCGAATAGACAACCACGGCGGGGCTCTTTTCCCTCTTCTGCCGTTTGATCCAGGGGATAATATCAAGGCCCCAGTCCTTTTCCAGATGGATGTCCAGTAGCAGTATATCTGCCCGGGTCGTTTCGGGGGCCGATAAAAGTGTCTTGGCCTCCTCAAGGCTTCCGGCGGTTCCCAGTACCAGCCAGCGCCCTGAACCGGCGAAAAAACCCGCGAGGCTTTTGCGCATAAGGGGATGATCTTCAACAATCACCATGCTATGCATGGCATAAGTATACCGTTTTTTCAGACTGGTACAACGCTTCAAAAGATACTATACGGATGACGGTATTGGGGGCAGCTCTATCCGCACCATAAGGCCGTTGCCGCTTTCGCTGACAAAGTCAAGCCGTGCGCCTATGGCAGCGGCCCGCTCGTGCATGATCCGCATACCCAGGCTGGTGGATTCTTTTGGAGGGTCTTCCGGTTTAAGGCCCGCGCCGTCGTCGGAAATACAAACCAGTATGCCGGCGGAAGAACCCGCCCCCGGGCCTCCCGGCATGGACGTCTGTCTGCGGGCGACCAGCACCACCTGACCTGCGCCCGAATGTTTTTCGATATTGGTCAGGGCCTCCTGTACTATGCGGTAGAGGTGAAGCTGGGCTTCGGGATCAAGGTGGCTGAAGTCCACATCCCTGTCGATGGAAGGGACACATTCAAGGCCCGTCCGCCGGGCAAATTGGAGGCAGAGGCCGGTAAGGGAATCCTTCAGGGAAAGCCGGGTAAAGTCGGGAGGCATAAGTTCCAGGCATATTTCCCGAATCCGCCGGGAAACCAGTTCCTGCCGGCGGATAAGAGCGACCCCGTCCGCCGCTTCCCCACCGGAACCGGCAAGCAGCCGGAGTTCGGGAAGTACCGTGTCGTGGAGTTCGCCGGAGATACGCCGCCGCTCCGTTTCAAGCTCTGTGATGATAAGCCGGGAAAAATCACGGCTCTCCTGTTCCTGCTCTCTGGCTTTGCGGGTGGCCGTGTAGAAATACCAGAGCAGCAGGATAAGAACGGAGAGAATAAACACAAAGAGCCAGAGCAGGCGGAAATAGACCTCGATTTCTTCCGAAAAAGCGGCAGCGGGGACCATGACGTTAGTATATCAGAAAAACATACATATAGGGGCCATTCCCAAAACTCGGTTAGTTTTGGGAATGGCTTTGGAAAAAGCGGCCCAAAGTCCGTTTTTTCCTCTAAATCTAAGGTTGCTGTCCCAAAAACTGAAGTTTTGGGACAGCCTCATAGATAAAGAAGATTATTCTTTTTACAATCATCTTATGGAAATTGTTCCGGAATTAAAGTGGAATTTGAAACGTATTGTTGCGCTGCTGGTTTTCTGTCTTGCCGGGGCGGTTTTGAATGTCTATACGGGGAATTTTTTCCGGGATGCTTTGGGGGTCCCGCTTTTTATGGACACCCTTTTTACCGTTGCCCTGAGCTTTTACAGCGGCCCTGTCTACGGCGTCCTGACCGGCCTATTGACCAATCCCATTATAAACATGATCAATTTTTACGGATGGCCGGACTTGCTCTATGCCCTCTGCAATGCGGCGGCGGCCCTGGTTACCGTCCTCTTTATCCGCCTTTTTCCCGGGGAGCTGCGTTTTGGGGCGGGGAAGGCGGCCAAAACAGGCGAATCTGAAACCATGGCGGACAACAGCCGCATCAGGGCCTTGATGAATATCCTGGTGGCGCTCCTTTTGCTGTCCTTTGTGATGTGTATCGCCATGAGCATACTGGGCGGGCTTATTACGGTCCTGATAAACGCCTTTTCGCAGGGCAGTTCCAGCCCCAGCCCGGAGCGTCTTTTTAAGCTGGCCCTGCTCCGTAAAGAGCTGCCCTCCGCCCTCATTGAGATACTGTCGCGGATTCCGCTGAATATCATCGACCGCCTGCTTTCGGTTTTCGGCGGCTACGGCGTTGCTGCGCTGCTGTGGCGGCTCTTTCCCCGCCACAGCAGGGGTAAGCCTACAGCTTCACCCGGAACGTGATAATTTCAAAGGGGGCCAGTTCCCGCTTGATGGACTGTTGTTTTTTGAAGGCGCCCAGGGGGTTTTCCATCAGGTCCGCCTCCGCCCAGCCCGCCACGGGAACGGTGAACCAGGCGTCAAGCTGTGAGCGACCGCCGTGGTTTTCGTGGAGTCGTATGATAAGGTCCTGGCCGTCCTCACTTTTCTTGACGGCGTCCAGGGCCACATCGGGGGAGCTGATCCTCAGAAGGCCCAGCGCCGGAACCTGTCCCGAAACTGTAACAAGGGGGGTGTTGAGGTCCCAGGCCAGGGGTATAAGGTCCGAATTGTACCAGGGTTCGGCGTGTACATAGATGGAATAGGTGAACTCGTGCAGGCCCCGGTCAGCCTGTGGGTCGGGATGTTCGGCGGACTTGAGGAGGGAGAGCCGCATGATCCCCTCCTTGATGTCGTAGCCGTATTTGGAATCGCTCATCAGGGCGATGCCGAAGCCCTTTTCGCTGTAGTCCGCCCACTGGTGGCCGGCCACTTCGAACTGGGCCTCGTCCCAACTGGTGCTGCGGGTGGCGTTGCGTTCCAGGCTGCCGTACTGAATTTCGTAGCGGGCGTTTACCGCGTTTATATTCACCGGGAAACTTACCTTGAGGAGTTTGCTCCGCTCCTGCCAGTCAACCTGGGTCTTAAAGTCGATACGCTTGTGGGCCGCGTAGAGGATCAGGTCCTGGGTGATTTTTGATTTGTTGTAGGTCCACACAAAACGTATCCTGGTAAAGAGAGGGCCCGTTTCTTCTACCGTGAGGGAGAGCAGTTTGCTGATACGTTCACGCTTAAGGTCAATGCTGGCCTCGATCTCCCAGGCGTCGCTTGACTTGGGGCGATCCTCAAAAATCTGGAGTTCATTGCCCGGCGCGGAAAGGGTTTCCCGTTTTGCCCGTTTGTCGTAGAGCGAGGTAAGCCTGCCGGAGGCGTCCCACCTTAGTTTGTAGGAGGGTGTATCCACACCGTTCTTGCGGACGGTGAATTTGCCGCCCTTCCCGACCGGCAGGCGGGGAAATTCCGCCGAGGCTTTCACATCTTCGTAGCGCAGTTCCACTGAATCAAGGGGGGTGATATTGTCCAGCCAGACCCAGGCCCGTTTCTCTCCGCTGATAGCTGAGATTTGGGTAATAAGGCTGCGGTGTTTACAGACCAGGACTTTCCCCTTTTCCGGGGGAGGCAGGGCAACAAGGCCGCCGCGTTTCCAGCCCGCGGTATTGATTACCGTTACGGTGTCCTCCTGTTTTTCGCTCAGCGCGGTAAGGCCGCTTTCAAGCGCTGCCTGTCCCAGGTTCAGGGCTGTTTGGTGATCCTTTCGTGTGTCTTCGTACACTTCCCCTATCGAGGAACCGGGAATAATATCGTGGAACTGTGCCCGCAGGATAAGTTTCCAGCCTTGGCGCAGCTGTTCCCAGGCCCCCATGTCCCACTTTTTCGTTTTGAGCGCCGCCAGGGATTGAACAATTTCCGCGTCCCGGTAGAGAAGTTCCAGGCGGCGGTTCATCTTCTTGGTATGGGCCTGGGAAGTGTAGGTACCGCGGTGGTATTCAAGATAGAGTTCGCGGTGGAAGTTGTGGAGGAGCCGGGAATAACCTGTGGCCGGATCCGTAACGCCTTTTTCACTTATTTTTTTGTGGAGCCGCTTCAGGTAGTTGTCCACCCGTTCCGTTTTGATTTCGGGAAGGCCCGGCAGTTTCGCGGCGGTCCGCAGATCTTCCAGCATGTCCCGTGTAACGCCGCCGCCGCCGTCCCCGAAGCCGTAGGAGAACAGCAGATCCTGGTTCAGTCCCTTGTCCCGGTATGTGTCCCAAATACCCCTGATGGCCTTGGGGACTGTCTGGCCGTTGTACGTGTAGAACCACGCGTTCCCGGTATCCGGTGTAGTGATAAAGTGGGTCAGTACCTGACTGCCGTCCATGCCTGTCCAGATGAAGGTATCGTGGGGCATGCGGTTTATTTCGCTCCAGCTTATCTTGGTTGTAATAAAGGTGTCGATGCCGGACTTTCTTAAAATTTGCGGCAGCGCCCAGTTGTAGCCAAACACATCGGGAAGCCAGAGGAAGGTGTTTTCTACGCCGAATTCTTTTTTGAAAAAGCCTTTGCCGTAAAGTATCTGCCGTACCAGGGATTCCCCCGATGGGATATTGCAGTCCGCCTCCACCCACATGGCGCCTGAAGCCTCCCAGCGGCCCTCGGCTACCCGTTTGCCAATGGCCTTAAAGAGTTCAGGATGATCTTCTTTTATGGAATCGTATATCTGGGCCTGGGTCTGGAGAAATAAATATTCGGGGTAGCGTTCCATAAGGCGCAGTACCGTTGAAAAAGACCGTTCACCTTTTTCCCTGGTGTGCCGGTAGCGCCAAAGCCAGGAAAGATCGATATGGGTGTGACCGATAAACGAAACCGACACGTCTTTTGGCCGGTTCGCCGCCCTGAGGTTCTTGTGATAATATTCCAGTGTTTTTTGTACCGAGGCGATAAACGCCTCTGATCCGGGTTCGGTAAAGTCGATAAATTTGTAACCTTCAATCAGGATGTTCTGCAGGCGGTTTTTCAGGGGATCGTTATCGGGAAGCTCCATGAGCGTAAGGATCAGATTCTTCAAAAGGTAGTAGAGTTCGTCCACGGAAGCTTCCAGGGTACAGAACAAGGCGGCCTTTATCTGGTGGTACATGGGCTGTTGCGGGCCGCCTCCCTCAAGGCCACTCCAGAGACGGAAATCAAAACTCTGCTTCCCCCCGGTTTTTGGCTTGAAGAACACTTCTTTATGGTTACTGTCAACGCCCTGATACGGGATTCCGTCTATAAAGAGGAGGGATTCAAAACCTGAATTGTGGCCGCCACCGGTAAGACCGAAATCGAAAACGCCCAGCGCATCCTTTCCCTTCCAGTCCCGGGGCGCGTCAAACTCCGTGTGGAGCCACAGGTAGCGGTCCCGCCCGCTCCAAAAATCTCCGGGGGTCATGTTCTTTGACTCCTTGCCCGGTTTGACGAAGCCGGGGTAAACAAAACCTTCCGGCTCTTCCGTGGCAAGCAGTTCCGCTGCCGGAATAACATTCCGGTACCTAAGCTGTTCAAGGCGGTACACTTCCCGGCCTATCTTTTCGACAATAAAATCCTTAAACATCATGCTCTCCTGTGGGGATGTCGATCCTCATGCGCGGTGTTATATCTCGAATTCCAGCAGGCTGGTTTCACTTATCGTTCTGTCCTTGTCGGTAATTTTAATGGTCTTGATCTCGTAGGGTTCAAAAGAAAAACTACCTTTAAGGCCCAGCCAGGTAAAATCGAATTCGGCATGGGTCTTGTGGCCGCCCGCCTCGACTGCCCGGACTATCCAGCCATCGTTGTCTTCGGCGCGTTTAATGGTGCTGATAAGCGCCGAGGAGCCTTCTTCAATTCTGCAGAAAGTCTGCGTCCCGGAGAATTCCCCATCGTGGATCGATTCAATGACGTAGACGGGCGGCTGGTTGAGTTCCAGGGCACGGCGGGCAATCTGGTCATTGCCGGTACCCTGGGGATAGCCCCGGAGTCTGATAAAGAACTCCTGTTCACCCTGGTCAATGTAGCGGTGGTAGATGTCCGGCCGGGGATGCTGGGTTTCATGGTTGGCGTATACCGGACTGCGCAGCAGCGTAAGGTCAAGGCTTCCCCCTTTGGCGCTGCCCGAATAGACCCCGTCGTTCAGCACCGCAAGGGCCGGGCCGCTGCCTTCGGAAAGTTTTACCCAGCGTTGAAGGGGCCACTCGGTTTCGTCGGCTGTCCGCTCGATGGCGCCGTAGGGAATCTCTGAGATGAATGTTTTACTGTCAAAGATCGAGCCTATGCACAGCTTGAGAAGCCGGTGGTGCTCGTTCCAGATTACCCGGACTTTGATGTCAAGCCTGCCCTCCGCGCCGTTAAGGTTGACGCGGAAGATAACGGTACTGTTGAACAGCTTGTAGACAATTTCGTATTCGGCTGAAACCGGGCCTTGGGAAACCAGGGTGTAGGATTCCAGGGCCATGACATGCCGGGCGCCCTGGTACGAGGAAAGGGCGTGGGTCCAGGTGTCGGACTCGTCGTCCACGATCACCGGGCTAATACCCTTTCCCAGAAATTCGGTCTCTGTTTTTTTATCGCGGAACGAGGTGATAAAACCGCTCTCCCGGTCAATGACGGCTTCCCAATTGCCTGAGCTTATCCGGTTGGAAGCGGTTCTGGTGTACTGGAAATCCAGGAAGCGGCCAATGTCAAGGCCCGCCCTTACATTATCAAGACGGTACGATGTGTAACCCAGGGGCGGAAGTGTTACATTGAAACGGATAGCCTGGGAAAAAAAGCCCCCCGTAATGGAACTGGTGGAGGCGTATTCAAAGGGGATCTCCGTACCCTGTATATCAGAAACCCTGTCCGCTACGCCGGTAACTTCAATGGTGTCATTTACTTCCCAGGGGTGGGGATTCCAGACGATAAGCGTGGAGCCTTCTTTGAATGTCGCAACTCTGGTGGCAAGGCGCTGGAAAAGAACGGCGGTCATCTGGTTGACCGTTTCCTGGCCCCAGGCGTAGGCTGCCAGGATCTTTGGGTAGGCTTCGGGAATGGAGCAGCCCCCCAGGGAATCGTGAAACTGGTTGGCCAACACCTTTTTCCAGCCCGCCGTAAGCGCCGCCACGTTTTCCGTCAGGTCCTTATCCGCGCCGCCGCTTAGGTCGCCGGTTACGGCAAGCATCTTTTCGGCAAACATGAGCTGTTGTTCTGTGTAGTTATTTGCCCGTTTTACCCTGCTTAGCGCCGAATAACAGCCAATGGCGTGGTACTGCATCTCATCTTTAATAACCGGGACGCCGGATACGGTGGAGGCCTCCTCAAAAAACTTTTGAGGGTTACTGTACAGAATGTTTGCGCCCGCGGCTTTAATCTTGTCAATGGTTTTTAGGTTCTGCCTGGTGGGGCCGCCGCCGTGGTTCCCCACACCGTAAAAACACATAAAGGGCGTTCCCTCATTTTCCGCGGTGTCTATGTGCTGTTGTATATGGGCGCTCAGTTTCTCTCCCCATTCGGCATCGCCCCCTGTTCCGTAAGCCAAAAGTCTGAAGGCGGGAATTTTCGTGCCGTCAATGCCTTCCCACTTGAACAGGCGCCGGGGCAGGGTTTTCTCGTTGGCCATGGGTCGCATAAAAACATAACCGTCAAGCCCGGCCTTTTTCAGAAGCTGCGGCAAATTTCCGTTGTGTCCGAAGGAATCCACATTGTAGCCCAGCCTGGCGGTAAGGCCGAATTTTTCCTTGAAGTAACGCTGGGCGTACAGGCCCTGGCGGGCAAAGGATTCCCCTGCCGGGGCGTTGCAGTCCGGCTGGAGCCACCAGCCTCCGGCAATGCACCAGCGCCCGGCCTTTACCGCCTCCTGGATACGCTTAAAAAGACCGGGGTCCGCGGTTTCTACCAGGCTGTAGTAGTAGGCGCAGGCCGAAGTAAAAATAAACTCGTCATGTTCCTTGATACGATCCAGCGCTGACGCGAAGGTGGCCCTGATCTCCTGAAAGCCCTCCTCCCAGCGCCAGAGCCAAAAAATATCAATGTGGGCGTTTCCGATAAGGTGAACAGTCTGTTTCATAATTCTCCTCCAGGTAGTTTTACTACTTTGTTATTCGCAGAGATTCGTGGGGGCGCAGGGCCCACACTGCTTTGTCGTACATAGCCTCCGCGAAAAGCGGAGGTACGGTAAAGAGGCCGGCGTTAATGGCCTTGGCCCGGTAGCTAAAGGTAGTGGCCTGGGCGTTTACGGTTCCGTACAACACGAGCCGGTCCTCCCGAATGTCCACGTAGTCCGGTTTCCAGGCGCCGGAGTTTTCGGCGGCCTCCCGGATGAACTGGGTATCCGGCTCCAGGCCGGCGGGGAACAGGTCCACCAGGGCAACGTCGTTGATGGTCTGGTTGTTCAGCGTACGGAAGGTAAGCCGCACGGTAAGCTCATCCCCGGCTTTGACGGACTCAGGGACATTACCATTTGAGTCCAGAATTTCCCGGTATACCTCGATACCGTTTTTTATTTCTTCGGCGGGAATTTCCCGGTCAAAACCGGCGCTGGTAATCTGGTAAAACAGGTGAAGGGGGTCCTTGTTTTCCAGGCGGATCTTCTCCGCTTCGGCGCTGTAGGTGCTGGTAAAGAGAGGGTTCCCGTCACTTGTCAGTTCCCGCTGCTGCCTGTCCCGAAGTATCTCCAGCGCGGTAAAGGCCCCCGCCGCAACGCTCCCCTCGGCGGTAGAGGGGACTGCTTTGAGGTAGGCGTCCAGCCCCATAAGGGCAAAATTGGCGGAGATAGTGGTGTAGTTTTGGTACTCCAACTGTTCCGCCACAGAAAGAAGCAGGGATTCGGAAATATCCCGCAAACGCTGGGGGAAATGCCGGGAGAGGATGTTCAGGTACACCGCCTGGTAGAGCAGGCTGTCGACGTAACGGAACGAGGCATCGCGGCGCAGGGTCCGCTTGATTCGGTTCAGCAGGGAAGTGGCGTCCGCGCTTTTTTGCAGCAGGGCATAGGTCCCCGCCAGGTAAAGGCCGGGCATCTCGGTCTCCGCCTCTTTGTTGTGGCGGTCGATGTCCCGCTTAAGGGATTCCAGAAGGGGAGTGGTAACGATCTCGTTCAGCGTGAGTACATAGATGGCGTAGGCCCGGTTGGACAGCTCGTAAGTACTGGTGGTATCGGCGGAAGCAATGTTCCGCAGCGAACTAAGGAGCTGGTTCAGGAAGCCCTGGGGAACGTAGTACCCGGCGTTCCGGGCCTCCGTCAGGAAATGGCAGGCGTAGACGGTGATCATGGGGTCCGATCTGGAACGGCTGGTCCACATGCCGATGCTTCCATCTTCCTTCATCCGGGCCTGCAGAATACCGATAACCCTGTCGATCCCCTCCTCCGTCTGGGCCTGGGTGTAGCCAAAGTCTTTGATAAGCCGGGGGTAGAGGAAGGGGAACGCTGCGCTGAGTATCTGCTCGGTACAGCTGTAGGGGTAGCTGTTGAGGTAGAACGAGAGCCCCTTCACCATCCCGATGGGCAGGTAGGAGAGGTTGAGTTCCCTGGTGTGGAATTCTTCGTACATCTGGCGGTCTACCGGGAGTTCAACGTTACGGTTGCTTATGGCCCCGGATTGGAGCGTTACCCGGTAGGGGACCGCCGGTCTTATACTCATGGAGGCTGTCAGACTGGAACTGTCGGCGCCGTTTGAGGCGGTAAAGCGGATCTCCGCATTCCCCAGGGGGCCGGCGGCCTTAACGGGGATGCTGAGGGTCCGGTCTTTCCCTTCGGGGATCGCCAGGTCGAATTCGGTCTGCCCCGTAATGGTAAGGTGTGGTGAGGGGGCCATGCTTAGCCGCAGGGCGCCGGCCTCCCCCGCTCCCTGCTGCATGTTGGTTAAGGTCAGGGAAATTTCAAATTCGTCCCCCGGCGCGGCGCTGAGGGGCCCGTTGGGGACTATGACAAAGGTGTTCCGTACCAGGGCCCGGTCCTCCGTAACCCCCACGGAATCCGGGGATACGGCCACCGCCATAACCCGCAGGGTCCCGTTAAAGTAGTCCGGCACGGCGTAGCTCAACTCCCGCTCTTCCGGGCCAACATCCACAATCCCCGACCAGTAGGCTACGGGTGCGTTTTGTTTCCGCTTAAAAGGGTTAAGATTCCGGGCCAGCTCGTCGTAGCCGGCCCCGCCCCCTGTGGCGGCGAGGGACTGTGCCACGGCATAGGGCGGCAGGACCATGTCGAGTATCTGGACGGTACGGACTTCGAGGGCCCGTTTGCGGAAGAAAAAGGCCAGGGGGTCCGGGGTCCGGTAATCGGCAAGCTGGAGGATACCCTCGTCCACGGCGTAAACCACGATCTTCCCCGGTTTGGAGGCCGAATATTTGATCGTGAAATCCTCCCCGCTCTTTGCCTCTCCGGCTATTTCAAGGTTGATCCGGTTGGTACGGCTTTCCTGGCTCATGGAGAAGGGAACCGCCCCGTAACTGAGGGGGGACATAAAAATTTCCGGAGAAGACTGGTCGCGGATAAACTGGACATTCACATAGCCGTTCCCCTCCAGATCCGGGGGGGCCGTGATGGTGGTGAGGATCGTTTCTCCATCCCCCGGCACGCTTCCATCGTTATCTTCCGAACTGAACCACTTGTAAGCGTAGACCTTGTCCTGCTCGATGGTGATAAGTCCCGAACCCCGGTAGGGGGCCTTTATCATGACCTCTATCTCCTCTTCGGGGTTAAAATCGGCCTTGTTCAGGGTGATCTCCAATTCCGCGGTACGGTTCAGGCTGCGCTGCAGATTTGTACTTCCTGCCACGGAAAAATCGATCCGGTTGAATTCGATTTCCCCGGTATCATCGGTTCCGGTACTCAGGATCAAACGGAACTCGCCGGGGGTATCGGTGGGAAGTTCATAGTCCAGACCGGCGGCGGGGATAGAGATCTTTTTTGTCCACAGGGGGTAGTCTTTCTGTACCGACTGGTACTTGTAGAGGCCATTGGACTGGCGTACCAGGACGGAAACATAGCGGGATTCCACAAGGCTCAGGGTAAGGTTCTCCACGGCACTCCGTTCTGCCTGGGGGTTGATGGCGACAAACGAAACTTTCCGTACCGTATCCCGCTGGATAAACTTAAGGTTGCCGTCCGCCTTGTAGCCGATCAGGTAGGGCAGGGGGCTTACGTAGACCTGGGTATCCGCGGACACATTGCGGCCGCTTCCCTTCTCAAAAGCTTCGATGTAGAAGGTAAGGCTGTAGGTGGCCTTTTCGAACTTGGCGGTGTTCAGCGTAAAGGCGGCCTCTCCCTCGTCATTGGTGGTAACAGTACCCAGGAATTCCTGGTAGCTGTTCCGGGCCAGGTAGGGATCGCGGAACTGGTAATCCCGGTACTGACGGAAGTACTGGTGGCCGGGGGACAGGTTCATCTGGGCCTTTACCTCGTTTCCTGCCGCGGGCGTACCAAAGAGGTTCCGCACCGTTACCAGGGCTTTGAGTTCTCCGGGGGCTATCCAGCCTTCACGGGGCAGTGGATCAAAGGCAGCGGACACCTGCAGGGTATCGGGAAGGAATTCCTCCACTTTAACGGTTTGGGAACCCAGGAAGACCCGTTCCTCAACACCGTTGTCCTGTGGGCGGATCACGTACACAGTGGCGGTGTAGGTTCCCGTGGGGGACCAGTCCTGCGTACGGAAGCTTAGTTCCTCTACCCCATCGGCGGAAAGGACGATACGGCGGTTGTAGATCTCCTGCCCGCGGGGATCGCTTACCGTACATTCCAGGGGGGTACCTTCCAAACGGGGGACCCAGTCGCCGCTTTTTACCGCCATGCCGATGTACACCTGGTCCCCCGGCCGGTAGATTCCCCGGTCGCTAAACAGGAAGGCCCGCAGGTTATTGGGATTATCTGCCCCCTGGATTCCGCCTACGTCAAACGAGGAGTAGTCCAGACTCCGCCCTGTGGTACGGTAGGGCATGAAGGACAGATCTTCCCCCTGGCGGACGGTGAACGCCGTGGGGGCCTGTTCGTTCCGGTAGTCCGAGAGATCGGGCAGCCGTACGTGGCCGTCCGGTCCGGTAAACGTGCTTATGATGGGGTTTCCGTTGAGACCCAGGACCTGAACCTGGGCCTCCGCCACGGGTTCGCCGGTGGCGATGGACTGGACAAACACATCCCGGCTGGAATCGGTATTGGTTTTTACGAAAAAGCCCAGATCGCTGACCATGATAAGCCGCCGGGCGGATGTATCGCCTCCCTGAACGGTGAAGATGAACAGGCCGTGCCGCAGGTTCTGTTCCGGAATATGGTCCAGGTAGCGGGAAAAATCAAACGAAAAATAGGCAATATCCCGCTCATCGTTCAGGGGAATGGTTTCGCTTGTCTGGTATATCTGGGAAATATTATTTTGGCTAAAGTTGTAGTTATTAAAATTGACATTCGTTATGTCCCCCTGGGTTTGGGAGACCAGGTGGTTAATATCGTCGGGGCGGATCCTGCCAGCGGTGTAGTGGACATCCCCAATCCCCCGCGTGAACAGGGCCAGCCGCTTGTCCCCGGAAAAGGAGAGGATACTTCCCTCCGACAGAATCGCCAGCTCACGGGGGTAGGATTTTATCTGGACAATGGTTTCGTAAGGTTCGCCCAGGTAGTAGTTACCGTAAAATTTCGCGCGGGTATCCAGTTTGATATAGATATAGCCTCCGGGGGAGGCGGAGAATTTGTAGCTGTTTTCCGCGTTGTACCTGTTTTGTCCTGGAATAGGTTCAAGATCTATCCGTTTTGCCAGGGCCAGTACCTCCGGTACTACATCACCGGGGGAATACCAGTGGTAATTTTCCTGCGCTTTAAGTCCCGGCAGTTCCGGCCTGTCCACGGGGAGTTCCCATACCTGGATATTTTTGCTCAGTTCCGCTTCCTCGATGGTTCCCCTGGTATTGATGATCAGGACCTGATCGAATCTCTGATCATCGTTCTTGATAAGTTCCTGGGAAATGTTCTGAACGTATACATACCCGATCATGCCGGGGATGGATACGGTTGCGGTAGCCGCGTTCGCGGGGGTTCCCTGTCCAGCGGCGGATCTAACTCCCCGTTTCAGGGAAATGACCATATTGGTTTCTTTGGCGGGGGTCCCCAGGGGCTCGGAGACGATATAGGCAACGGTGCGATCCTGGCTGTAGGTTAGCGAAAAATTGTAGGGCCGGTTTTCAAGCTGTCCCGATGCGGCATTAAGCCGCGGCTCAATGGTAAGCGCGTTTTCCAGCGAAGCGGTATCCACGGGGTAGTTTGTCCGGACAACGGCGGTAACCCGCTTAACGGTGGCGTTTTCCGGGTCGATGTAGAATTCCCCATCCCCCAGGGACAGGGAAAAATCCGGAATGTCGAAGGAGAACGAGCGGTTGTTGGGCGTTATGTGGGAGGCAAAAACCCCCTTACCAAAGTTTACGGTGTAATGCCGCCCTATTTCCCAAGCTCCGGTGGCGGTAAAGATCAGTATATCGCCATGCGCCCAGTGCCACGAACCTTCTATGCGGGGATTGATCGTGATTGAGGGTTCCTCCATTCCGGACTCAAATTCCGTGCCGATAAGTTCCAGGGGCGCGGCGGAACCGTAAAATTCCACTATCAGCGGGAGGGCGGCGCTGTCGGAGGTTTCGTTAGCGGGGAACTGTACCGGCCGGTACATAACGACAATGGGCTGGGGCCTGCGGGACTGGTAGAAGCCCCAGGCACAAAAACCGCCCGCGGCCGCCAGGACAAGGCCGCACAGAAGGAAAAAAATGACCCGGTGGCTTGTATAAAGCCTGCCGACAGGGGAAAGAAGCTTTTTTACAGCTTGGATTATGCCGCCCTTGAAAAAAAAGCGAAACAGAACCCCTAAGAATTCGGGAGGGGTATAAGATCCCAGAAAGAATCTGAGCCAATTCCTCCCTTGTTTTTTTTCCGCCACCGCTTTCTCCTTTTTCCGGTTTTATACGGGACTTTCCTAAAATCTATGTTTTCCCCACACAATTAACCGGGATTTGGGATACGCCCACACTACCGGGAATTACCGATTTTTTCAAGGAGTTCTGCGTTTCTATCGTTGCTGCGGACAAGCCGTCTGGCAAGAAGTTTGGACAGAAAAATACCGTAGTGGGGATAGGAATGGATAATGCCCACAAAATTTTTCCGCGTTAGAAATATCAGTTTTCCCGGACCATCGGCCCGCACGGAGGCGGAACGCCGCCGGTTCAGAAGAAAGGACATTTCCCCCATGAAAATATCCCTGGGGGTAAGAGAACCCACCTTTTTCAGGTTGTGGTACACCGAATACGTACCGCTTACGATATAGTACAGGTAATCGCTTGGCTCATCTTCCCGCAGTATAATGTCCCCTTTTTTTACAATCTGCACCCTTTCATGGGCAAAACCCAGGGGGACATCCCGCTCAACATGGCTATCATGGCGGATCGTCATGGTTACCTGGTTTCCTGTATCGTTGTACTTTAGTTCCACGGCATAGAGGGTGGCCATTTTGATTCCCCGGCCATGAAGGGACATAAGGTCCTGGTCGGCAATTTTTTTCAAATGGGCCCGCACGTCAAAGCCCTGCCCTTCGTCACGGATTATAAAAGAAGTGGTTTCCTGGCCTATGTTCCAGATAAACTCCACCTTCCTGGCCCGGATAACGGGGTCCCTGCATTTTTCCGCTACCAGTTCCACCACCGACAGGCCCCGGTCCATGCCGGCGGTCTTTTCATCATAGGTAATGCCGCAGTTTCCATGTTCCACAGCGTTGACGATCAGCTCCGACAGGGCAAGCTGGAGGGGCATCTTTCTGTCCGGATCGATAAGCCCCCGCTGGGTAAGGAGCATGATTCCCATGCCGGCGTACAGGGGGATAGCCAAAATATCATTTTCGATGGTAAAGCTGCCGGACATTTCACTCAAAAGGTTTTGGTTGAATTCCTGCTGGAAGATGATCTGTAAATTTTTTTCGATGATCTGGATGGTCGTGCAGATATGGGAACGGATCTGATGCTTGTCCAGCATGGTCAATACGTTGATGAATTTGTACTTTTCAAGAAGCCGGGTTTCCGTGTCCTCCTCGTTGCGGTAAAGCCCCACAATGCCAAAATTTGAGAACCAGTTATCATCGCGGACACGGGTTAGAATCCTGTCAACAGGAATGGAGGGGTCAGAAAAGTTGACGATAATGATTTCAGGCAGGTCATAGTTGAGAAAACCAAGAATTTCCTCTTCGGTTGAAAAAAAAATTAAATCGTACTCTTGCTGGTTATAATCCTTTCTTCGGGCATCTTCCTCAAAAGCTTCTTCCAAACTTTTCCTGATAGCCGGATCCGAATTAATGACCCCCAAACTCCCCATGTGTTTAAGTCTATCCCAATAACCGGGAAAATGAAATATACTATACACATAATGAAAGAACAAGGAAGCGGAAATTCCGCAGCGGGTAGTCCTGTAACGGGTAGTCCCGCAGCAATCGGTGAATTTGCCAGCCGTGTCAAAACGAACATCGAGAAGGTATTCCTGGGGAAGGGCGGGGCCATTGATACGCTTATCGCCGCCTTTCTTGCCAGGGGGCACGTGTTGTTGGAAGATGTTCCCGGTACGGGCAAAACCATTTTGGCCAGGGCCTTCGCCGGAAGCCTGGGGCTCAGCTTTGCCCGGGTCCAGTGTACCCCGGATCTGCTGCCCGCGGACATTCTGGGTGTCTCGGTATGGCAGGAGGGGAGCTTTGTATACCGTCCCGGTCCCATAGTAAACCAGTTTGTCCTGGTGGATGAGATTAACCGGGCTACCCCCCGTTCCCAGTCCGCCCTGCTGGAAGCTATGGCGGAAGGCCAGATCTCCGCGGAGGGAAAACGTGTAGCCCTGCCGGAGCCTTTTTTTGTGCTGGCTACCGAAAACCCTGTGGAATTCGAGGGGACCTTTCCGCTGCCGGAGGCGCAAAAAGACCGTTTCCTCCTCTCCATGGATCTGGGTTACCCGGACCGGGAGGCCGAAGGACAGATACTGGAAAACCAGCGCCGTCTTAGTCACCCCGTAACGGACCTGAAAAAGGTAGCGGAAGCTTCCGAGATTCTGGGTCTTCAGGAAGCGGTTACGAAAATCCACGTGGAGGCGGCCGTTAAGGCTTATATCCTTGCCCTGGTGGAGGCCACCCGGCAGGAACCCAATCTGCGGGTGGGTATCTCCCCCCGTGGCAGTCTTGCCCTGTACCGGGCCGGTCAGGCCCTGGCGGCTATTCGGGGCCGGGCCTTTGTAACCCCCGAAGATATTAAGGAACTGGCGCCGCCGGTGTTCCGCCAGCGTATGCTTCTTTCGCCGGAGGCCCTGGTCCGGGGCATCAATGCCGACAGGATCATCGCTTCTATCCTGGACCGTGTGCCCGTTCCGGAGTACACAGCCCCATGAGGGTTACCCTGTGAGGATTAACCTATGGGGGTCAACCCATGAGGATTAAGCTATGAGGATTGGTGATTGGGCCCGGATACAGAAGACGGGACCGGGGCGGCTGTTTGGTTTGGCCGGGATATGCGCCGCGGTGTACCTCTTTGCCCCCCTGTACCTGCTTCAGTTTCTGGCCCTGTTCGCCCTTTTTGTGATCCTTGGGGCCCGTTTGTACAGTGAGTGCCTGATCCGCAAGCTCCGGGTGATCCGCCGGGACCGGGAGATACGCTGTTTCCGTTTTGAATGGACCGATATTGAATTGATCGTGGAAAATACCGGGCCGCTGCCGGCCTTTATGCTGGCTATGGGGGACTGGCCTGGAGACCTGGCGGTGTTTAAGGACCACAAACGGCTTGCTACCCTGCCGGGCCGTTCCCGGTTGGCCTTTACCTGGCGGGCCTACTGTTCGGAACGCTGTATCGGCAGCCTGGGGCCCGCCCAATTACGCTGTTCCGATCCCCTGGGGATTTTTCCCTTCGCCGCCACCGCGGAGGAACTTACGCATCTTGTGGTTTATCCGGCGCCCGGTATGATCGGCATCCCCAACCCCGGAGGTATTCCCCTGGGCAAGCTGTCCAGCCGTAACCCCCTGCACGAAGACCTGACCCGCCGCCGTTCCCTGCGGGAGTACCGCTCAGGAGACGAACCCCGGCGCATCAACTGGAAAGCTTCGATTAGGGGCCTGGTGGATCAACACTCCCCTGGAAACACACCGGGGGATCTCTCCCGGCAAGCTTTCTCTACCGTTCCCTCCCTGCTCGTAAACGAGTACGAGGCGGCGATTTCCTACCCTTTGGTGGTGTTTCTTAACCTGGACCCCTACGAGTACACCCTGTCCAAGCGGGAACTGTGGTTTGAGCGGGCTATCGAGGCCGCGGCGGCCCTCTGCCTTATGGCTTCCCGGGACCGCCAGGACCTGGGAATCATTCTCTACACGCCCTGGGGGGACGAAGTTCAGGAATCCGGCCCTACGATGCTGATCAAACCCAGCCCCTTCACGCTGCTCCCCATTCTGGAACGGCTGGCCGCCATCAAGCGGCCCCGTGGTCCTGAAACTCAGACAGGGCAGGGGGCTACGCCCCGAACTGCCGGTCAAGCCGTCGGTCAAGCCGTCGGTCAAACTGCCGATCAAGCTGCCGATCAAATTGCCGATCAAGCTGCCGGCGATCAGAGCTTCGGGACCCTGCAGGGCAGTACCCGGTCCCTGCTGGACCAGGGGAAGCGCCTGCCCTACGGAACCCGGCTGGTTTACACCGGCCCGGAACTGCCGGAGGAGGACTACATCGCCCTTAACACCCTGCGGGCCTACCGCCTAAGCCTGGAGTACCTGGTCCTTGACGAGCGGCGGCTGAGTTCCCTGGCGCCGGGCAGTGCGCCCCGCTACCAGATGCGGGAGGGCGGTTATGATATCCTCTAAACCCGGACAGCCGGACAACAGGGCCGGAGTCCAGCCGGATACCATGACCGGATCCCAACCGGACGAGATGGCAATCAACCGCTTTCAGACGGACGGCGCAGATCCGGCGGAGGACCGGCCCGATCTTCTGGACCCCCGTGCGGTGCCGGGTAATCCCCTTTACCGGGTCCTGTCCCTGTACTTGCCCTGGTCCATCCTTGCCTGCCTTTTACCCGCAGTCCTGGCCCTGATCCGCCGTCTGCTGCCGAACTTCTCCCCCTCCGGTCCCGGCCTGGCCCTGGCGATCTATGTACCCGCCCTGTTTGTCAGCGCCGCAGTGGCCCTGTACCTGGAATTCCTGGATCCCCGGACCAGCCACAGCGCCGCCCATATTCGGGGGGGAATCCTGGTCCTTATCGCTGCCTACCTCTTCTCCTCCTTTCTGTCATTCAAATTCCCCCTTAGCCTGCCCGGTATTGCTCAACAGTTTTTTCCGGCCCTGGGGAATATCGCCGCGACCCTGGTGGCCCTGTATATCTGGGTCTTTGTGATCCGCTTGCGGGACTTGTTCCGGGCCCGGGAATTCTTTGAATACCACCTGCGCCGCTACCGGGGTGAGGAACTGCGGCGGATCATGCTGGAAGATGCCAGCGTTATGATGGGAGCGGAGACGCAGAGCCGTTCAATGATCCGGCATTACGGTTTTCAACTGGGCCTTGTTTTTGTCCTGGTCCTTGTCTGCGGTTTTCTTGAAGCCCCGCTTTCGCTTTTCCAGCGACTTCTTACCATGCTGGTCATTGTAGTGGCGGCCGCTATTTTCTCCCTCCTCAGCCTGTTCCGTCTGGAACAGTACTTTGCCGGCGAAGGTATTGCCGTTCCCGTTCCGGAGCGCCGTAAGCGTATGGGGGCGGGTATACTATTCTGCATTGCCGCAGGACTTCTGGCCGCCCTTTGCGCCTCGAACAACAACCTGCTCCCCATCTCCGCCATTGCTGCGTTTTTTGCGTGGCTTGCCCGGCTTCTCAGCCGCCCCAGCCAGCCGGTAGAACGATCCATCGAATTCCCGCAGCAGCAGCCGGCCATGTCCATGGATCCCCAGAGCATGATACAGGCCCTGGGCATAGAGGAAACCGAACCCTGGCCTTTCTGGGATTATCTCCCCTACATCGGCCTGGCCCTGGGCATCGCAGTATTCCTGTGGTTCATGGTAAAACCCCTCTTTGGTGTCAAGGCCGGGACAGACAAAATTCCCTTCGCCCTCAAGCTATTCCGCCTTATCCGCGGCGGCTTGGCCGGCCTGAAACAGGCCCTCCGTAACTTCTTCGGTTCCCTGGGCCGGTCTCCCGCCGTACGGATCAAGATAACCGACGGGGAACTGCACAACATGACGGAAGACCTTCTTGGCGCCTGGTCCAGGGCCCGGAAAAAGGAACTGCGGCAAAGCCTCAGCCTCTTTGCCCGGCTTATCCTGTGGGGAGAACGGAGCTGCCAAACGAAGTGGAAACCCAGCCTGGGCCCCGGTGAATTCTGCGCCCTCCTGGCCGCCGCCGTAAAACAGGCTGCCCTCGCTACCGAACATGAGGGGGGCCTCTCCCCCCATGATACTCCGGCGGGGCAGACCCCCGGTGAAGAAACCGCCGCGGCCATTCTGCGCTGCGGTGAAATATTCGAGGAGGCCCTCTACGGCCCCCGGCCCCCGGATAAAGAAACCCAACGGGAATTCCGGCGACTGGTGGAGGAAATTACCGGATAGTTAAGGGCCGGATGCCCAAACCCATAACTTTAATCGTGCCAAGGCACTGACCGGTTTTCAAGCGCCGGATAACAGGTGAATATTTCGGTGGTAACCGTGTAATACGGCACATATCTGAACCGTGTTTCTCCCCGGATGTCCCAAGCGCCGTCTTTCCGCCTTATCAGGGCCGCTTCGGGATCGGCGGGATCAAGGGCTACGCAGGGTACAGCGCCCTGCTCAAAATCCCCCAGCAGGGCCAGCATGATCGGTCCCCGGCGCAGGGCATAGCGGGGCCGGTTATCTTCGCTCTGATCGAAGCCGGTATACTCCACGGCCCGAATCGCCAGGGGCAGGGTAAAGGTGATTTCATCCCCTTCGTGCCAGAAACGGCGTATCTCCCGGTAAGTTCCGGCTTTGCCGGTGATTTTTTCACCGCCCTTCACCGTAAAGACCAGGTCTTCTTGAACCCAGGCAGGGACCCGTATCCAAAGGCCGAATTCCCCCGCCGAGAGTACTGTCAGTTTTACGTTCCCGTCCAGGGGGAAGTCTGTTTCCATGTGCAGATGATACGGTCCGGTTTCCAGTTCCGAGGGGATGAAAAGATTTACCCAGACCCCAAATTCACTGGTCATGTAGATGTATTCCGGCAAAGCCGAGATGAGCTGGGTTGAGGAAACCTCACAGCAGGTGTTTTCGTTGGTGAAGCTCCACTTTTTCCAGTGGAGCTTTGCATGACTTGAGGTATGGCCTTTCTCGTCCCGGCAACCCGCCACCACGTTGAATAGGGACTCCTCGATTTCGGCGACATATTTTTCCTCGCCGGGGAAGAGTTGCATAAGCCGGTGGTTGGTCCATATCCAGAACACGCTGCCGCAGAGTTCCCCCGTATGGCCCGTATCCAGGTAGTAGGAGTCGGGCGGATAGGGACCGTCGGCCTCGCAGATGGCTGTAGCACCCCCAGGATGCTTGTAATGGTCCCGGTAAATGTCCCAGGCCCCCAACAGCGCGTCCAGGTACTTCTGTTCCCCGGTGGCCCGGTATTGATCGGCCAGGGTCTCAAAGGCCAGGATGGTATAGCAGTGGGGCCGGTCACCGGGATAATGGCTCAGGGCCATAGGCTGATGCTCGGCGAAGGCTTCAAACCAGTAATCCTGATCGTAGTAGCGAAGGTTCGTAATGAGGTCCTCATCCTTTCCCGCCGGACTGTGGTACATGAGGGGGCCGCCGGGGAAGCCGTTGGTTGCGTTGCCCCCCAGGAGCATGTCCGGAAGATACTCACAGGCGTTAAACCAGTCGTACATGCGGCGGGCCAGGTTCAGGGCCTCTGTGTTACCCGCTGTATAGGCGGAGATAAGCGCCCTGGTCCAGAAGACCCGGTCATAGTTTTTCCGGTCCGTCAACCCCGACACCACATCGGTCTCCCGGTTGTGGAGGTTTTCGGGGAAATGCCGCAGGGCGTAGGACAGTTCCTCGTGGTAATAATTGTAATAACCGTCATCCCTCATGCGGTTTTTGATATCCGCGGTGATGGAGTCCGCCATACGGCGCAGATCGTTATCTTCCTCCCAGCGCAGGGCTTCGGCAGCGCCGCCAAGAAGCCGCGCTTCGTTGGATGCGGGCAGCCAGCTTACCCAGCCCCGGCGCAGGGGCCGGGTGGGGATGATGGTCTTGATGAAATCCATGGGTACCCCATCACAATAGTCGGGGATGGAAAAGCAGTATTTCAAGTTTTTGATATTGGCGTCCCAGAGATTCCGAACAAGACCCGGAAGGAGACGGACCCCTTTTTCGGGAGTACAGGCACTGTAGGCTACGGGTCTCCAGGCTTCGGGCATGGTCCAGGTTTTTTTCCCCATCCGCAGCAGCCTGTACTCCTTCTCCATGCGCTCTTTAAGCCATTCAGGATAGTTTACCGGTTCTTCCGCTTCAAAGCCGGCGATTTCCAGGCCCGTTTCCCCATTTTGCCCCTCAAGGGCTACGATTCTCAGATTGTGCACCCCGGTACCCGGTATGCTGCGTTTTTCAAAAATCAGTTTCGGTTCCAGCCGCTCAGCTCCAAGGTCCTCAAGGGTTTCCCGCGTACCGTCCAGATACACCGCGGCCCTGCCCATGCCGGGACCGGTAAGAACGGAACAAACCGCTGTTGCGCCCCGGAAGTTAAGGTAACAGCAACTGTACCGGCTCCGGGTAAAGCGCCGCTGTCCGTTATATGTCCATTTTCCGAAGTACTGTAACCCCTCATAATCGGGTGTGATAAATTTACGATTATTCTCCGCCATAGAATTCTCCAATGGTACGTGTATTACCCTTTAAGTCCCGTCTTTATCATGTCCCAGTTCATCAATGGTATCTTGTAACAATTATCGTCTTGTTTCAATGCGTTTAACCCAAGGCGGTGCGGATCACTATTTCGCTGATACCGTAGAGAATGGGCATGGGAGGATGTATATCAGGATGGTCTTGCGGTAGTGTTCAAAGCCTTCACATTTTTTTTCAAACTGGCACTAGTCGCAAGTTCTCAAGATAAAAAGTGCTAAAACTAACGGAGAGAGAGGGATTTGGCTTCCAGTCGCGAACTTCCTGTTCGCTCCTTCCAGCCCGGGGTTTCCGCTAAACCCGCATCCTGGCGGGTTTGCCCGGGAAGCCTACGCCTTGCGCGGCTAATACGGGCCCCGAAAACCCTGCAAAACCCACAAACACAAAACGCCTCGCATTTTGTGTAACGGAGCAGGGAGGATTCGAACCCCCGGTACCCTTTTGAGGCACAACTCCTTAGCAGGGAGCCCGATTCGGCCGCTCTCGCACCGCTCCAAAAACGCAGCCGTAAGGCTGTTATTTCCGCACAAAGCAACCTGAGCCGGCGCCCGGCTGATGCTACCGCGCCCCACAACAGCGTGAGGGC
>JAITJW010000180.1 GCA_031278715.1 Treponema sp. | reverse complement strand
TACAGTTTCCGCCGGGCCAGGTCTTCCCCAAGCTGGGCTTCCCGCTGATAAGGGGTGTGGGGTTTGGGCACAAAAGTTCCCACATTGATGTTGAAATGGGCCCCTGTTTCCCGGGCGGCGGCGAGGACAAAATCGACAATAGCCTGTTCCTCGCTTTCCTCGCCGCCGCCCCCGGAATTTCCCACAGGAAGGCCGATCATGAAATAAAATTTCGCCCCTTTCCAGCCGTTTTTTTTGGCCTCCCTGAGTATGGCGGTTATGCTTTTCAGGGACACTTCTTTGTTTATCGAAAGCTGCCAGGCGTCCTCAGGGGTTTCTACCGCAAAGGTAATGCCGCTCCTGCGGACTTCGGAAATTTTTTTTAGCAGGGGCAGGGAGAAGGTTGAAACTTTGAGGGAAGGCAGTTGGAAACTGATCTTCCTGCCGCCGAATTCCAAATTGAGGTCCTCCACCAGATCCGCTATACCGCAGTAATCCCCGGTGGAAAGGGACGAAAGGCTGATTTCCCGGTAGCCGCCCTTGCGGATAAATTCTTCAGCTTCTTTCATAACCTGTTCCGCGCTTTTTTGCCGCATGGGCCGGTACCAATACCCCGCGTGGCAGAAACGGCAGCCGTTGGGACAACCCCGCATTATTTCTACCGCGCCGTGGTGCTGTACCACCTTCATACTGGGTACCGGGAAGACGGCGGCGGAAACGGGGCGCTCTGCAAAATGATAATCAACAGCCCGCAGGGCCTCTTCTTTTCCCTGGACCCATATATGGGGATGCCCTCTTAAAACACGGAGAATCCCCTCCCTTCCCTCCCCCTCCCCTTTCAGGTCCGCCAGAGTTGTTACCAGCTCAAAAAAACCGGCTTCTGCCTCCCCTATCCAGAAAGCGTCGATAAAGGCGGAGTATGGCAGCGGATTGGAAACACAGGGCCCCCCCATAATAACAACGGGATCCCCCTCCCCTCGTTGTTCCCGGTGGATGGAAATACCCGCCAGGTCCAGCATGGTAAGAACCGAGGTAATTCCCAGTTCATAACCCAGGGTAAAAAGCAAAAGGTCCAGTTTTCCAAGGGGTATCCCCTTATCAAGACCGTAAAGGGGAAGCGGCCGCTTTCTTAAAAGAGTTTCAAAATCCGGCGCCGGAGCAAAAACCCGATCACAGGACACACCGGGAATAGCGTTCAGACGGTTATAGAGAATACGCAGGGCCTGGTTTGACATTCCAATCTCATAGAGATCGGGAAAGGCAATGGCGGTCTGGAACGGAGAACCGGGGGAAGCCAGTATGCCGTATTCACCGCCGGTATAGCGGGCGGGTTTTTCAACCCCCAGCAGGGCCTCCCCCAGATCCCGGACCGGATCAATGAGTATAGCGTCTGACATAGATACTTAGGGCAAGGCCAATTCCTGTCATGGCTGAAATAATCGACGATCCTCCGTAGGACATAAACAGCAGGGGAATACCGGTGATCGGCATGATCCCCATAGTCATACCCACATTGACAAGAAAATGAAATACGTACACTCCCGCCAGCCCCGCGGCAATATAGACGCCGAAACAATCGGATGTAGTCCGCATGATCCGCACCAGCCTGAGACAGATCAGCAGGAAAAGTACAAATACCAAAAGGCCGCCCAGAAGCCCCCATTCCTCGGTAAAAATGGAAAAAATAAAATCCGTACTTTGCTGGGGCAGAAAACGGTAATGGCTCTGGGTCCCCTGAAGGTAGCCTTTTCCCGTCAGTCCCCCCGAACCAATAGCGGTAATGGATTGGATAATGTGCCAGCCCGCCCCCTGGGGATCAACGTCGGGATCCAGAAACACAATAAGCCGTTGTATCTGGTAGTCTCTCAGTACCCGGCGGGCAACATAGGACAGGCCAAGCGACAAAATTACTATCATGGAACTGTAGAGAATCCAAAAAAAATAGCGTCGTTTGTACAAGAGAAAGCCGATAAGGGCAATGCCCGCGATAACGCCAAGGGCGACCATACAGCTCAGAACAAAACGGGAATTGGTCAGTATTTCCAGGGAAGGTATGGTATTATGCATGATATTCCGCTGCCACAGGGGCAGCACCGTAAGAACGGCGGTAATACTGATACAGGCGATCAGAAAAAATATGTACTGCATGGATATGCCGGCAACAAAGGCCATCGTAACGAGTATGGGGATAAACACCAGGGAAGTTCCAAAATCGGGCTGAACCAGGATAATCCCCATAGGGACCAATACGATGAGGCAGGA
Source organism: Treponema sp. (assembly GCA_031278715.1). Classification (GTDB taxonomy): domain Bacteria; phylum Spirochaetota; class Spirochaetia; order Treponematales; family Breznakiellaceae; genus JAISFT01. The sequence goes on along the minus strand of JAITJW010000180.1, from coordinate 31,659 downwards.
AACTATGAAACGGAAGAAGCCTGTTGAGGAACGGCGGGTATCGTCCAGATACCGGGCAAGAAGGATAATCGTGCTTATCTTGGCAAATTCCGAAGGCTGAATTCCAAAACTTCCAATTCCAATCCAGGCACGGGCGCCGTTCACCAGTTTTCCGAACAGGCAGGTGTATACGAGCAGGGCCAGAGTTCCCAGGTACAGGTAAACGGTCAGGTCCCTGAGCCGGCGGTAATCGACCATAGCAAGGATCAGCACAATGAAAAGTCCTGCTATAACCCAGATAATCTGTTTGATGTACTCTTCGGAAACAAGTACCCCCGTGGAAGTAACGGCGGAAGAGTAGATAAACAGCACCCCAAAGACGGCAAGAACCACGGTAGCTAAAAGCAGAACGTAGTCGATCTCCAGAAGGTCCCTTATTCTCACTCACGCCTCCCTTGGACGGGCAGAAGGTACTGGAGCCCCAGGGTCGCCACCGCCTCTTCGTAGCTTTGACCGGCAAATATGCCCTGAAAGATGATCGCCGATGCATAGGGGGCCCACCATTCCCAGGAATTTGTCGCTTCGACAATTATGGATACGACAACCTGTTCTTCTACGGAATCGGCTTCATAGGGGGCATAGGCGGCAAACCATGAATGCCAGCGATCCTGTAAGCCTACTTCGCCGGTACCGGTTTTTCCCGCAATTTCAACACTTTTAATGTTAAGGGGAAACCGGGCCGTCCCCTCGCTGATAACTCCCCGCATATCATCTTTCAGCGCGGCAAACACTTTTTTATCGGTGATGCTTTCGTGAAGCAGTTCAGGACGGACACTCTGCTCCACCGCTCCTGATATGGGATCACGCACTTCTTTAAGTATATGGGGTTTATATACTTTACCGTCGTTAACGACCATAGCAATCATGTTGGCCATTTGGATTGGGGTTACCAGGGTATAACCCTGACCAATGGCCATGTTCATCGTATCCCCCCCCTGCCAGCGGTCGTGGTAGCGCCGTTCTTTCCACTGGGGAGTGGGTATGAAACCGGAAACTTCCCCCGGAAGATCTATGCCGGTAGGTTCCCCAAGACCGTAATCCATAGCGTAGGATACAATGTTCTCTACCCCCAGGTAATCCCTGCCTACCACCCAGTAGTAAATATCGCAGGACTGGGCCATAGCCTGGTGCAGGTTGAGTTTCCCGTGCCCGGGACGCCTGATATGGCACCTCCACTGGCGGTCCCCATAGCTTATCTCCCCCTGACAGTCAATCAGCTGTTCCGGCGGAAAGGCGTTTTCCGCAAGAATCCCCGTGGTCATGACTATTTTGAATGTTGAGGCCGGGGGGTAGCTTGATTGAATTGCCCGGTTAAGAAAGGGTTTGTTGGGATCGTTTATGAGGCTTTGGTACTCGGCCCCGATATCGCCGCGGCTGAAGATGTTGGGGTCGTACCAAGGATAGGAAACCATAGCGAGGATTTCTCCGGTACCGGGCTTCATAACCACAACCGCCCCGATCCGCTGTCCAAGCGCCTGTTCCGCAAGAGTCTGGATTGAACGGTCGATGGTGAGGACCAGGTTCTTTCCCATCTGCGCAGGCTCCCGTGTATTGCCGCTGTTTCCGGCGATACGGCGTCCCCGGACATCCACGGTACGGGTCTCCAGACCCTTTTCTCCCCGCAGAATCTCATCGTATTGGCGCTCAATTCCCGCCTTGCCGATGCTGTCCCCCTGCTGATACCCGCGGTTGTAGAGCATGGTAAGCTCGTCCCTGGTAATGTCCCCCATGTAACCCAAAACATGGGAAAGGCTTCCTGAATCCGCGTAGTTCCGCACGGGTTTTGACTGCCAGGAAACCCCCGGCAGCATATCAGCGTTTTCCGCCAGTGCCGAAATAAGGGAAAAACTTACATTCACCGCTATTTCCACGGGCTGATACAGGTAGTAATACTGCGGGGGAATTTTCCTGTCTATCTGTTCCCGCAAAATTCCCAGTAGCGCGGCAACCCTGTCAAAAAGGCTGTCGATCTCATCAGAGGGTACCTCGGCGGGAGTAATGCTGACGGCAAAAGAATCGGTGTTCAATACCAGGGGCTGGCTGAAACTACGGTCGTAAATTTCACCCCGCTGGGCGGGAATTACCGTGGTTCTGCGGGAAATATTCTGCGCGCGGGAACGGTAGAGTTCCCCGCTTAGGATCTGCAGGCTGAAAAGCCGTACCGCGTAAAGTACAAATACCGCGATGAAAAACAAACGCAGTATACGTATCCGTCTTTCCGATCTGGACAGGCTGTCATCTTCATCAAGCTGGGGCATCAATTATCACCTTTCCCTACGAGGAGGGGCTGGAACAGTTTTAACAAACCAAACAGAAACGGCGCGCTTGCGGTGTTCAGCAGGAGTTCGATCCACAGGGTTGGAGCGGCAAGGGAGTAAGACGGGACTGCACCGGCCAGGAGCAGGTTGAGTAAAAAAAGCATGAGCGCCTTGAACAGCGTTGCCGCGGCACAGAGGATCATGGGGAGAACCACCGTATCAAGAAAGAAAGTACCCTTTAATAATCCTGTAACTGCCCCCATGACAGTACGGATTAGGGCATTCAGGCCCAAGGGCGCGTTGGAAATAAAGTCCAAAAGAAGGCCGGAAAAAAAACCGGAAAGCTGCCCGGTCATCGTACCGTTTACATAGGCACTGTAAACGACGATCCCCAGGGTAAAATCCGGAATGGTATGGTAGAGGGAAAGGTGGAAAAACAACGTGGATTGAAGCAGGGCGGCCACCAGGGAGAAGACCGCTGCCCAGGCTACATTCTTAGCCATCGTCCTGTTCCCCTTTGCCAATGACAACTACATACTCAAGGCGGGAAAAATCAATAACGCTATCCAGATCCACCTCCATAGATATTTCATAATCCTGGTAGTAGATGGCATTAACCCGCCCGACACTTATCCCTCCGGGATAAACACCGCCTGAGCCGTTGGTAACGACAAGATCCCCAAAACTTATTTCGTCACGGGCCCGTTTTCTGATAAAGCGCATCCGCAGGGGAACATCGGCACCACCCTGCCCTTCCACGATTCCGTCATACCGGGATACGGAAAAGCGGGATGAAACAAAAGAACTGACATCGTAAACAGGCATCACCAGGCTTTCAAACTGCCCGGTTTGAACGACCTTACCCACCAGTCCCTGAACACCGTTCTGCCAGGCGATCACCGCCATGTTGTTCTCCACCCCTGAGTATTTACCCTTGTTGATCACCAGAGCGGAAAAAAGGTTGTCAGGATCGCGGCCGATAATCTCCGCAGGAATGTGAAGATAGCTGAGCGATTGGGAAAAATCCAACTGTTCCCGCAGCCGGGTATTCTCCTGCCTGATCTCCGCCGCAGTCCGCTCAAGCTGTTCATAACGGGCCAGGCGGCCGTTCAGTTCGGCATATTCACGGCGCAGGCTGGCCAGTTCCTGAATAGAAAGAACGGTACGGGAAACAAGGGAACCTATTTCGTAAATTCCGCCCCGGATGCCGGAAAAGAGGCTTAACCCCATGTCTTTAATGTCCACAACGAAACTGCGGGTAGAAAAGAGAAGCAGCGAAAAAGAACCTATGACCAGAGCTGCAAAAACATAGGAAGTTAAACCAAAACGAGCCCCGCTTCTCTTTTTTCCCTTGATGGCCATGTCCCCATTAACCGTTTAGATTGTCATAAATACTGCGGGTGTTATCAAAACCCCTGGCGTATTCAAAGTATTTTCCCGCCCCCAGGGCGACACAGTCCAGCGGGGATTCCGCCAGAATAACCGGTACGCCGGTTTCTTTTCCGATTAGTTTATCCAGGCCCTTGAGGAGGGATCCCCCTCCGGTCATCACGATGCCGCGTTCCACAATGTCCGCTGCCAGCTCCGGTGGGGTCTTCCCCAAGGTTGCTTTGATTTCTTCCACAATCTGGGTGATAGGATCGTGCAGGGCGTCCCGTACCTCCACCGAATCGATCTCCAGCCGCCGGGGAAGGCCCGTTATGGCGTCGGTTCCCTTAATTTCCACCTTCTCGATGGTCTTGTCCGGAGAGGCATTGCCGATTTCGATTTTAAGCCGCTCGGCAGTTTGCTCACCGATGATAAGGTTGTGGACGCTGCGGACATGTTTGATGATGGCTTCGTTGAATTCGTCCCCGCCCAGGCGAATGGCGTTGGTAACGACCATGCCCCCCAGGGATATAACGGAGATCTCCGTGGTTCCGCCGCCAATATCGCAGATCATGTGGCCGGCGGGTTCAAATATGGGAATGCCCGCGCCGATGGCCGCGGCCCGGCTTTCTTCGATGACAATGACTTCCCGCGCCCCCGATTTGTAGGCGCTTTCCTCCACCGCCCGGCGTTCCACTTCGGTTATGCAGGAAGGAATGCCGATTACCATGCGGGGCTTTACAAAACGGTAACGGGGCAGGGCTTTAGAGATGAAGTAACGCATCATTTTTTCCGTGGATTCAAGGTCCGCGATAACCCCATCCCGCAGGGGTCTGATGGCGATAATATCTTCCGGGGTCTTCCAGAGCATCCGTTTTGCATCCGACCCTACGGCCACCACCTTCCTGGTACCCCGTTCCACGGCCACTACCGACGGCTCATTAAGAACAATGCCTTTTCCCCGTATGTAAATAAGGGTATTGCAGGTTCCCAAATCTATTCCGATATCTGAAGAATTTTTCCCAAACATAGTATCCTCTGTGTATCCCCGTCCGGCGCTTCGACGCGCCTTCTGTATTACATGTTCAAACGCAGACGCGCTTTTTTGTGAACCGGATCAAGGCGGACCGCTCGCCGCCACTCCGCCCGCGCCCGGGCAGTATCGCCCCGGGCGGCGTATAATTCACCCAATTGATAGTAAGCCTCGGCATTTCCGCCGGTTTCATCCAAAATAAGCTGGTATTGCATCTCCGCTTCTCCAACACTCCCCTCCTCCATGAGTATTTCGGCATAGAGAAGCCGTGCCGTCGTAATAGCCACCGAGTCCCGGGATGTGTCTATACAGCGCAGCAGATAAGGTTTGGCCGGGGCGAGCGTCTCCTCCTGGTCCCTTCCCAAGGCCATGTAGGACCGGGCAATGGAGATAAGCAGGAGATCCGAGTCCCCCGTTTCCGCCGGTTCCAGCACCTGGGCAAAGGCCGCAATACTGGATCGGTAATCCTTGATTGACGCATAGGAAAGCCCCAGGAATTCATACAGATCCCGCGCCTTAAAGGACAGAGACTGGGCTTTTTCCAAAAAATACACCGCCAGGTCCGCAAAGGCGGGACCTTTGTGGTAGTAAGCTTTGCCAAGGACGTAGAAGAGTTCCCCGGTATTGGAAGGGCGCCTGGAAAGCAGGGCCTTCCTGAGGGACCAGACACAACGGTCAATGTACGCAAGGGTATCGGAACTGTTGATCTGGGCAATTCCAAGCTGGTAGGCGGAGAAACCATTGATGGTAAGGGCAAGGTAGTCCAGCGGCCTGCTGCTTAGCTCCAGCCTGCTGAATTCAAATGCCTCCGTGTAGGCGCCCGCTTCCCAAAGGGCAAGCATCTCCTTCCCGGCTTTGCCCAGCCGGTCTTGCAGGGTAATAACTGACAGGACGGCTGCGGAAGTCAGAAATAAGGCAAACACAAACACCAAAACCCAGCGGAAAACGTAGGATCGGTGATAGCGAGGACCAAAATACCTTTTTTCCTTAAACATTCTCACCTACTTTATCGTAAAAAGAAGTACTAAGTCAATTAAGCGGACAGGGGCATATAAACTCTGTTGTGGACTATGATACATGCCTAAAACAGGGTTTCCGGGTGTTCCGGAGGGGTAGCGGAGACAAAAAAACGATGAACCATAAGCCGGGTTCTGTTATCAGGACCGCCACCGGGCGGCCCTGTCAGCCATCTGTCTTGGACCGGCCTTACGGACGGCCTCCGGGGACGCCCCCGGCAATCTACCTGCGCTTGACCAACGGGCAATTGGCGCAAAAAGCTTACGCTTTTGCGGCGCCGCTTGATTTTGCTCCTGATGAGGTTTGCCTGACCGGTACCGTTACCGGTACCGCGGTGGGCTCTTACCCCGCCGTTTCACCCTTGTGGGAAGGGCCGTAGCCCTTCTTCACGGTTTGCTTTCTGTTGCACTTTCTGTCGGAAAACAGGATATCTTCAAGGGTAAACCCCAATCCGATCCGTGTTTTCCGCCCGGGTGTTACCCGGCATCATGCCCTGCGGAGCCCGGACTTTCCTCGGACGGCGCTCATGCCCCCGTGTAAACACGGAAAGGGCTTTCTTGAGGCCGCCGCGGCTGAACGGTTCATCGTCATAAAAACCTACTTCAATTATTCTTCGTAATCGACGTTTACTTTTTCTTCCTCTTCTTCCTCTTCCTCAAATTCCTCCTCTTCCATATCGTCAAGGTCGGAAAGGCTTCCGGAATCCTCTATGCTGAAGAACTCCTCCTGCCCATCTTCCGTTTCTTCGTAGCAAAGAATCCGCGAACAGTAGGGGCAGAAGACGATCTCTTCCCCCTGGCGTACGTTGTTGGCAAACTGAACCGGCAGGATCATGTGGCAGCCCATACAGACCCCGCCCCGGATGGCCACAATACCCCGGCCCATTTTGTTGCGGATGATCCGTTCAAACTTAAACAGGACCTCCGAATCCATATTGGCGGTAAGTTCTTTTTCCTGGGCGCTCAGGGCTTTCATTTTGGCCTTTTTTTCCGCTATCTCCGCCCCGATTCCCGCGCGGTGGGTAACCAGTTCCGCCTCCTGCTGCTCAATAAGGGCGTTGGTCTCCTTAAGCTGCCCGTCCAGGTCCGCAAGGAACCGTTCTTCCCGCTGCAGATCTTTGCGGTACTGCTGTTCTTTTTCCGTGGCGTCCCGAATTTCCTTTTCCAGGGCCTCGTATTCCCGTTGCGTGGTTACCGAGTCCATGTATTTTTCTGATTTTTCCCGCAGGGCCTCGGCCTCCGCCAGCAAATTGCGGAATTCCGCCTCGGCGGTCCTGGTTTTTTCGTATTCCAGGTTTTTTTCCACGAATGACCGTTTGAACCGGGACAGTATTTCCTCCTGGGTTACCAGGATTTTGGGTATTTCCTGGATATCCTGTTCCAGCTTTATCTTTTCCGACAAAATATCCTGAAGGATTTGCAGTTTCTTGAACACGTCTTCCATTGGTGAGATCCCCCTAATGATCCAGGTAGTCTTTTAGTTTCCGACTTCGTATGGGATGCCGCAACCGTCTGAGGGCTTTGGCCTCGATCTGGCGGATGCGTTCCCGCGTAACATTAAAATAAAGCCCCACTTCTTCCAGGGTAAGGGAATAACCGTCGTCCAGACCGAAGCGCATCTTGAGGACTTCCTGTTCCCGTGCCGGAAGTGTAGACAGGACTTTGGAGATATGGTTCTGCAACAGGGTAAAGGCGGTCTGGTTGGCGGGATTCTCCACATCCTTATCCTCGATGAAGTCTCCCAGGAGGGAGTCTTCTTCTTCGCCAATCGGGGTTTCCAGGCTTATTGGTTCCCGTGCGACGTTCTTTACCGCCTTGACTTTTTGGGCCACCCAGCCCAGGCGTTCGGCGATTTCCTCGTCCGTAGGTTCCCGGCCCAGGACCTGCATAAGCTGCCGGCTTTCCCGAACCACCTTGTTGATCTGCTCGATCATGTGGACCGGTACCCGGATGGTACGGGCCTGATCCGAGATGGACCGGGTAATGGCCTGCCTGATCCACCAGGTGGCATAGGTGGAAAACTTGAAGCCTTTTTTATACTCGAATTTCTCCACGGCTTTGATAAGGCCGATATTGCCTTCCTGGACAAGGTCGAAGAAGTGGAGGCCCCGGTTTGTGTATTTTTTGGCGATGGACACTACGAGCCGCAGATTTGCCTTGATGAGCCGGTCTTTGGCGTTTTTCATCATGATCCGCCCGCGGCTGATCTCCTTGGCCATAAGGTTGATACTGTCGATGGACTCCTCAAATTCCGCCTCCATCTGGTGTATCTTCTTTTCCGTTACCTGGATATGGCGGATTTTCTCTTTGATTTCATCGGAACTTAGGCCAAGTTCTTCCTCTAGCTGTTCCCGTTCTTCCCTCAGCGTCAGCCTGCGGCCGATAGTCCTGAGTTCTTTGAGGGAGCCTACGCGCAGGTGTTTTTCGATCCGTTCCTGCTCTTTACGGAACCGCTTGATCTTCTTGGATGCCTGGATGAACTTTTCGGAGAAACCGGTGATCTCCTCCTGGTGGATCTCCACATCGTTAATTATGTTCATGATCCGGTTACGGAAATCCTGGAGTTCCTGATCCTCAAAGAAATTCCCCCCGCGCGTGATGATATGCCGCTTAAGATCCATGTACCCTTTCAGATCCGGCAGGATAAACTTGACAGTCTCTTTGTAGTTCTGCAAAAGGCGGCGGCGCTCGGTCATCTGCTCGGTTATCTCTTTTTTTGAAAGGTTGAGTTCGCGGATATCTTTTTTGGGGTTGATCTTCTGGTAAATATGGTGAAATTCGGGGATGATCATTCCCGATTTTTTGATCACCCCTTTGATGATATTTTCCCCTTCCTCCATCTGCTTGGAAAGCTCCACTTCCTGTTCCGCGGTAAGCAGGTTTTCCCTGCCGATTTCCCGCAGGTAGAGTCTGATGGGATCATCCACCGAAGATTCTTTGTCACTATAAACCAGTCGTTTTTTTTCGTTACCCGGCCCTTTGCGAGTCTCTCCCTCGTCTTCTCCGATACTATCTTCCTCGATAAGCTGAACGTTACTGGCCTCCAGCAAGCTCAGCACTTGTTCGATCTTATCCGAATTGGCGATATGTTCGGGAAGGTAATCCGAGAGTTCTTCGTAGGAAAGGGTTTTTTTCTCTTTGGCATACTCAACAAGTTTCACAACCGCGGGATCAAGGGTGATATCTTGGACCTGCACTTCCGTTATGGTCATATCTTTCCTTCCTTCAAGCGGCGCAGTTCGGCATCAATGTGCATCTTCTCTACCAGAAGTTCATCAAGCCGGCTTTCCCGCCTTTCTATGGCGGGATTGTGCTCAAGACCGTACAGTTCCGCCGCTATTTCGGAAAGCCTGCGCTTGAGCTTTTTTTGACTGAGTTTTTTAATGCCATCTCTCATAAGCTGTTCGGGGTTCCCCGAAAACTCTTTAGAGATTCCTTTGCTGGCCACATAGTTCCTCAGGGACGGCGAACTGATACGGGACAGAAGGGCATCGGGACCGTTTTCATCACGAATATAACACTCTTCCATGGCGATGAAGAGCTCTTTTGCGGCCACGTCCTCTATCTCGTCCTTGTTTACTTCCCTGCGAAAAACCGGATACAACGACGAATTTACCATTACCAGAGTAAGCAGGCTCAATTCATCAGTTGTCCGCAGAAGTCCCCAATCCTCCTTTTTATCTTCCAGTCGTGGTACTTTTTTGCCGGTAAACCTCCGGTTATAGTCATTCAGGATTACCGCGCGGTCAACTCCAAAGGCACCCGCGACGGCGTTGATACACGCGTCACGTGATACTTCCGATTCAAGGGCCTCCATGTACGGAAACAAAAAGGCAATAGCCTTTCCCTCCGATCCGGAACTGCCGTAAAGCCGCCTGCCGCGGGCGACAAGATACTCAAAGTCTAATATAAAACATTCCATCTGTTTTTGCAATGCTTCGGGACCTTGAAATTTCAAAATATCCGCCGGGTCCTTGGCCGGGCCCCTGTCCGGGTCTTCGCCGCCCGGAACGATCACCCTGCAGACAAGGCCGTTCCTCCGGCAGGTCATGATGGCCTTTACGGCGGCGTTCTGGCCGGCTTCGTCGGAATCGAAAACCAGGTTTACCTGTTCCGCCCAGCGGCCCAAAAGCCGGGCCTGATCGTCGGTGAAGGCGGTTCCCAGGGGGGCTACGGCGTTGGTGATCCCCGCCTGGTGGAGGGCGATGACATCCATATAGCCTTCCGCAAGGTAGGCGGCCTTGGTTCTGCGTATTTCCGGCAGGGCAAGGTTGATGGCGAATAGGGTTTGGCCCTTGTGGTACAGTTCCGTCTCCCGGCTGTTGAGGTATTTGGGTCCGTCCCCCCGGATGATCCTGCCGCCGAAGGCCACAATCCGGCCCTGGCGGTCTGCTATGGGGAACATAAGCCGGTCGGAGAAGAAAGAAGAGCGGGGATAACGTTCGGAAAAGAGGCCGGAGGCGGCCAAGAGGTTTTCGGAAAAGCCTTTTTTTGTTAAAAAACCAAAAAGCCAGCCGCGATCCGCCGGGGCGTAGCCCAATTTGAAGCGGTTTATCAGATCCGCGTCGATTCCTCTGGAAAGGATATACTGTTTTGCCGCTTCACCTTCGGATCGTTCCATCAGGAAGTACTGAAAACTAACCGAAACCCCCCGGTACAGATCGATAAATCCCTGGATTCGGTTGTTTTTTTCCTGATCTACCTCCTCCGCGTCCCCCCCTTCCCTCAGGATCTCCACGCCGAAACGCCGGGCCAGGGTTTCAATCGCCTCCGGAAAGGTAAGTTTGTCCATCTCCATGATGAACTTGATGACGCTTCCCCCCTGCTGGCAGCCGAAACAGTAGTACATCTTCCTGTCGGGGTCTACGGTAAACGAGGGGGTTCGTTCCTGCCCCCCCGCGTGAAACGGGCAGCGGCCCCAGTAGCGCCCCCCCTTTTTCTCCAAACGGACGTAATCTTCCACTACCGCCAGGGCGTCCAGTTTGTTTTCAACTTCCTGTATGGTTGATTGGGCGATACGGCTCACGGGGAGCGGCCCTGTTTGGTGTAAAAGACCCCCGCACGGATATGGTCGTCAAAGGTCTTTGAAAAATAGTGCCGTCCGGCTTCCGGATCGACAAGGCGGAAGTAGAGGTAGTCGCCGGTCTGGGGCTGAAAGGCCGCGTTCAGGGCCAGGGCCCCGGGGGAACAGATGGGGCCAGGGGGCAGGCCCGGATGGACGTAGGTGTTGTAGGGGTCCTTGATTTCCGTGTCCCTGGTGTATATCACGGCCGGGTGGGGTTTCCCCTGGATTTCGGTGATCACGTACTCTACGGTGGCACAGGATTGGAGGGCCATGCCGATCCGCAGGCGGTTAAGAAAAACCCCCGCCATAAGGGGGGCCTCGTCCTCTGCCCGGTATTCCCGCTCCACAATTGAAGCGAGGATCACCATCGCGTGAAGCTCTTCCCCGCGCTTGGCGATCCCGGCCTCCTGTATTCTGAAAAAAAAGTTGTCCGCCATGGCGCGGATCACCTTTTCCGCGGGGTAATCTTTGGGAAACAGGTAGGTGTCGGGGAACAGGTAACCTTCCATCGTGGGGCCGGGGATGGAATAGGAGTTCGGAATTTCGGGGTCGGCGGCGGAGCGGAGTAGGTCTTCCGATGTGCAGATCCCCGCTTCCTCAAGGATACGGGCGGTTTTTTTCAGCGTAGAACCTTCCGGGACGACGACTTTTTCCAGCATCTGCCGGCCTTCGACGAGGATCTTACGGATGACAAGCTGGGCTGCGGGGGGTTCCAGCCTGAAGGTTCCCGATTTTACGGCGTTCCCGTCAAAACGGGAGAGCGCGTACCAGAAATAGCGGCTTTTGATAAGACCGGCCTCTTCCAGCCGCTTTCCAACGGAAAAGCCCGTTTCCCCTTTGCGTACCTCGATAAGCACCGATCCGTCTTCGGTTTTCCGCAGGCCCCCGTCCTCCTCTTCCCGTACCGGACCTGTGGGGGGGGCGTTGAAGTAGACGATCAGGCCGAGTCCCGTCACAAGGATGCACAGGAACAGGCCCACAAGACAGCTTAGAATCCGGAACACTGAACGCGCTGCAGGTTTCATTTACAGTTTTATTTCGAGTCCTTCTGTGGCAAGGGTAAGTTCAATACCTTTGATGTTCATCCGTTCCAGATACCAGCGGGCGGATTGCAGCATGTTGTAAAGTTTGTGATCGCCATAGGTGGGATCATGGTGGAACAGGACCATCTGTTTTATATGCCAGTTCGCTGAGAAATCGGCGGCCATGCTGAAGGCATTATGGCCCCAGTTGTACTTTTCGATGGCCTCCCCCAGGGTGTACTGACAGTCGATGATGATCATATCCGCGTCCTTGAAAAACGAGGTGTTTTCCTCGTTCATTAAGAAGTCTTCGGCGGTAAGCGATGTGTCCGTGGCGTAGATGAGGCGGTGTTTCCCGTCGTTTATGAGGTAGGAGTAACAGCCCCCCGGATGGTTCATTTTTTTATAGGAAATCGCCAGGCCGCTGAACGCGATGGGGCCGTTAAGCACGTGGAATTTCTTCCTGCTCCCCATCGTATCAAGGTGGGCGGGGAAGCAGGGGGGGCACATTTGATTCCGGAGAACATCTTCCATCTCCGTCATAGGGGAGTAAAAATCCACGGCAACGGAAGGATCGTAGGCGGGGCCAAAAAAAGGCAGGCCCTGGATGTGGTCCCAATGAAAATGGGAAAAAAACAGGTGGTAGCGGGAAGGTTTTGGTTTTTCCTTGAACATGGCTATCCCCATTTCCCGTATGCCGGAACCCGCGTCAAAAACCCAAATTTCCGGGAAATTTTCCATGCGAACGGTAACACAGGGGGTGTTTCCCCCTACGGCACCGAACAGCCAGGGGGGTAAACCGGCCAAAAAACGTTCCCGGCTCTCCCTGCTGGCAAGGTCCTCCGGTGTCAGGCGTTCAACGATTGAGGATACCTTGCTCCTGATCTGCGAGGGCAGAAGGGGGGCGGGTAATGAACCCCTTACACCCCAAAAATCAATACGCATCTACCGATCCGGCCCTTCCGGTTCACGGGTCAGGGGGGGCTGAGAATCCCGCTCCTTCAAACATTTCTCTATGTACGCCATGCCGTGCAGTTCCCCGTGTCCCAGGCCTGGACACTCGCGTCCGGCGCGTTCCCAGGCCGCGGCGGAAGCCATGATGGAATCCCAAAACGGGTAGGTCCGGCATTGCAGGGGCCGGTTCCGGTACACCGTACAGCCATTTTCCCAGAACACGCAATCGTCATTGAGTTTTTCCTTAAGGGAAAGATATTCGGTCCTCCCGCCCAGCGGTACCCAGCGGCACCAGGTTTTAACAAAATCCCCCCGCGCCATGCTCAGGGCGGCGGCCAGAATATCCAGATCTTCCCCTGACAAAAACACGTAACCGCTTTCATAACGGCAACAGGCCGAACACCTGGTACAGGAAAAACGAAGGCCGGCGGCATAAAAAGGCATACATTCCATAGTCAAACCATATAACGGTTTCAAAAACCGGAATCTGAAACCAGCTTAAATCAGTAGTATATCCATAAGGGGTGGGGGATTCAAGAGTACGGCTCCTCGGCTTCCTGATGTTCATGGATGACCTCTTTCATGTGTTTATCCTGCCCTTGCCGCGATCCATAAGCCGTTTCCGCAGGCCCTCGGCGATCCTGAAAAGACGGGCCGGGAGGGGGCGGCAGGGGTAATCCCAGCTTCCCGGCCGGTGGATGATGCCCTCTTCCCCGGCGGCAAAACCGGTCTTGAAGCGGTAAAGGCCCGACATGGGGTGGGAGGGATCGGGGGAAGGGGGGATGCCGAAGAGATCGTAATGCTCGCAGCCGGATTCCCGTGCGTCCTGCATGGCCGCCCACTGCAGCGCGTAGGGGGCCATGACGTTGCGGTACAGGCTGGAAGAAGCACCGTAGAGGTAGACCGCTTGTGAAGCCCGAAACAGGGTTACGATGCCGGCCAGGGGCTGGTCCTGGTACATGGCAAGGTAGAGACGGACATCGGGCGGAGCTGTCCTGTGGGGGGCCCGGTACTCCGCGGCGTGGGCAAAAAGGCCCCGGTAATAGTCGAATCCGTGGACGGCGATGCCGTCACGTGTCGCCGTTTCTTGCAGCAGGGTGTAGAACTGCGCCAGGGCCTGTCCGGTTTCCCCTGTCAAGGCCGGACCGGGCCGGGCGGCGCCGGGAATGGTATCGGCGCCGCCAGCGAAGAATCGGCGGACTGTAACGCCTTTCTTTTCCGCCAGGCCGATGTTGTAGCGCCACTTGGGCTTCATGCCGGCAAGGATATGTTCCGGCGGAGGGCGGAGATCGACAAGCACGGTGTCCGGCGCCTGGACGTTGGAGGGGGCCTTTACCAGCGGCGGGCCGATAAACGGGGGCTCCGCGGCGGGGCCCCGGCTGTACCAGGGGGGGTCGAACCGGATAAGCGCGGTGTTCCGCTGCAGGCGGGGGCGCAGCAAGCCGGCCAGGAGGGCCAGAACCTGGGCGCCTGTTCCGGGCGCCTGGGTCCCCGGCTGTTGTAACTCCGGTGGCTGTTGTGACTCCGGTGGCTGTTGTGACTCCGGTGGCTGTTGTGACTCCGGTGGTAGCTGGGGTCCCCAGGGCACGTAAGCAAGACCAAAGCCCGGGGCCAGGGGACGGCTGAGGACCAGGAGGGGGGTTTCGGCCCCCCCCTCCCAGCGGACCAGGAACGGCAGGGCTTCCCAGCCGAAGCGGGCCTTAAATCTTCCCCAAAAGCCGGACTGTAAAAACGCGCAAGCCCCGTCGCAGAGGGCAAGGTCCGAGGGCTCAAGTATCAGGGGGCGGGGCCCCGGCATCAGTGGACTTCGCCGGATTCGATGATCCGTGTTGTAACAGGGCGTCCGGCAAGTGTAAGGGCGGCGCCCTCCGCTTCTACCGTGTAGTTGTTCACCCGCAGCGGGACCTTGAAAAAGGTGTCGATGTCGATCTCCGGAAGGCCGGAGGCCGGCGGGAGGGCGCCGTTCAGCGTAAGTCTGGTCCCCGTGGGAACATCCCCGGCGTCCAGCACCTCCACACGTTCCGCTCCCCCGGCACCCTCCCGGTCTGAGGCGGCCAGGAGCATGCCTCTGCTTTCCACGCCCCGCAGTTTCGCCGCCTTGAGGTTGTAAGCTACAATGATGTGTTTGCCCAGCAGTTGTTCTTCGGTGTAAAAGGGAACCAGGCCGGAGACGATGATACGTTCTTCCGGGGTTTCAGCGGAACCGGCGATTTCCAGAGTCTCGATGTAGAGTTTATCCGCTTTGGGGTGGCGCTCGATCTTGACGATTTTGGCGACCCGCAGGTCCAGCGTGTCTGCAAAAGTGGGGGCCTCCCCGGCAGGAGTCCCGTCCTGGTCGGGAACGGAAGCGGGGGATTCTTCCTTGGTTTCCTGGTCCAGCCGTTCTTTCTGGCTCCCCGAATAGCGGTCCCGCAGTTTTGTTATGAGGTCATCCTCAAGTTTCGGGAAGAGGACTTCGGTTTTCAGCACCGCGGACAGTCCCTGTTCTTTCCCGATGTCCGCCCAGGAAAGTCCCTGGCCCGCCTCGATCTGAAAGCTCCCCGGTTTTTTTTCGGCAAAGCGGAGGCCAAAGAACCCCGCGATGGTCCGGGCCGTCTGGGGCAGGCAGGGTTCGATCATCACGGCAATATCCCGTACTGCGTAGCAAAGCTGCCGGATTAGGGCCTCTGCCGCACGGGGATCGGGCCCGGAGGGATCGCCGGTCCGTTTTTTCCAGGGTTCGCCATCCTGAAAGACCTTGTTGGCATACGAGGAAAGCTCAAAGATGGTCCTGAAGGCGTCCCGCAGTTCCGCCCGTTCAAACAGTTCCGCGATTCGTTCCTCGTAGATCCGCAGGGTCCGGGAAAAACCGGCGTCCGTTTCGCCGCCTGAGGGGATAACGCCGTTGTAGTAACGGGTAACAAACAAGAGGGTCCGGTTGACCAGGTTCCCCAAATTTCCGATGAGTTCCCCGTTCACCTTTTCCTGAAAATCACGCCAGGTGAAAAGGGAATCCGCCTTTTCCGGCCGGTTGTAGAAAATATAAAAACGCCATACATCGGCGCCGATGCCGGTTTCCATAGCGTCCGTCCCAAAAACCCCAATCCCCCTGGTTTTGGAGAATTTACCGCTTTCGTAGTTGAGGTATTCGGTACTGGACATGTGGTGGAGCAGGGTCCAGGCGGGTTTGGCCGCGGCGTCTGAAGATTCCGCAGCGGAGGCCCCCAAAAGGCTTGAAGGGAAGATCACCGTATGAAAGGGGATGTTGTCTTTGCCGATAAACTGGAACAGTTCCACCTCGCCGGGGTTCTTCCACCACTGATCAACAAAACTCCGCCAGTCAAGGCCGAGTTCCTCCCCCAGATTGCCGGTAATCGAAATATAACCGATGGGGGCGTCAAACCACACGTAGAAGACTTTGTTCTGGTAGCCCGGCCTGGGGACCGGGATGCCCCATGTCAGATCGCGGGTGATGGCCCGTTCCCGCAGCCCGTCGCGAATCCACGCCTGGGTCATCCGGACGGCGTTGTGGGCCCAAAACCCTTCCACCGCGGCTTTGGAGATCCACGTTTCCAGACGGCCTTTGATGGCCGGTAAATTGATGTAGAGGTGTTTGGTACTTTTAAGCGACGGCGCGGCCCCGCAGACGGAACAGCGGGGTTCCCTGAGTTCCGTGGGCTCAAGGAGTTTGCCGCAGGATTCGCACTGATCCCCCCGTGCGTCCTGGTAACCGCAGTGGGGGCAGGAACCCCGTACATAACGGTCCGCCAGAAAACGACCGCAATGGCCGCAGTGGAGCTGTTCAATCGTGTGCTCGGTGATAAAGCCGTTGGCATCCAGTTTTTTGAAAATATCCTGGGTTACTTCGGTCTGGATGGGGGTAGAGGTACGGCCGAATTTGTCAAACGCGATGTTGAACCAGCGGTAAACAGCGGCGTGGATAGCGTAGTAACGGTCGCAAAGCTCCTGGGGGCTTATCCCCTCCTGTGCGGCGCGGGTTTCCGTGGCGGTGCCGTACTCATCGGTACCGCAGACGTACAGGGTCCGGTAGCCTCTCAGACGGCAAAACCGGGCAAAGGCGTCGGCGGAGAGTACCTGAATCAGGTTGCCCAGGTGGGGCACGTTGTTGACGTAGGGAAGGGCGGAGCTTATCAGCCGGTGTTTGGATTTCATAGCTCCACCATAGTACCCGCAGCGGCCTGCTGGCAAGTAGGAAGACCTTACTCAGGGCCGGTACATCAGGGTAGGTTCTTTCACAATGACCTGTCAGTGGGTAAATTTGACGGAGAGGTTCAGGGTCCAGCTCCCGCCGGGGCCAAGAGAGACCCGGTAGAGGGGTATCACGCAGGTGGACTGGTAGGAGGGGGAAACATCCGGATTGGCCGGGACCGGATAATAGGCGGGGATGATCCAGCCCTCAAAGGGTTTGTCCGAGTTCAGGTTGATGACGGTCTCGTTTTCCAGGTCCTGGAATTTCAGGATTTCCACTCCGGTAAAATTAAGCGGCACTTTTGTGGCTGCCGGCACCGCGGCGCCGTTGACAAAAAGCCGCCGCTGGTCTTCACTGTCCCCGGCAAAAGAAAGATCGACTACCGGGATAAAGTGGAAATTCTCCCCAAACCCCTCCCGGCTGCTCAGGGTATAGGTTACGGTAAGGGTATCTTTCCGCAGATGGTAACGTTTTTCCATTCCGATTGAGCCGAAGGGTCCCGGTTCCCCCTCCGGAAGGACAAAATCCACCCGGCACCGGGTCTTGTCCATGTCCTCCAGTTGGAAACGCTCCTCATAGCAGCGGCGGATCTTTCCGCCGCCGGTTGTAAGGGCCTTTTCCAGCGCGGCAATATCCCCGGCTTCCCCGGAAAGCAGGGGGGGGTGAACCTCCCCCACGATCATATCCGAAAAAGAGGCCCGGCGTACCGGCGGATTCCGGTCCTGTCCCCAGGGGCAGCGGGCAAAAATATCCATGTAATTCCAGGAACGGGGCAGGTAGTCCAGCTCAAACACGCCGGCCCCTTCCTGCCGGATATAGCAGTTGATCCGCTCCCCCTGGAGCAGATACTCGTCCTCGTTGTTAAGATCAAAATCAAAATTCATAAGGCGGGGAACAAAGGCCCTGGTTTCGCGCGTGATCTTCTCCGCTTCCAGCATGGAACGGTAGGCGAATCTCCGCAGATCCCCGCGGTAAATACCCCCGGATTCGGTGGGACAGAACGTATCGTAACCCTGGGCCTTCCACAGTTCCTCCCGTGCAGTCTGTTTCCGGGGCTTGTCCCCCCGCAGCTGGTTGATAAGCATGTGGGAGAACATCATTTTTGCGTAGAGTCCGTTGGCCTCAGGAAAATCGACAAGGTAGCGGCGCTCTGTCGAACTGGGGAAATAGGCCCGCCGGAGCCCTAGCCTCCCCCTGATAAAGCGGCCGGGGGTGGTAAATTCGAAGCGGGAAAGGGAATCGGCAAGGCCCTGAAAAAAGCAATGCCAGTACAGCTCCGCCTCTCCGGCAGAACACATGGCCCGGCAGGGATCGGGAAAGACCGATACCACCCGGGAACCGGCATCCGGCAGTTCCCCTGCCAGGCTTTCCAGCGCGTTCAGGAAGGGGGCGGCTGCTTCCTCCCCTGGGGCAAAAAGTTCGGCCAGGCCCAGGGCGGCGGGAAACACGGCTATCGTCTTACCCTGATCCTCGCTCAGGCAGGGGGTATACAGATCCGCCCCGGTAAAACCGGCCAGGCGGAACGATTCCTCCCCAAGAAATGTATACGCCATGCCGCAGCTTGAAAGGGGACCCACAAAATTCTGTTCCCAGCCGAAACCGGGTAACCAGCAGCCCTGGGGTTTTTTCCCGAAACGCTTGCGCAGGTAGGTGGTAAACATTTCCACCTGGCCAATTTTGTCCTGCAGGGGGATAAGGGAAAACTGGGGTTCATAAAAACCGCCCCCTAAAAGCTCCACCTGTTTGCGGGACACCAGATCGTCAATGGACATGGTACATTCCGGGTATAGCCGGTCCACCCAGCTGAGCAGGGCCCCCGAATAGTGGAGCGTCCCCTGTATCTGGGGGAATTTATACAAGGCGGAAACAAAGGGTTTTAATCTGAGACGGTAAGCCCGCTCAAATTCCGCTTCCGGCACTCCATAGGGGACATGAATATGAGAGCCTAAGATAACTTGTAATTTCCGAGTTGATTTTTTCAAAATATTCCCCTACTCGTTAGCTTATCCTAGTTTTCAGAATCTGGAAAGATTAAAAAATATTATCGACGCGGATGCAAAAACAAGGGAGAGGAGTCCCAGGGAAATGAGAACCAGGGGGCCCCCGCGCAGGAAGGGGGGTACCGCCTCGAACCGTGAGCGGTGGTGAATCTCCCGGAGAATCCCCAGGGAAAGGCAGAGTCCCAGGCTAAAGCCCAGGGCAAGAACCAGGGCTTCCAGGGGGTGCAGGGCCAGATGGAGGGATACGAGGATACCCAGGGGGAGGAATTCCACCCAGGCCGCGGGAAAGGAACAGAAGGATACGGGATTTTCGATCCTGGGGAAAAAACTGTTGGGGCCGGAGACCTTGATGCACAGGCGTTCAAGCCCCTTTATCAGGGTGGCGCTTAGGGGGTAGAGCAGCAGGTACCAGTAGGGCCCCGGGCTTAAAGGGATAAGGACATAGGCAAAGAAGGCCCAGGACAGGAACAGGGAGGCGGAGAGGCCCAGGAAGGCCGGCAGGGAGAGATGGGCTTTTTCCACCGGCTCCTTGCCCTGTTTGCCGTTTCCACCGGCAAGAATCGCCAGTCCCAAACCAAACTGGGTAAGAAGATTCATCGCAAGGGAGGCGCAAACCCCCAGAATTACCAGGCGGATCATGACTTTCCTCCCCTCCTGTTTTCTTCTTCCCCGTCCGCAGCATCAGGAGAACTCCCCCCAAGGCGCCGGAACAGGGCGATGCCGTAGCCCAGGAGAAAAAGCGCCCCCGAAGAAGAGGCGATAATCCTGACGGGTAGCTGGGTACCCTGGGAAAATTCGATAAAATTCACAATGCCCCGCTGGAGACTGGGCAGAGAAAGACAGCCGTAGCCCAGAGGTTCCCGGATCAGGGACAGGCCCAGGATCAGGGCCGAAAAGATCAGGGCCTCCCTTGAGGATTGCGCGACGGTTTCCCCAAGGTCCAGTTCTTCCAGCCGGTGGAGGACCCCGGAAGAGACGCAGCACAGGGGGCACAGGATCAGGAAGAACAGGGTATCCATCGCCAGGATAGGGCTGACGAAGAAAATGAAGAGGATGTAGAGCCCCCCGGTAAACGAAGCCAGGAAGGGGATGATTCCCCCCCAGCGGGGTAAAAAGGGAATCCGCAGGACAAGGCCCGTAAGAACGTAGACCCAGAGCAGGGCAAAAGCGCATACCAGGGCGAAGGACAGGCGGCCCGAAGCAAGAACCAGGAGGCTTCCCCCGCTCAGCGCCGCCAGGGGGGACTGGAGGCCCCAAAAAGGATGATCCCGGCGTCCTGTCATAGGGTTTTCCCCCCCTCGATACGGTGGATGTAGGCATTGAGGATACCCGCGGGTATCCGTTCAAATATCTGCTCCCCGTGAGTTCCCAGGGGGATAAGCCGTTCTACCCGGCCCTGGGGATCGATAAGGGCCCCGCAGCTTAGGGCGACGCCGCCGGAAACCAGCGGAAACACCAGAAAAGTGCCGTCGGCCTCCAGCATAAATTCCGTCCCCAAAGGAAGAAGCCGCCTGTTTTTTACCGGAATACCGCTGAGGATGATAGTCTCACCCTGCGCGGCAAGTATCCGGTTTACCCGCTGTACCAGTTCCCGCTCCCGCGGGGTTTCGGTAAAAAACCACAGGAACCAGCCGGCCAGGAGAAGTCCCAGGATCCAGGCGGCGCATACGACGGTATTTTTCAGGTCCTTCATCTCCTGTCCCCCGGTGAATGTCTTTCCGCCGCCCGAATCAGGGGGACCAGGGCGTTGCTCATGGCCGCGGCCGGAAACGCGCCGTAGAGTTCCCCTCCGGGATAGCGGAACAGAAAGGCAAGAAACGCCGCCGAAATAGTGATAAGCAGCATCCCCGTGGGGGTTTTTGCCCCGGTTACGGGATCACAGACCACCAGAAATGCCGCTACCAGGGTTCCCCCCGAACAGAGACAGTACAGGACATCCCCTTCCCCAAAGCCACCTCCCGCGGAGATGGCGCCAAAGGAGCGTACCAGCAGGGCATAGGTGATCAGGTACAGTCCGGGTATCCAGGCCCGGTTGATCCTGACCGCCATAAACAGGATACTTCCCAGGATCAAAACCGGAAGCCCCCGATCTGCGATAATTCCCCCGTTCCCCGTCCCCAGTAACAGGTCTACGTAACCCGGAGGAAGCTCCGCCCCGGTTACGGTGAAGATCGTCCGGTTAAGAAAAGTCCTAAGAGCGGTATCAAGAGCCCCACCGGAAGAAACGGCCGGCTGGACAGCGCCGAACAGGGCGGGCCAGGAAAAACGGATAAAAAGCCAGGCCGCCAGGGCCGGATTCATCCAATTGGCCCCCAGGCCCCCGTAACTGTACTTCACCAGCAGCATGGCAAACACCGCGCCCAGCGCCGCGTACAGGGGGTTTATTGAATGGGGGAGCAGCAGGACCAGAACCATGATGGAAGCCGCGGCGCTGCCGTCGGCGATGGCGGCATTCCCTGCCGTGTTTTGCCCCTGCAGTTTTCCAAAATGCAAGGCCAGGGCCTCCGCCAAAAGGCCGGCGGCCAGGGCGGAAAGGGCCACATTCAGGGAGGCAAAGTTATCAAACAGGGCCGAATACAGGGCCGTTCCCGCGGCGCAGCCGAACACCAGCCACATCCTTAACACCGTGGACCGCGCCAAATTTACCTGGGGTCGTTGATTCAGGGGCATGATGAAGCCCCTTGAGCGGAACAGATCGCCGTCGCCAGGGGAAGCCGGGACGGGCAGACCAGTTCACAGCAGCCGCAGCCGTGGCAGCCCCAGTTTTCCGGGGAATCGTGGCCGATTTTTTTGTAGAGTTCCTCCGGATCCAGCCCCACAGGGCAGACCATCCGACATTCCCCGCAGCCGATACAGTTCTGTTTGTTAAAAAAATCGGCCTGGTTGTCCAGCATGGCAAAAGCCGCATAGGTGGTTTTAAGCACCGGTTCGTCCAGATCCGCCACAATCCTGCCCTGCAGCGGGGAACCTGATGCAATACGCCGGGGTTTGGCGACAAAGCCCCCACATTCGGCAAAAACATCGCCAATACGGGTCCCAATCCTTACCCGCATTATCTGGGGGTTCTTCACCGCCGATCCCCCCACGGCAATATACCGGTCAAGGATAGGCTTCCGCAGTCTTACCGCGTCATATATGGCCGCCAGTGTAGCGGGCCCCAGGATCAGCAGGGAACCCAGGCTGATCATCTCCCGTTTTTCGTAGCTCCGCAGGGCTATCTCCAGTTCCCGGTAGTTCCGCTGAGGATAACGGGAACCGGTGAGGACAAGCGAAACCGGTATGGGACCGCCTTCAAGTATACCGGCGCTATCCTGAAGAAACCGTTCCCCCAGAGCCAGTTCCTTATGAGAAAAAGCAAAAACAATACGGTGTACCCCCGCCATTTTCGCGGCGACAAGACTCCCCTCCACCACCGCCGTACTCCGTTCCTTGCACAGCGTGTAGTCAGCGACCAGCCAGGGATCGTCAAAAACACAGCGGACCACCAGGGAACGGTGGTCCTTCCCGCCGCTTTTTGAAAACAGCATGTCCGCCAGGGAACGGCCTGAACCTTCCATCTCGACAACCCCGTAATCGGAGGCGATACGCCGCAGATCGTGGGAAGAAATCCCCTCCCAGGGGAAGATCTCCTCTTTTTTCCCCAGCTTTTCAAACGTACCGCCCATACGGATCACCAGAGCCTCAATCTCCTGTTCACAGGCGTTTTTCCAGGAAACCCGGCGAATCACCTTGCCGGGGACTGTGGCGTGTACGTTGGTATGCCCCCAGCCGATAAGCATCCCCTCTTTGACCGTATCCCCCACAGACACCACCGGCTGTACCCGGCCACCGTCGTTGTGGACCAGGGGAATCACCGAAATTGTGGGGAGATAGGCAACCACACTGGAATCCCGGCGGGGCGCCGTATGATCTTCATAGGAAAATCCCCCGCGGGGGAAGGAATATACTTTCATTATGCGGCTATCCGTTTGTCGTCATAGACGGCGATCTTCTTCCCCCCGACCCGGCCAAGGGGTAAAAACAGCAAGGCCAAAGCCGGAAACAGTGGAATTATCGCGGTCCACCCGCCGGAATTCCACGATGGGCCGGCCGGAACAGCCCATCCGGCCAGAAAATCGCTTAGATCCGCCAGGGGGAAGGGGGGAATTTCCGGCCCGGTCTCCGGCGGACCGGGGAAAACCCCCTCCACCAGACCATCCTCCCCCATAGTGTAGTGGAAATATGAGGAAACCGCAAAGGCGGAAGAAGCGTCTTCGCGGAGGGACCGCCGGGCAAAACCGGTCTGGAACAGGACATGATCCTCATAGTCCTGTTCCACAACCAGTAATGGCCAGGGCTCCGCCCCTGCCCCCCCAGCCCAAAAACCCGGAGGAAGGTTAAGCAGAAAGGCCAGAGCGCAAGCCAGGGCAAACGGCGCCGGGAGCGGAGAGTATCCGGAACGGGGGGGCAGGATGGGCAACGGTACAAAACGGCAGGATTCCCGCCCTCCCGAAGTCTCTGACCCGGAAGGCGCCGGCCCAAGACGGCGCAGCTGGACCCCCAGACAAGAAAAATACAGGACAAAAAGCCCCCCAAGACCGGCAAGACCCGGAAGCAGGGGAATCTGCCCCGCCCGGATGATAAGGACAAACAGAGGAGTCAGGGCAAGGCTTACCACAACATTAAAACGGTACGGCCCCGGCCTTGGCGCCTGCCGGTTTTCTTTTTGCCTGCCCCTGATCATGCTTAGCCATAGCTCCTGTAACGGCGGGGCCACAAGGACGCCAAGGTACAGGAACAGAGCCACAACAGCACAGCCCGGTGCGCCCCACAGACTGAGCGCAAACAGCGGCGGCCCAAGGAGGAGCAGTATCCGGCGGCCCGGACCCCGTGAACCGGAAGGGAGGATCCCCCGGCGGTCCCTCCGTTTAAGCGGGCCGGACCCATTCCCCCCCGCCAGGAACAGAAGCGCCGGCCATGCCAGCGCAAAGGGCAGGATGCAGAACCCCAAAGGCCGGCCTTCCTGTTTCAGAATCACCGAAAACGACCCCCCGCCCAGGGCGCGGCCGATCCTCTTCTTCAGGGCGCGTTCGGGATTCAGAGGAGGAATAAGGCCAAACATACCCCGATCCAGGGGGATAAAAAACCAGTGCTTCCCGTCCTGTGTAAAAAAATCCCGCAGTTTTACGGCATAAGCGTCCCGCCGGGGGTCAAAAATCTCAAGCCGGTCCCCGTATTCCCCAAGCGGGACCTGTTCAAGGCTGCCGAAGTTATTCAGGAACACCCACTGGGAAAATTCCGACAACACCGGCCGGCCCAGAACCTGCTCCAGAACCTGAACCATCCCCCCATCGGCCTCTTCAAAAGCCAGAATCGCATACCCCCCGCTTGGGAACACCCCGCGGACAAAGGATTCAGGAACGGCGTACAAGAGGACCAAGCCCACAAGCAGGGAACCCGGAATCAAGACGGCAGTGGAAAATTTGAACATAAGCCTACAACGAGGCAAAGGCCAGGGCAATGAACAAACCCAAAAAGCCCCCCACCACAACTTCCAGCGGGGTGTGACCGTGAACCTCTTTAAGAGGGTGGAATTCCCCCTTCGTGTATTCCGACACCTGTTTCCCCAGCACGTTAAGCAGCCGCGCCTGCAGCCCCGAAGATCGCCTTACCCCTAAAGCGTCCCGGATAACCACCAGGGCAAACCAAAACGACAACTGAAACAGATTGGACCCGATACCCTCGGAAAAAGCCGTAGAAGCCGCCATAGAAGCAACCAGCGCCACATGGCTTGAAGGCATACCACCGGTACGCCATACCAGCGTTTCCAGCACATCCCGAACATTCCTCTTGCGGAAACGGAGCAGCATAATAACCGTTTTAATAAGCTGGGCACTCAAAAAACTGGTAATCGAGGCTAAAAAAATGGAATTCTCAAAAAACGCCTTAAATGGCAGGCCCCGCAACGGCATGGAAAAAGGCATACATCTATAATCTCCCAGGGAGGATTCGTTGTCAATGACCGTCCTGTCGGCAATGCGGTCGGTAGCCAAAACAGCCGAAGTCCGTCATAATCGATCATTATGCTTGTCGATATGCCGATCTCCGAATTGTACACGTTCCGCGGCCGTAACCCGCGGCCTGCCGATTTTGACGCCTATTGGGACCGGGCCTTGGGAGAACTGGACGCACTGGACCTTCAGCCGCAGCTTGTCCCCGCGGACTTTTCCTGCCCCTGCGCCGAATGTTTTGATCTCTGGTTTACCGGAGCGGGGGGCGCGCGGCTCCACGCCAAATACCTGCGGCCCAACACCATAACGGGAAAAATCCCGGCCCTGCTCAAGTTCCACGGTTATTCGGGCAGCGCCGGAGAATGGTTTCAGCTGCTCCCCTACGCCGCTTCGGGGCTGGCCATTGCCGCCCTGGATGTCCGGGGGCAGGGGGGCCGGAGTGAAGATACCGGCGGTGTTAAGGGGAACACCTTACACGGCCATATTATCCGGGGTCTTGGCGGGGATCCGGACAAACTTCTGTTTCGTAATATTTTTCTTGATACCGCCGCCCTGGCCAGGGTTCTGGCGGGTTTTGAGGAAGTTGACGGGGACCGCATGGGCGCCTTCGGCGGTTCCCAGGGCGGCGCCCTTACAGTGGCCTGTGCCGCCCTTTACCCAAATCTGAAAAAGGCGGCCCCCGCGCAACCCTTTCTGTGTGATTACAAACGGGTCTGGGAGATGGACCTTGCCAAGGGAGCCTACCAGGAATTGCAGGATTACTTTCGCCATGTTGATCCCCGCCACGAGCGGGAAGAAGAAATTTTTACCACCCTGGGTTATGTGGACCTCCAGTTTCTGGCAGGCCGGATCAGGGCGGAAACCATGATGGCTACAGGTCTTATGGATACCATCTGTCCGCCCTCAAGCCAGTTTGCCATGTACAACAAAATTACCGCGAAAAAAACCGTGTGTTTCTATCCCGATTTTGCCCACGAGGGCCTGCCCGACTGGGAAGACATATCGTTCCAATTTTTGGTATCTCTGTAGAATTACTAAACGGTGTGCGGAGGAACAGTGGTTTTCCGCAATTTAAGGGGGCATGTATGGGTATGCTGTGCAGATCCGTTGATCTTATGAGGGAGGGGCGTAAGCGCGGTTACGCTGTTCCTGCCTACGATACCTTTAACTACGAATCGACAAAAATGGTTTTCGAGGCGGCGGAACAAGCCGGGACCCCGGTCATCATCATGTACTACAACGACGGGTATATTGCGATGGACACCTTTGCCGCTATGGTCAAAAGCCTGGGGGCAAAGAGTTCCGTCCCCTTTTCCGTGCATCTGGATCACAGCCCGGACTTTGAAACCTGTATGCGGGCAATTCAGAGCGGTTTTACCTCGATCATGCTGGACGCCTCCAAACGGCCCTTTGACGAAAACGTAAAAGAGACCCGCCGGGTTGTCGAGGCCGCTTGTCCTATGGGAATCGATGTGGAAGGAGAACTTGGAATTGTAGGCCGGGAAGAGAAGGTTGACCGGGACCGCTTTACCCAGCCCGCCGAGGCCCGGCGTTTTGCTGAGGAAACCGGCGTAGACAGCCTTGCGGTAGCCATCGGGAACAGCCACGGCGTCTACATCGAAGAACCCCGCCTGGAAATTGAACTTCTCAAGGGTATAGCGGCCGCGGCGGACCTGCCCCTGGTGCTTCACGGTACCTCGATGATCCCCGTGGATCAACTGAAAGAGGCCGTCCGGCACGGCATAACAAAAACCAATATCGCCACGGAATACCTGATGTACTACCGGGATCAGCTTGCCCGGATCCTGGCCGGGGACAAGCCCCCCAAAGTCATCGGGGCCCTGCTGGAGGCGGCCCATAGGCCGGTGGTGGATTTTATCGCGGAAAAAATGAGGGTGCTGAATCCTGACGGCCTTACGCTGCTGTGATCCGGCCCTCCGGCCATAAGGTCTTTAGGGCCTTTATCCTGAGCAAGGGGAGGATCGAATGTTGACCGCCGTTGCCCTCTGCGCCCCGGTTTCAGATCACCTGGTCCGCGTAGACCGCATCCCCGGACCCAACGAGTTCGCCCGGCTTCTGGAGCAATCCTGGCAGTTCGGGGGTAACGCCGCCACCGCCATCGTTACAGTTTCCCGGCAGGGGGTTTCCGCGGGTGTCATGGGAACGGTGGGGGATGACCCCAACGGCCGGGCCCAGCGGCTGGACTTCGAGCGGCACGGGGTCGATGTTTCCCATCTTCTGGTCCGCCGGGGAATGTGTACCCCCCATTGCGTCTGCCTTTCCGACGAGGAGACCAACGGCCGTTCCTTCCTGATAGCGCAGGATCCCTACCTCCCCCTTACCGAAGAAGAACTGGACCTGGATTACCTGCTCCAGGCCAGGTACCTGCTTCTGGACGACCACAACCCGGCGGCAAAAAAAGCCGCAGGGGCCATGCTTGACAAGGGCGGGGAGGTGATGTTCGACGCCTCTTCCTATTCAAAAGAGCAGGAGGAGATGCTTCCCTACACCAGCATCTATATCACCTCCGAATTTTACTGGAAGACACGCTACCGGGGGGCGGATATTTTTGAATGTTGCCGGGATATGAAGAAACGGGGCCCCCACACGGTGATTTTTACCCTGGGAAAAGATGGCTGCGCCGGCATAGGGCCCGATGGCAGGGAATTCCGCATGGCGGCCCTGGCGGTTCCCAAAGTGGTGGATACCACCGGCTGTGGCGATACCTTCCACGGGGCCTACATCGTAGGCATGGAACGGGGCCTCGACGCGGAGAACTGCGCCCGCTGGGCCGGCGCCGCGGCGGCGATCAAGTGCCAGGCTATCGGCGGCAGGGCGGCCCAGCCTACCGCCGAAATGGTGGAGGAATTTCTTAAAACCGGCCGCCTGGACCTTGGATTCCTCGATGAGCGGGTAACATACTACGGCTCACCAGGTGAACTACGGCTCACCACGGTATTGAAGCAGTCCCAGCAGATCCAGCCGCCTGCGGTGTCCGGTAAGGCGCTCAAGAAAATCGTCCGGGCCGGCGTTCCCCGACCACAGGGCCTCCGCCAGCGCGCAGATCCGGGGGAAGATCATGTATTCCGCTATTTTCCCCGCGTAGATAAGTTCGGACCACAGGTTTGCCTGGGCTCCCAGGACAAGGCTGCGGGCGTTTCCCTCCATGCCGGCCAGGGGGTCCAGCGCGTAAAGCTGGGAAATCCGGGAGATCCCCAACTGGCCCGGTTCTTCCAGGTCGTCGTGGTGCTTATAGTCAAGGTAGCAGCCTGAACTGTTGGGGGACATGATCACCTGCCGGCCCCGCCGGACGGCCTCAATGCCCCCCTTAACCCCCCGCCAGGACATGACCGCCACGTTTTCAGGCAGGCCGTAACGGGGGCTGTCTTCCAGCACCTCGTCCCAGCCGATGGCGGTTTTTCCCCGCTCTTTGAGCATCCCGGCCAGTTTTACGGTGATCCAGCTTTGAAGTTCCCTGCCCTCGTTCAGGCCGGTTTCATGAAGCCGGTTTTGACATTTGGGACACTCCTCCCAGCGCTTAAAGCGTACCTCATCCCCACCGATATGAACGTATTTTGAGGGGAAAAGTTCCCCCAGCGTATCGAATACCGCCGCCGCCAGATCGAAGATGCTGTCGTTCCCCGCGCACAGTACGTCCTCGAATATGCCGAACCGATCCTCCACACGGTAAGGCCCCCCGGTACAGCCCAGCCCCGGATAGGCGGCAAGGATGGAACCGGCGTGGCCGGGAAGGTCAATCTCCGGTACCACCTCGACATGCCGGACCCCGGCAAAACTTACCACCTCGCGGATCTCGTCGTGGCTGTAAAATCCCCCCAGGTACCTTCCCCGGCGCTTGTCGAAACGGCGGGAACCGATCTCCGTAAGCAGGGGATACGCGGGAATGGGAAGACGCCAGCCCTGATCGTCGGTGAGATGCCAGTGGAACACGCTGATATGGTGCAGCGAAAGGACGTCAATAAGTTTTTTTATGAAAGGAACCGAATAAAAATACCGGGAACAGTCCAGCATAAGCCCCCGCCAGGGGAACCGGGGCCAATCTTCAATTTCCACACAGGGAATACACTGTTTCCCGTTGGCGGCGGCGGAAAGAAACAACTGCCGCAGAGTCTGAAGACCGTGGTACATACCCGCCCCGCCGGCGGCTTTTATCGTGATTTCCCCCGTACCGACACTCAGACGGTAATATTCATCGGTTTTGTCCCCCGCCGGCCCGTCAAGGCTGAGGCAGCGGATCCAGCCCGGCGTACCGGGACCTGAGTCAGGAAAACCTATGGACGAAAACTGGCTCCGGGCCGCGTCCATTTCGGCCTTAAACACGCCATCCCCTCCCATAGCGGGGATCTCCTGAAAAATAAAACGCCCCTCAAGCGGATTAAGGGACACGGGCCTGGGAATTAAATCGATCATGCTATAAGTGTAAACTTTTTTTCCGGCTATTCGCCACTCAGCGTATACACCACCCCGGCCCGTAATAGATGCTAACGCTGTTATGGAGACCCATCAAAGCCCCCCGCCCGCGTCTTTCAGCAGGGCCAGGAACTGTTCTTCGTCGATGATGGGAATACCCAGACTCCGGGCCTTTGCGTTTTTAGCGGAACCCGACTCAGGATCGTTGGTAACTAGGCAGGACAGATCCTTGACTACCGAAGGCTTGGCGCTTCCCCCCAGGGCCCTGACTTTTTCCTCCGCCTGGCTGCGTTTCATCGTGTCAAGTTCCCCGGTAAAACAAAAACTCTTGCCCCGCAGAGGCTGGGTTTCCGCCGCGGCGGGGGGAGCGATGCTGATAATGCCGGCGGCCAGAACCCGGTCCATTTCCCCAGCGGTTTCCGCAAGGCCTTCGCAGATGGTACGGGCGGTGATCTCCCCCAGGCCGTAGACCGCGGCCAGTTCTTCTACCGTCGCGGCGCGCAGCTTGTCCAGCGTGTCGAAACCGGCCTGGACTACCCGTTCCATAATAAGTTCCGCCACCCCTTCAAAATCAAAGCCCGCGATAAAGGCGGCCAAGGAAAGCTGCCGCGGGTCCCTGATATGGCGCAGCACTTTGGCGGCGGAGAGTTCCCCCATACGCTCGTAGTCCGCCAGTTCCTCCGCGCCCAGGGTGTAGAGATCGCCGATATGGCGGACCCGCCCGGAATCGAACAGTTGGCGTAAAAGTTTTTCCCCCAGTTCCCGAATATCGAGGATGCCGATCCACTTTTCCAGGCGGTGGTGAAGCCGTTTAGGACAGTCCGGGTTGGGGCAGAAGAGTCGGGTCCCCCCGTCCTCCAGGGCGGCGCCGCAGCTTCCGCATGTCCCGGGGAATTCGATGTCCTGTTCCTCATGTTCCCCCGCAGCCGGGGCCGCGCGGAGTTTTTCCAGGAGGCGCGCCGCCTGTTCCGGTGTGGCCAGGCTTTCTATCTTGGGGATAATCTCCCCCCGTTTTACCACGGTTACTACGGACCCCAGTTTAAGCCCCAGGGCCCGGATCATATCGGGGTTGTTCAGGTTGGCCCGCTGTACGGTCGTCCCCGCCAGGCGCACGGGGTCCACAATGCCGATGGGGGTATACGTGGCCCCCGATTCGCTCCATTCGACGGCCCGCAGTACTGTTACCGCCTCTTCCAGTTCAAACTTAAAGGCAATCTGGTGTTCCGGCCGGGCCCGGCGAAGATCGGCCATGTCGGTAACCCGGTCCTTGACTACAAGGCCGTCAATATCATAGGGCAGTTTTGCGCGGTTCTTTGAAACTTCTTCCCGGTAGGCGATCACCTCCTCCGCCCTGTAAAACTCCCGACATTCGGTAACGGTAAAGCCCCGCCCTTCAAGCCAGGCGATCTTCTCCACTTCGTTTGAAAAATACGAATCGTCTCCGTCTGCCGCGGCGTCATAGGCGATAAGGCTTAGATCTTCGCAACCCGCGCCGTCTTTACGGCGCATAATCCCGTTGGCGGCGTTCCGGCAGTTGGCCTTGTCCCGGTATTTCTGCCGCCATACTTCGCGGGTCATTACGACCTCGCCGCGAATGCCGCCGGTAAAAGAAATATTGAGTCTGCTGAACACCCCTTTCATCCGCAGGGCGTTGGGAATGATATTGTCCCCCACCGTCCCGTCCCCCCTTGTAACAGCCTCGGTAAGCGTACCGTTCCGGTACTGAAGCTCAAGGCTGGCCCCGTCCAGTTTGTACTGGACCATGTAGGAAGAACACGGCGTTTTCACCGCCCAGGTGCGGAACTCCTCCGGATTGGCGGCCTTGTCCTGACTCCCCATAGGGATAAGGTGCTTTACCTTGGGAAAACCGTCGGTGTTGTCCTCTCCGATTTTTTTAAGGAGGGGGTTGTCCGGGTCAAGGACCTTGAGTTCGTCCCAAAGGCGGTCGAATTCGGCGTCGGAAACTTCCGCCTCGCCGTTGTAGTAGGATTGCTGATACCGCTTGATAAGGTGTTCCAGCGCGGCAATTCGCTTGTTCCCCCGCTTCGCGACGGTCTCCGGGTTTACCGCGGTCCGGCGGCCCTCTTCACTGGTCTTTGACAAAGTATAACTCCCAAATTCTGTGGCCCTTCGCCAGGCCCTTGGCCTCGAATTCCGTCCGGGGGCGCCAGGTTTGTGGCAGGGCAAAGCCCTCGGCGTCTTGCGAAGCCTCGGCGTCTTGCGAAGCCTCGGCGTCTTGCGAAGCCTCGGCGTCTTGCGAAGCCTCGGCGTCTTGCGAAGCCTCGGCGTCTTGC